>JAGVMG010000059.1 GCA_020053915.1 Parachlamydiales bacterium | reverse complement strand
GAGAAGAAATTCGTTGAATTTCGAAAACTGCTTAAAGCGCTAACAATCTGGAATACAGTGCTTTATGATGAATTATAAAAATTTTGTCCGGTACAGAGCACTTTTACACCCGCGATCTCGCAGGGATCGGTAACTACTGATCTTATTGCGTTTGGATAACCCCATTCTAGCTAGTTCAAGGGTCCTTTTTAAAATGGCCCTTTTCTATAAAAATAACGATTTTTTCACAAACAACTTAATATAAGCACATTACAAAACAAAATACAAACAAATAATTAAGTTTACTTAAATATTAAGTTTGTATATAATATTTAATTAAGAAAGCTCAAGCTTTCATATAATTTAAAAACTAGTTTTAAGGAGAAAAATATGGCTATTAGCGGAAATAGATCTGATTATTCAGAGTTGAACGGTCTGACGCTTGTGTCAAGTGCCCTCGATAAAGTACTAACAACAAAAAAACCAGAAGAGATTTCAGATGCACTTGCAGAAATTTCTAATATTTTTGACACAAACGCAGCGTGGACAACACGATTTAATCAAGAAAACAAAGATGTAATCAAGAAATTCAACTTCGAAGGGTTTAAACTTGATCTAGAAGATCCAAATGCAGACATTTCACATAATCCAGCATTTGTTGGATCAGTAATCCAGCTTAAAATGGCTGTGGAAGAGCGAGTGGCAACTGTAAATGAAAACCTCGAGTCGCAAAAACAAACCTGCAAGAAAGATCTTATTTCGTTTGAGCTTTCTGATTTCCTAGGGGTTGCGGTTTCTTCACCAGCAACAACTGGCGATCTTCTTTCCTTTGACTAATCAAAAACTGACAGCACACAATATCGCTCAATTCTTGGGGCCCCTAAATAGGGGCCCCTTTTTGTTAGTAAGAAAAGACCACGCCGAAAAAGATCCGCTGCTTGCGTTTGGGCGAGTAGGGAGGATCGAGTAGAGGAAACGCATAATCAAAGCGCGCATTAATCGCATTGCCCAGATAGTAGCGCACGCCCGCGCCGACACCTAGCAAGTTGATCCCATCTTTTTCTCCCTCTTGCAGCTTGTGATTTCTTCCCCAGCCGTAATCGACAAAGGTAAGGAAGTAGAGGTTATCACGCGCACCTCGCCCCCCCTTATTGTTACGGTAAAAGAAATTGGGCGTATGTAGCTCAAAGCTCACTGCGAGCCCATCATCCACTGTGACCTCGCTCTGCTCATAGCCGCGAATCGAATTGTAGCCGCCTAGGATGAGCTGTTCTGTCGGAATAAGGTTTGTGGTGGTCACCTGCCCCCAAAGGTCTCCTGTGAGGAGCCAGCCCCCTTTAGTGAGCAAATAGGAAGCACTCCATTCGAGACCGAAGATCAGGTAGTGGCAATTGGCATCGGGTCGTAGGGTTTCAAATACCGAAGTGGTGTTGTCATGCCCGATTTCTCCAGGACTTAAAAACAGGCTGAGGTCAATTGTCGACTTCCATCTAGAGTCTTGATAGCCGTTATTATAATCGACAACAGCTTGAATCACGTTCACGAACTGGCGCTGAACGAGCGTTCCACCAAATTCGAGATCGTTGTTAATTCTTTTGATATCGAATCCGACATCGATCTGTTGCAACAAGGGGCCTGACGCATTGATCGGGATTTCATACCGCGCGTCGACCTGCCAATTTTTTGCTTCCAAATGCAGATCGCGATGAGCCAAATGGGGCTGAGACTGGGAATAGCCTCCATAGACGTGCAAAAGATTGTGCCAAGGAAAAGGAATGAGGTAATCGACCGTCATCGAACGGAACCGATTATAATCGGTTCCCGAAGTGAACTGATACGAGAGATTCTGATTTAAGCCAAAGAGGTTGCCGAAGTTGACACCTGTAAATAAACGCGTCTTGCCCGTGCTGTGCGTTCCAGTATTATCCGCGCCCACATAGAAGCGGTAGGGCCAGCGGTCTTTGACAACAATATCTAGGTCTGTGGTATTGGGTTCTTTCCCTTGCGAAAGGATGGCAGAGGCTTGCACAAATGGATTGCGATTGATCCAGGAAAGATCTTGTTTCAGATCTTTAAAATCGAGAGATTCCCCCTCTTCAGCAGATAAATTGTTGCGAATAGATTGATCGCTAAAATAGAGATTTCCGACAATGTCCACCTTTCCTAAATGCGCTTCTTGAATGATGACATAAAGGTTGCGGCTCGTGAGTTCTTGTTCAGGAACGATCACCTTAACGAGATCTCTTCCTTTAGAATGGTAAAAGTTCAGGATTTTTGTTCTTAAACCCTCGATTTTCTCAAGTGTGAGCGGCTGACTGATGTATTCCTTTTTTAGAGATTCTAAAAAAGCAGGGTGAGATTTAAGAAAAGGAACTTCTGTAGCATCAATTCCAGGCTCAAATGCGCGCTTCTTTATCTGATTTGGACTTGCAATAAAATGGATCGACTTAAGCGAAAACAACACTACTTGATGTTCTTCAATCATTGCCGGTTGTGCGTACATAGAAACGCCCCAGACCGCCATCACCGCAAAAATAAAAAACTTCAATTTAATATTCATAGACGAACTTTCTTCTCTTCAATCGGTCGTAGGTATTGTGAACTTTATGCGTTTCTTTTGGATCATCTACTAAGAAATATAAGGATTCTTTGAGCAATGGGTAATCGTTTTTTGTTCCCACCCAACGAACAGAAAATGCAATTTCTTCGCCCCATTTTCTAAAATCATTAAGCAATGAAAAAATCTGGTCGATCTGTTGCATGAAAACTAAAGCGGGCGATGGAGGAGGAACGGGAATCGGCCCTGGAATTGCTTTGTACCAAATGACGTTACTGCCAAATACCCCCGTGCCCGGAGTATACACAGTCCCAAAACCAGGTCCATGGAAGGGTCCTCCAGTTTCCCACGAAGTGTCGTATTTTGAAAGAAGACCGCCGGGTTTATTTTGATCCCATGTTGCAGCACTTGAATAACTCCCTAAAATACTCAAATTAGGAACGGTTGTACCAGCTGGCGCATCTGGCCCACTGGAAGCATAAACGGCAACATTCCCAGCGTAGGAATGGATACCACCGCTTACGCTTGCATTCACAAAGATGCTATCACCATTTGCGGCGCCTGCATATTCATCGAGGATTAAAGTCACATTTTGCTCTGCCCTGACAAATCCAGACCCACTCAAACTAAGGTTTTGGAAAGCAACTCCAATAAGGTTTGCTCCAGCGCGCACAGGGCCATTGAGGGTCACATTTTCTTGCCCTGCAAGTGCGAGAAGAGAGATGTTGCCATCCGCTGTTGCCTGATTGACAAGAAGGGAAATGCCCCCATATTGGGCAAAGTAGAGATCACGTCCTAAGCTTGCAGTTCCAGGACCGTTAGTAAGGGTTACGACTGTATTGGACGTGTTGGACCCTACAGCTATATTGTTTAAGTACAGGATGCTGCTTGTAGTTGCTGCAGTGATTGCATTAATTGCAGATGTGCGCACAGCCATATCCGCTTGCAACGTGTTGGTAATACCTGCTGCTGCCGTAAGGTTGATAGTGCCTGCAGTTAACGTTCCAGTAGTTTGATGTAAGTAACCTACACGAGAATTGATATTGATTATTCCCGTGCTGCTAGAGGCTGTGATACTATCTTGAACATCAACATTGCCGGTGACAGCAGGAGGAATGCTAGAAAACAAGCCAATACTAAATCCGCTTCCTGTAAGGGTAATGGGGGCTGTTGTAAAAATGCTTGCGTTACATTCTAAATGGATCTGGTTTGTGGCAGGAACAACAAGAACGCTGTTGCCCGCTGTGGAAAGAGCAGAAGTGATTTGGATATCGTTAAAGCCATAAACAAGAAGATTGCCAGCTGTCGTTGAAAAAAGGAATTGGTCTATAGCCGTACCAACAACAAAATCGACCGGGTTAGAAGACGTATTATTTTGTGCAGAAAGCAGTGATATGTTTCCGTTAATGGTTGTTAGAGCAACATCAGTATTAACAGGCGTAGTACTTGCAATCACAGCGCCTTGTCCTGAAGGATAGAGGGAAGGGCCGGAAATCCCGAGGATTACATTACCCGGCCACAAGGCTCCATTAGCAAACTGCTCGTTTGCTTGAAGGAGTAGCGCATTATTTGTGTTGTAGAGCCCAACAGTTGAGCCTGTCACAATTCCAGAGCTTAAAGTAAGATCTCCGCCCGCTTGGATGCTCACATTTCCTGGAGTGTAGGCGGCCCCTGCAGGAGGAGGAACAGGAAAACCTATCACTGGTACTAATACATCAGCATTTTCCAAACTTACCGGATAAATTCCAGAACCGTTAGTTGCCGTAATCAATCCCAAAGAGCGCACAATACAAGTAGGTCCTAAAGAGTCAGATGGATCTCCGACAAGCCCCATTGGATCATCTTGAACAAATCCCAAAATTCCCACGCGCACATTAGATGAGCCGCCTGTCATCACAATGTTCTGTCCAACATCAACCCGTTGTTCTGTCGCAATAGATGCGCCTTGAGAAGTAAGCGCGCAAATAATCGCAACACCTTGATCTGTTCCAGTGCCTGGATCAATTGTCAAATCCCCATTCACATAGATATGTTGAAAAGAATTATCTATGATCAGAGAAGAAATAATTTGAGCATCCGGTGCAGTTCCAGATCCCCCTTGAAGACTCAAATCTCCCACCACTTCCATTTGAAAAAAGTCACGACTTTCCAAATAGGCGCCGCCCCCTGTTCCCCCTGTAATTGTTGCGTTGCCATGGATCAATAAATTCGACTGGTTATTCGCAGGTAATAATTTTAAGAGTGTGCCCGATGTTCCACCTGAGAGAGAAAATGCATTTGCAATACTAACGCTAGACAAAAGAAACTCGCCCACTGGTTGTACACTCATACCCCCAGATCCTCCGGTAGAGGAGAAATTATTCCCAATGGCTAACGAAGCACTAGAGTCTGTTGCCACAAAAAATTGCAGCGACCCACTAGTTCCTCCTGTCACTGTGAAATCATGACCAATTGATTGGAGCATGCTTCCGGATTGAGAAAGCGTTAACATCCCATTATGGGTTCCACCGACGACGTTCATATCATTTCCGATCGCGAACACGACATCATAAAAATTAACTTGCCAAGAAGCTGCGACAGCTGGCCCACCTAATGTAAAATCGCGTCCAACAGCAAGTGTGGAAGGCCCTTGAATTTGCGAAAAAACCTGTGAGGACCCACTGCCTGGCAAAACAATAAAATCTTGGCCAATATTAAACGTGCCTCCCGTCGCTGAGAGAAAAAAGACTCCCCCATTACTAGGAGATGAAGATCCTAACCATTGAAGATCAACATCCACATCAACATTGACCACATTTCCATCAAAACCCACTGAACTTCCCATTCCATTTCCATCTTGAAAAATGGCAGAGCCCATCAATGCCGTTAATGATTTTGTGCCTGGAAAAGAGCCTACTTCTGTAATTAGAATGGAGCCATCTTTTGCATTGCCGCCTAAAAAGGAAATATCTCCTGTAGCGGCGATCACATTAAAATTCTTCTTTTGAAAAAGAACTCCCTCAACGAGTCCCGTCCCTGCTTGAAAAGTAACCGCATTGCCATTAAAGGAGGCATCTGTCGCGCCAGAAGGATCGAAAAAATGCGTTGAAATGCCCATTGAGAGCAGGCCTGTCGAATCATTTCCGACATAGATATTGCCAGCAAACGATTGAGCTTTAACCTCTCCACTACTGACCCAACCTACAACTGAAATATCCCCATTAGAGGTTAAGAATAGTGAACCAGTTCCCGTACTAAGAACAGTGGGTAAATTGCTAGAACCAAAGATTCGAATCTCACCCATTCCTGAGATGAAATCGAGTTCACCATTGTTGGTTTGCACCTGGCAAACGCTTGTCGTACTCTGTGCATTATTCACAAAGACGCCATTATTTCCAGAAAATGAAAGAGAATTTCCCGATCCTGTTGATGTCACTGTTGCTGGAGATACTATAGAAATAACCCCGAGAGCTGTAATAGGAGAAAATGAAACTGCACTAATCGGAGCGTTAATCGTTAAATTGTTATTTGGCTGTAGATTCAAATTTCCCGAATTAATCGAAATGGAAGCATTCACAGTGATATCATTGTCTGCAATTAACGTTAAACTTCCATTACCTAAACCAGTTGCTGTTACAGTACTGTTAACAGTAAGATCGCCTGCAAGCGCATTTGACCCTGAACGTGTGTAATTTGTTGTCACAGCTGTAGAAATTGTCACACTCGTTCCACCCGTTAGCGTAGCGCCTAGGATTGCTGAATTGACCCAACTATCCGGCAAGCCGGGATCAACAGAAGAAATGATCACATTATAGGGATCTAGAAGAAAACTACCCGCTTTACCAAAGAGGGAAGAAGCATCCACGGCGCTTAAATACTTTACTGAAGGCGCAGAAAACTCGATAAACCCGCCATCTCCTTGAAACTTTCCACCACGCGCCGTAACTGAGCCCTCAACCATCACACTCTCATTGCCAAGTAAGAAGATCGAGCCAGCATTCCCTCTTTCATCCGCATCTACACTCAAGAGAGCGCTTGGCAATACAAAAATTTCATCAGCAGTCGCTTCAATTCTTCCTTGGGCTGCAGTCATTTTTCCATTAAGAGCCACTATTCCAGAATCTGCTCGAAGAAAAATTCTTCCCTCATTCTCTTCAAAACCAGTGGCATTAACAAGCCCATCATCTTTGATCGCAACTGCGTAAGGATTGCCGCCATTGGCTTTAATCTCTAAAGATAGCGCTTCTTCGATCCCAGAATTGACTATTTTGCCCGTTCCGCGAATCAGAACACGTTCCTCTCCTTGAACCTGGAGAAAAACCTCAGTTCCCGCTCCTTTCCCCAAAACCCCTTCTGTTACAACGATTTTCCCTTCATTGCAAATCGTTGGTGCAAACAGATAGACATCACCCTGCGCACAATGGATCACTCCTAAGTTCAAAATTGTGCCGCTAGAGCCAGAAAAGTGCAGATCTTGACCTGAGAGAAATTGGTGATCTTCGAGACTTAGCGTGCTCGCGACAAATCCAGAGGTTTCGATACGTCCTTCAGGACCGATCAAAATTCCATTAGGATTCAAAAGAAAGACACTGCCATTGGATGATAGTTTTCCATAGATTTCACTCGGAATTGAGCTGACAACGCGATGAAGACTTGCGCTCGACGAGCTGGGTTGAAAAATTTCAACAGCGTAGCCTTTTTCAATAGAAAATACATCCCAATTCACAATGGCGCGATCAGAATTCTGGTGCACAGATGTTTGCGAAGAAGAGGAAGAAATTTCAGCATTTCCTGCCATCACCCTACCGTTAGATGGCTTTGCTTGCACAGCCAGCGGTAGGATGAAGAGCATGAGTGTTAAAACAGGAATGTTTTTCATCTTTGCCAATCGCTCATCTTATGTGTATTTAAAACATAAATACACATTTAATGAGTTGCAGACAAGAAAATATTAGACAGCTGCGTGAACGTTGTTATGTGCGTATTTCACAAGAGTATTACACATCTTCTCGAAAGAGGGCGTCAATAATTTTAACTCTTCCAGCAACTTATTCAAATGACGCATTTCCTCTTCAAAGAAAGCAAGCGCGCGTTCTTTTCCGATAAGCCTTGCAATGCTAATCTCTCGCTGCTTTTTCTCATCCTGCAGCATATCTCCAAGATCATCGGCTGTTTGAAAAGCCATGCCAAAGTGGTATGCCGCTTTTTTCACAAGATCCAGCTTGCTCACATCGCCGCCGCCAAAGACCCAACCGAAAATGAAGGACACTTCAAACAGCGTCACCGTTTTTTGATAGATCACCTGTTTGACTGTTTCTAAATTGTGATTAGGAGGAAAAAGGTCATGAAATTGTCCGCCTGTTGCCCCTAGGATCCCCGAACAATGCGTCGCCGACTCAAGTGCCAGCATACACGCGCGATCGCTTCCTTGCGCAAATGGAGCACCAGCTTCGCGCATCGCAAGAGCATTGCGATGGATTTTTTCAAACGCCGCAGTAATGAGCGCGTAGCTTGCTAAAAGAGCAATTGACTCCCCATACACCTTGTGCAAGGAGGGCATTTCACGTCTTTCATCGTCATTGTCCATGCAGGGAAGATCATCAGCAATCAGGGAAGCTGTGTGAAAATATTCCACGGAAAGCGCAGCTTCGACAACATTCAAGCCCATCTCTAAAGCTTCTGCAACGAGCAAAACAATCAAGGGACGAAAGCGTTTGCCGCCATTGGTCAATGCATATTCGCACGCATCGCGCAATTTGGTCTTTTCGCCTAAAGAAATAATGCTTTTCGCAATTTCTTGTTCAATCTTATCTCGGTGATAGAAAAAATGGGAGGCTCCTCCCTTTCCGAGACCTGATCCTTGCTCTGTCATGATAAAATTCCTTGTTCTGCGATATATCCTCCGACGTTTTTACACGGAAAACATACGCCCTGTTTTGCGATTACCGTTCCTGGATTAGTTACACAATTGCAACCAAGCTGAGCGCCATCACCAATCAGAGCGCCGCATTTTTTTAACCCTGTTTCAAATATTTCACCATCTAATTTGATGGTTACTTCGCGTCGATCTAAACGCACATTCGCGCACTTCACCCCGGCCCCTAGATTAGCGTTATTTCCCACAATTGAATCCCCAACGTAGTTGAAATGGGGAGCTGACGCATGGTTGAGAAAGATCGAGTGCTTCACTTCAGTATCGTGCCCAATCACGCAATGATCTCCGATGAGAGCACCGCCGCGAATATAGGCCCCATGGCGAATCACACAGTCTTTACCAATGATGCACGGTCCTTGAATCAACACTCCAGGTTCAATCACAGTCCCTGCGCCAATGGAAATCTGGTCACGATCGACTAAAATCACACCATGTGGAATCACAACATCAATGATTCCTAATTTCTGAATAGCGAGGTAATTTAAAAGTTTTCCTAGAGGTTCCCATGCATATGTGCACCCTTCAAAAAGAGCTGCATGTGCATAAGATTCAAGGGAGAACAGAGAATTAGGATTCAACAGTGAAGACATAATTGCTCAACTAAAAAACTGGTGATACGTCATTGTATAGAATTTCCCACTTATTTGATGAGGGATTTTTCCAGAAGTTTATTTTCAATTTTTCCCATCCATTTTTGAGAAAATAATTTTAGGACAAAATTGATCTTGGATCTAGATGGAAGAGTCTTATATATGTTATTCTCTTCGTATTCTTACGTTGTGGAAATGTTGATAACCCCCCTTGTTTCTCATGAGCCTGGGAGCTGTTGATAAGTTGTCGGTAGACCGATCATAACTTACGGGTTATCGACAATCTTCAAACGATGAACAACCTTATGGACGGGCTAATGACAGAGTTTTCCACAATTGATAAACCCTCGATCCACTGTGCCTATTTTCCCCAATGTTCCGGGTGCGCCTTTCAAGAAAATGTGATCCACCCCCCCATTTGGGACGAAGTACAATCTTTTTTTAAAAACACAGCGACCCTCATCACAGGATCCACGATCCATTGGCGCACCCGCTCCAAATTAGCAGTCCGCGGATCTGTAGAGAATCCGCAGATTGGTTTATTTAAACAAGGCACCCACGATGTGGTTAGCATCCCTCACTGTCCGCTGCATCATCCTTACATTAACCGGGCTTATCAAACTGTGCAAGAAGGGATGATTCGATCGAAGATTATCCCTTACGACGAACACACAATTACTGGCGCCATCCGCTATCTGCAATTTGCCGTCGAACGGCGGAACCGAAAGATCCAGCTTGCTGTCGTGATCAATCGCAAGGGGCGTGATCCACAGATTGATAAGTTTGTAAAGCAGCTGTACACATCGGGACAATTTCAAGGGATCTGGATCAATGTGCAGCCCGGATCGACAAATCGGATTTTAGGCGACACGTGGTATCTTGCCGAGGGTGAACCGTATTTAACTGATACTGTAGGCGGCATAGAACTCTTTTTACATCCCGCGTGCTTTGCACAAGCTCATCTTGAGCTTTTTGAAAAGATTTTGAGTTCCATTAAAGAGAGTCTATTGCCTCAGGAAAAAGTCGTCGAGTATTATGCTGGGGTTGGTGTCATTGGACTCACGTGTGTATCTAAATCGGAACAGGTGCTTTGCACAGAGATCAATCCTTTTGCATCGGAGTGTTTTTCTCTTTCCCGGTTAAAACTCCCCATGCCTCTTCAGAAAAAGATCCATTACCTCTCAGGTGATGCTGGCGCTTTGACTCACCTAATCGATGAAGCCACGGTCGTCATTGTTGACCCTCCGCGCAAAGGCTTAGATCCCGCGCTTCTTCATAAGCTCTGCCAAGCATCCCATCTCAAGCAAATCATCTACCTTAGCTGTGGTTTTTACTCATTTCAAAAAGAGTGCGAGCAGCTTTTAGAACATGGGTGGGAGGTTGAAAAAGCAGAGGGCTATCTTCTGTTTCCTGGGAGTAATCATGTGGAAGTGTTATGTATCTTAAGGAAAAAGTGATTGCCAACTCTGCTGTTTGAACCCATCCTAATAAAATTTTTTGCCTGTTTTCTTAGGATAAGTTCTTGGCAAGTTTAAAAATTTGACCGAATGCACGCGCTCTGTTATAAATTTTTGGTATAAATACAAAATGATTAAGACATGACTACTGTAATCAATGTTCATCAGCTTTCTAAAAATTTTCAAACTAGAGAAACGTCTCCTGGTTTTTTAGGAGCTCTAAAGGGCCTTTTTTGCGCACAAAAGAGAAGAATCGATGCTGTAAAAGAGATCTCTTTTTCAATTAAACAAGCGGAAAAAGTGGCGTTCATCGGTCCCAATGGAGCAGGTAAGTCGACTACAATTAAAATGCTCACGGGGATTCTCTATCCGACATCAGGCTCAGTTGAAGTGATGGGGATCGTTCCATGGAAAAATCGACGTGCTTTAGGTTTTGAGATTGGAGTCGTATTTGGACAGAGGACACAGCTATGGTATCATTTACCCCCTTCCGATACGTTTAAGCTGTTATCAAAAATTTATGAAATTGACCCTATTGAATACAAACAACGCGTTCAAGAGTTAATTGAGCTTTTTGAATTAGCTCCATTTTTAAATAAGCCAGTACGTCAACTCTCTCTAGGAGAGCGCATGCGCTGTGAAATTGTTGCGAGTTTACTGCCGCGGCCGAAAATTTTGTTTCTTGATGAGCCTACGATTGGTTTGGATGTTAATGCCAAACTGTTAATTCGTAGACTGTTAAATAAGCTAGCTACGGAGTATAAAACGACCTTATTTCTCACCTCACATGATACTGCAGATATCGAGCAAGTGTGTGATCGTGTCATTGTCATCGATAAAGGTGGGATTATAGTTGATACTTCTCTTAGGGAATTAAAAAAAACCTATAGCAAGAAGAAGATTTTAACTCTTATTACGGAACAAGAAGCAATTAGGTTGGATTTTCCAGGGATTAAGATTTTAGAAAACAGTCGGTTTCATTTTAAGTGCGAAGTCGATGTGGAAATGATT
This sequence comes from Parachlamydiales bacterium, assembly GCA_020053915.1. Taxonomy (GTDB): domain Bacteria; phylum Chlamydiota; class Chlamydiia; order Chlamydiales; family Rhabdochlamydiaceae; genus JAGVMG01. The sequence continues at coordinate 64,121 of JAGVMG010000059.1, read as the reverse complement.
TCAATCAATCGTGTAGTGGATGAGGCGTTTAAAATCTCCAATCTAAAAGATATCACAATTGAAGACATATCGATGGATGAGGTTATACAAATTCTATATAGAGAAAAATAGTGGGTAAGTACTTATCGATTTTCCATCTTTCTATTCGCCGATCTTTAAGAAATTACAAAGCTTTAATAGGCCTAAGCCTTTTTCTCATCACGTGCCTGTTAATTTTTGCCAACCTTTGGGAAATGATTGCTGCCAAAACGGGAGCTGTTGCATTGAATGCCAGTCAGATGCTTTGGTACATCGCGCTTAACGAATGGGTGTTGGTTTCTATCCCCTCTGTTCACGATGACATTGAAGAGGATTTGCATAGTGGAAGATTGGCTTATCAATTGCCGCGGCCCATTTCATATATTGGCTCGATGTTTGCTGAAAGTCTAGGGGCGCTCACTGCAAATCTTACAGTGCTTGGCGTTGTAACTGTCATTTTTGTTTATTTCCAAGTGGGTGCGCTGCCATTTGATTTTCCTGCTTTAGCGCTAAGCATTGGCTTTGGTTTTATATCAGGCATATTGGGGATTATTTATCTCATGCTTATTGGTCTTTCATCGTTTTGGTTGCAGGATGTGAGCCCCTTTTATTGGATTTGGGAAAAACTCCTTTTTATGTTTGGTGGACTCATTTTACCCCTAACTATTTATCCAAAGTGGATGCAGACATTTGCTCATTATACTCCTTTTCCCGCCATTTTAGGGCAGAGAAGTGCTCTTGCTCTTGATTTTAGTGTGATGCACGTGATTGACCTCGTCTCTTCTTTGATGTTGTGGATTGTTCTTGGTTTATGCTGCCTTTTTATTCTCTATCGGAAAAGCCTTACTATTTTGACCATTGAAGGAGGATAAGATGTTAAAAACACTTGATTTCTTTTTTTCCCTTCTCAAGACAAGCATGAGAGCTTCTATGAGTAAACGCGGTGCGTTTCTCATTGAGGCTAGTCTCATGGTTCTTAATAACTTAATTTTTTTCTCCATTTGGTGGATTTTTTTTCGACAATTTAAAAGCGTGGGTAATTGGCGACTTGAAGATATGGTTATCCTCATGGCGATTGGATTAGGAAGCTATGGTCTGATGGGGATTTGTTTCGGAGGCATTAAACGGCTTTCTTTGATTATTCTTAATGGCGATTTAGATCCTTTCATGACACAACCCAAGAATTTGCTTCTACATATAGCAGGTTCCAAATCCTATGCCAAGGGATGGGGACATCTCATGACAGGTTTAATCCTGCTCTTTTCGCGGGGGGTTCTATCTCCTGCTTATATTCCCCTGTCGCTTTTATGTATGCTTAGCGGGTGTTTAGTCTTTACTTCTATCAATATCATTGCTCAAAGCTTAGCATTCTGGATGGGCTCTATTGAGAACGTTTCTAAAAAGTATTGCGACGCTCTTTTTCTGTTTACCCTTTATCCGACGAACATTTATTCAGGCGCGTTGCAGATTGTCATGTTTACAATCATGCCTGCAGGAGTGATCACCTTTCTTCCCGTTGAACTGGTGAGAAATTTTTCATGGATGCGACTCTTGTTATTTGTCTTAATTTCTATGAGTTTTTGCCTCCTCGCATTGCTCACTTTTTATTCAGGGCTTAAGCGATATGAGTCTGGAAATAAGTTTGGAGTTCGATTATAGACCCCATTTCTGCTTAAATTCTTCTGGCAATTCTTGCATATCATCTAAAACAGTGTTCCAATGAGAAGTGCATACATTCGGTAAATGGCAACAGACGATAATCACAGTGCGCGCATCTCGATCATGAGGCAAAACAGCATGTGGCGATGGGGGTATTGGAATTTCGATAAAAGGCATTAAAACTCCGGAAAGCAAGATCGTGCTGATTTGCGATGAGTTGTGGGGAATCGGACGAACCGGTCTTCTTAAATTGCTTAATGTAAAGTCTTCTGGAGGGGCAATGATCAAGCATTCCTTAGTGGGATCGTCGTCACTGGGAAAGATTAAAGACAAGACAGAGATGTCGTTGTGGAGAGGTAGGCAAAATTTTCCATTGTTGTCATATCTTGTAATTCGGATGCTTAAGGGAATGCGCTTTTTATCTTCATGGGAGTAGAAAATTTTTTCCATGTTGGGATAGTCTTGCGCAATTTCCTCGATTTTTTTAATTAAGACGGCATGACAGACCTCTTCAATGTCCATCAACTCTTGGAATAGAAGCTCTAACTCTGGAATCGCAGTTAATTCTTCGTTATGATTTTCCCTTACCCAATCACAGTATTCTCTTGAAATTTTACAGTTAATGCCTTGAATCAGTCGGTTTTTTTTGTGCGTGGGTTTGCTGTTATCGAAAATGCCAAATCGATAATTTGTATTTTCCCATGGTCCTTCTTGTAAAGAGGCGAATTCTTTCGACCAACGATCAGTAACTTCACAGATTTTCTCAAGGTTTTGGCTTCTGCTAAATGCAGTAAACACGTTCTGAATGGTTTTCTGAGGGATGTCAATGATTAAAGGTTGGCATCCAATAGATTGGATTGCCTCTTGAAAGGAGGTGTTTAGAAATGGGGAGAGGTCGACATATTCTTGTGTTTGAGAGTGATCTAGTGTTGAAGCAAATGTATGAAATATGAACACAAGAAAAATTCCCAATAGCCGATTAGAGTTCATCATGTCCTCCTTTTGAATGCGTTACTGAATCCTGCGCCAATGTCCAAATCTTGAAATGATTGGAGTATACTTCTGAATGTAAGAATGGTAAATTATGCCGATTTAAATTTCTTGCGAAATTTAGAAAAATTTATGTGAAATTTTAACCTAAGAGGTTAAGCAATGATTTATCACTTTATAGATGGCGCTTTTGTCTCAGAACAGGAAGCTGCTATTAGCCCCTTTGATCTTGGATTACTCCGAGGATATGGGGTTTTTGATTACGTTCAATTGTATAAAGGAAAGCCATTTCACCTCGATGCTCACTTGGATCGATTAAGATGGTCTGCAGAGCAAATCGAGTTATCTCTTCCTAAAAGCAGAGAAGAGATCAAAGAACTGGTGACACAGCTGATTAATAAAAATCAGCCCATTGATGCGGGCATACGATTTCTTGTTACTGGTGGTATGTGCGGAAGGGAGTTTCTTTTACCAGCAAACCAATCAACGTTTAGTATGCTCTTTCACCCCACCAAGCCTCAGCCAGAACGCTATTATACCGAAGGAATGCATGCTGTCACCTTCCAGATAGAGCGCGCTAATCCTTGCGTAAAGGCGACAAATTATACGCATGCGATTATGGCGATGAAAAAAGCTGCAAAATCTGCTGTAGACGATGCTATCTATCTCAATTCTGCTGAGGAGCTATTAGAGGCGACCACAAGTAATCTTTTTTTTCTGAAAGAGGGGAAATGGATTACGGCAACAGATGATCAAGTTGTCAACGGAGTGACTAGAGGTATTTTGCTCAAACTCATTGGAGCGCACTACCCTATCGAGTTTCGCGCTTTAAGCATGGAAGAGATTGAAACTTGTGATGAGGCTTTCCTCAGCTCAAGTGTGAAAGATGCTGTTCCTCTTGTACAAATTGATCACATGAAAATAGGAAACGGTCTTCCAGGTATTCATACAGCAAAGATCCGTACATTGTATCATCACTATATTAATAACTATTTCTCTCAAAGAAATGAAATGGCATTAATCAATTAACATAGGAAATGACTTTTTATGACGCTAATGAAAGATGTGAATTTAGATGATATATTTTCAGTGAGCTTCGAGGGAGAATATACAGTTCTTCACTTGAAAAATGCAGTTAATAAAATGATGATCTATGATCCGGGGCTTTACCATACAGCGATTTGCAAGAGCGCGTTGTGCACAATCGATAAAAATGATGGTAAATTGTATTACCGAGGAAAATCTGTGGAATCTTTGTTAGATTTGGATTTTCTTGATGCTGCGTATTTTATTATCTTTGGAGAAAGAGAAGAGGGAAAATCAAACTTTAAACGAGTTATCATCGATAATTTTCGCCTTTTGAAAGAGCAAAAGGATCTGATGGACGCGATTCCTTTGGCTACACATCCTATGGATGCCTTAAGTATGGCGGTCATCGGATTAGGAGGGATTGAAAGTAAGTATCTCAACGACCCTACAGATATTTTCGAAAAAGCCGGTTTTTTGATTGCGCAAGTTGCCATTACGGTTGCTTACCGTTATACCCAAATTCAGTCTGAAAATTGGGTTGAGTCTACTGACGACCGCTCCTATGCCGAAAGAATTCTATTTCAAATGCATGCAGGAAAAAATCAAGATCGTTTACAAAAATTGGGCAAGATCCTGAATACGATTATGATTCTACATGCGGAACACGGACAAAATTGTTCTGCCGCCACAGTTAGAAGTGTAGCCAGTGCGCGTAGCAGTCTTTATCCCGCTGTAGCATCTGGCATGGCGGCATTTAATGGGATGATTCATGGAGGAGCTAGCCAATTAGTTTCAGCGATGTATGAGGAGCTCTTAGAAAGCGGTTTAGATGTGGATGCTTATGTTGATAAAAAAATCGAAAGCAAGACATTGCTTATGGGATTTGGACAAAGGACATACAATCGCATTCTGAATTGCTGGGATCCAAGAGTGGAAAGAATGTACCAAATATTGACAGACGACTCATTTGATTTTCCTGAAATTGTAAAATATAGAGAAGCCGCTATTAAGCTGATCGACCGCGTATCGCGCGATGAATTTTACAAGAAGCGGAACCTAACCCCAAATCCCGATCTTTTCAATTGCATTTTCTACAAGCTATTTGGAGTGCCTCGGGAAATGAACACGTGCATGTTGGCTTTAGGGAGAATTGCAGGTTGGATTGCAAATTATGTAGAGCATGTCAGTGATGCATACCCTCTTACACGTCCCTGCGATATGACTTGTGATTAACTTCTAGCAGCTTAAAAAATCTGTTGCTGGCTCTGCTTGCAGTGTCAGCAACAGATTGTGCGCAGGCGATTGAAACGTTAGCTGTGTGGATAGACTACTAACTATACGATCGTTCAACCTCGGGGCTTTGGTGCAGTCCAGTTGCATCTCCGATTTGAGAATAAATAAGATGAAGCAGCTTCATCGTATTTTCATGTGACTTCAGCGATGAATTTCCATCCCTTCCATGCAAAAACTCTTTTAATTGCCATTCTCGAGCATACTGATTCAGAGAGCGGTGGGGGATAAGAGCTGCAATGTCGTCTCTTGTCATTTTTATGATGGGTTGTCGCTCTTTAAGAAGAGGGCTATGCATAATGACAATATTAAAATCCTCGACTGGGTAATGATCAGGATCCAGTTTTGTCAACGGATTACAGGAAATGTGAATGGAGGCAAGATACCCTAGATGAATGATGACATGCTCTTGTCTCATTCGCCACTTGGCTTCTTGTGACGGAGCAGGACTAGTTCTTTTGGAAAGGGATGTGTTTTCGAGTTGGACTGAAAAATTTGAGAGAAGTTTGCCTCGGTTTTTGGCCTGGCCAATGAATAGCACGCTTGTTTCTCCAAATGGACTTGGTGACAACAGGGAGGCGCTTTTTAATGCGTCTTGCGGGTGCGTTGAAATCACTTTTAAGTCGTATTGGATCTCTTTAGTTTGGTGTAGGGAAAGGAACGATGAAAGCAAATCGATATAATGGTAGCCAGAATGAAGGAGCAGCCCATAGCCATATTTAAAGGGATGGTGTTCTTGTTCATGATATTCGAAAGGAGTGACCCAATGTCCATTCGCAAAGTGGATGTTGATTGAAGTCGGAGGCGTTTCTTCTTCTTGGATAAAACTGTGCAAATAGTCCATGAGCCATAAGTAGCCGAAATGAGCTCTTCTCTCGCAAGAAACGACAACATCGACTTCAGTTTTTTCTGCACTCCTGACGATTTCCTCAAAATCTAATAAAAGATCGCTTTTTTTTTCAGCATGCGGAAATGCGCAAGGGGGCTTATCCATAAAAACGGGGAACTTATGTTGAAAGGCCCAGAGAGCATAGGGCTTGCGCACTTTGGGCTCTGTGCAGAGAAGAACGGCGTCAACATGAGTAAGGTTAAGCTTTGCGACTAGAGTTTCAATTTGATCAGGGGTGATGGAATTGCGATACGCCTCATCGAGGAAAAGTGTTTGAGCAGGCTTGAGTTCTTTGTCTTGAAAAAAACTTAAAATGGTTTCCTTTTGTGCTTGAAGATCAATGAGTAAAGAGATCGTCACCTTTTCTGCTTCGAGCACAGCATGGTATCTGTTTCGATAATGCGGGCCGCACCCGATAACGATAAGATTACGATATTTGGCTTGAGAGGGATGTGGCATAGCGCTCTTCTGCTTTTTCTAGCTCATCTTGATTGACAAGATCAAAGATCTCTTGAATTGAAGCCATTTCCTGAATTGCGTGAGGAGATTGTGCTTCATAAAGCGATCGTGCTGATTTGCGCATGGCATTAACCGAGGTGCGCAAAAGCTGATTTGACCAAATGACAAGTGAAATATTAAGGTTTTTATACAGGTCTGCTGCAAGAGGAGCATAGGTTGTAGGGGCAATCACTAGAGGGATGGAATGATCCCAGTGCTCGCAGAATTGGATGATTTCAACCGGAGTCGTTTGCTTCGAGTGAACCATGAGAGCATCCGCCCCTGCTTCTTTGTAAGCGTAAGCACGCGTTAGGGCTTCATCAAGACCTAATCCTGCTATAAAAGCTTCGAGGCGTGCAACAACGCAAAATGCTTCATTTGTTTGCGTGTCTTTAGCGGCTTTGATTTTTCCTGCAAATTCTTCAATAGGAGCTAAAGTTTGATGATAGGGAAGAAAGGAATTGGTTTTGGGGAAGAGCTTGTCTTCTAAGCAAACACCACCTACATCATATTTGCACAATTTGAGAACTAACTGTCTCACATTGTTAAAATTTCCGAACCCTGAGTCGCCATCTAGGAGAAGCGGAATGTCCGTCGAATCGACCATATATTCCACTTGATCACAGAGATTCGTCCATGAAATTTCATTGCAATCGCGATGGCCAAGAGAGGCAGAGATTGTTAACCCAGATCCCCAGATGACAGGAAACCCGGCTTCTTCAACAATCTTGGCTGAAATGCCATTATGAGCTTCGAGTGCAAAATTAACTTGGCCGGAGTGGAGAATTTGCTTTAAGGCGTTGGCTTTTTGTTTACTCATGAACCTTTCCTATATAATTTCCAACTTCTTCTATAGAACAATTAAAAATATTCTCAGCAGAGTCGATATGCCCCGTTTGCAATAAGGCATTTCCTAATTGTACAAGCTGTGGACGTACGATTTCTTTGGCTCGGGCGTCTACATGGTGAGAATCCGACTGTAGAATGCGATTCCAAATGGTCACGCGCAACCATTTCTTTAATTGATCCATCTCCGGAAGAAGGTTACGTGTTGGATCGGTTGTTTTATCTGTAGATAAGGACTTTCCTTGAATAACAGTATCGATCTCCCTTTTCAGTCTTGTATAGGCTACATTCAAATCGATCTCTTTATCTAGGGAAATTTTATGTTCAAATCGATATTTTTTCCCAATTGCCTCTACATGCTGATAAAGTTCAGCATTGTTATTTTTTAAAGTGCCTACATCTTCATAAAATGGAGATTCCTGGAATTGAAGCGCTAGCTCTCGCAGATCTAGATGCATCTGTGTATCAATTTCAGGAAGGGATGCTTGGATCTCTTTGGCGCATTCTTCTAAATAGAAAAGAGGGAGCTCCATGTCCATTCCAATTTCTTCGACTTTTCTCTGGGCATAAGACCTTAAAGCATCTCCAAGCCAGATATAAGACCGTAAATGAGCATAGGCATCAATATAATCATGCCAAGCTTGCTTACTTCTTGTGGCTATTTCTGAGAGCTTTAGAAAAGTCTCAATGCACTTGTTGTGCTTCTGATTAAATTCCAAAGCTTTATCCGGATCAAATCCATCGAACAAGGAAACATAGTCGGAAAAAGGAGCCAATTCGCAGCAGGTGTACCCATCAATGACGTTGGACAAGATCTTTACATCTTTTTTCTGCAGTAAATCCGGAACCAGGTCGAATCGTAGAAGGTTTAGTTCTTTTTGGAATCCGACGACGGGATAGGTTGGAGTACGCCTCCAATAAATCCCCCCGGATTCAACAGCCATTTTATTATGAATCAAGTGGGGAAGAGAGGTAGAAAGATCAGGCCATTCTCTGATAGAAACAGGTTGAAATTGCGCTAAGAGATCATTTTGGCTTGCGATTTTGGTTTTTACTTCGCCGCTGTAAATCGATTTATTAAACCCGTCAATTGTAACCGTTTGATTAGAATGGGCAATCAGTCGTTCAAAGTCGTTAGTGATCCCAATCACACAGGGAACTTGTTTTTCGCGGCAGAGTAAAATGGGATGGGACGCAGGAGATCCTTCCCGAGTTACTAACCCTCTCACATGCCCTAAATATTGCGACCAGACATTGGTAGTAACGTATGCCAGAACAATATCTTGAGGTTGAAGGATAATTTCTTCCTTTTCGAGCGCTTCTAAAGATTCGACAAACACCAAACGACCGGTAGCAACTCCCGCTACGGAAAAATGGCCTCTGCCAATGATATTGAGTTCATTGATGTTTTCTACATCAACAACGCGAATTTCGTTAGCTTGTACATTCACAAGGGGGCGCGCTTGTAAAATAAAAACGCTGCCATTTTGATCCAGAGCGTATTCAATGTCTACATCACAATCATAATGATCTTTAATGTTCTGAACTTGGGAAAATAAAGAGGAAAGCTCGATGTGATCGAGTACAAAGGCAGCTCTTTTTTCTTCTGGTACATTGCTCATTTCCACCCCTTCATGAGAAGAGAGGAGATGGCAAGACTCTTTACTGCCCTTGATTTCTTCTAGGATATAGCCTTTAGTGGGATGCAAAACCCACCCATCCACAGACACCTCTCCGCTTACGACACTTTCTCCAACCCCGTAATTGCCGCTGATTTGGATTCCTGGGTAATTATTGCTAAGCACAAGAGTGGAAATAACACCTGAAGAACGTGCATCAATCTGTTCTTGGATGATCACACCCATTTGGCATTGTGTTTGTTTTAACTGTAGTCGGATCCGCTCCTGGATGACTCGCGGATTAAAAGAAGAGGCCCATACGGATTTCATTGCCGCGATGATAGGGTCTATTTCACGCTCATTCAGCTGTGTATCATACAGCCCTGCGCAGGAAGATGCCGCGCTATCTTCCATGATTCCGGAACTGCGCACGGCAAAACTGGGGTGGCGCGAAAGAGAAGACAGAGACAATTTTTCATAAGCCTCTTTTATTTTTACATAGAGTTCTTGGCTTAACGGCTTTTCCTGTATTAGCATCCGGATTTTATGAGCGAGGCGTTGAATGTCAGCAGAGTTTTCTTGCGGGTTTTGACAGAGAAGGTCAAGTTCGCAGATGGTCCTGATCAGATCGTTTTCTACTAAGAATTGCTGAAAGACTGACGAAGAGATCACGAACCAAGGCGGGATAGAAAGGCTCTGTATTTGGCCAAGTTTTTTCATATTGGTTGCCTTGCCACCTACAAACGCATTTTCAAGATTTGCAGTCGTATCGTGAAAGTAGATGCAAGCTTGATCCAGATATGAGAAGTATTGGTTTGATAAAGGATCTCCCATTTCTTGGGACATATTCACTCCCTTGCCGTTTCCTGCATTTGTTTCCGTATGAAAAACTTCGGCGATTTTGGGGGGTTCTGCTGATTCATGAACAAAACTCATTGGTCACCTCAGAATGAAACGTTCAATTTTGATTTCAATTCAGAGATTCTGTCAATAATTTCTTCTGCAGTAGATGAGAGACTCTTAAGAAAAAAATCTGGGTGAAAGGATTCGAACCTTCGACCCCTAGCACCCCATGCTAGTGCGCTAGCCAAGCTGCGCCACACCCAGATATGAATTTTTAGATGGTTGTGAGACCTTCGAACTGAAACTCGGCGCGTTTAAATTCTTTGACGCCGATGCGAGCGCATTCTTCGATGATTTTTTCTAAGACATCTCCAGGGTGCACTTCTGCAGCTGCTAAATCAACGATGATCGATGCGGTGAAGTCGACTCCCCCTCTGACGCCTTTGACACGAAAGTTCGCATGGATTCTATCTTTTTTCTTAGAAATATTCTTAAATCTAATGAGATTATTTTCAGCAAGGTTATCCATGGATGTACTCTCTATTAAAATTGCTAAAAGCTTATGCAACGTAAGTGCTTTCTGTCAACTCAAATTGGTGATGGTTGAAACAGGAAGAGGGATCAGTTATAGTTTTGTGAAATTAGGGGTACCCCATGATGAAGCTAGAAAAGAGTTGGCATGAAAAGCTAGAAAAAGAGATTTCACAGCCTTATATCCAAGATTTAAAGGCGTTTTTAGAGAAGGAAAAGAAGGCGGGCGAGGTGGTGTATCCTCCGGAGTCCTTAGTGTTCCATGCTTTTTCACAGACGCCCTACGATCAAGTCAAAGTGGTCATCATGGGCCAAGACCCTTACCATGGAGAGGGACAAGCTCATGGGCTTAGCTTTAGCGTTCCTTGCGGTATTTCTCTGCCTCCCTCGCTCCGCAATATTTATCGAGAGATGGAGGAGGATGTGCAAGTGCCTCCTTCTAAAGAAGGGTGTTTAACTTCATGGGCAAAACAGGGAGTGCTTCTTCTCAATGCCACGCTGACGGTGCGCGCAAGAGAGCCCAAATCCCATCATGGAAGAGGGTGGGAGCGTTTTACAGATGCGGTCGTGCGTGTACTTCTAGAAAGAAAAGAGCCGGTGATTTTTTTATTGTGGGGCAAATCCGCACAAGAGAAATGCGCGCATATTCTGGAGCATAGCCACCATGTGGTGTTAACGGCAGCTCATCCCTCTCCTTATTCGGCGCATAGTGGATTTTTTGGATGCCGCCATTTTTCTAAAACAAATGCTCTCTTAAAAAAATGGGCCCAAGCTCCGATTGATTGGAGATTGAGCCATGAGGATTAGTCTCTAGTACATAGTAAAAACTTTCTTAACTATGTACTAGTCGTAAAAAGAGCGAAGTAATGGGCTCCATGGCGAGCGAGTGTCATGAGAGACACTTGATCTTCATGAGAAGGAGCTTCGAGGCCATTGCTTAAATTGAGGGATAGGGTCGGAAAATTAAACGCGCGGCTGAGAGCGATTTTAACAGGATCTTCCGCTTCGACACCCATCGTGAGTACAAAGTTCTCAAGGTATTGCTCTATGGTAAGGCCAGCTGCATCCGCTAAAGCGGGCAATTGGATCTCATCAGGATTTTTTCTCATCCAGTCTGCAGCGACGTGGCGTGTGTAATGGTCTAAGCAAAGCATGGCGTTATTATCTTGCCAGAATCTCTTTGCATAATGTCGGTCTGAAACGATTTTGTTTAGTATGTCCTGAGAAGCATGCTTAGAATTGGGGGTTAATTCATCGTCTTGCAACTTAGCACAAAAAGCGCCTTTTCCTTCATCGGATTGGAGAAGAGAGAAAACGAAGGCGGTGTAGAAACAGTTTCCATCGCCTCTAATTTCGCGGTAGCGCGGATAGGTTTTTGCATGGGGTACCAAGGCGGTAATGCTAGACTTGCGCGTTCTTTGTCTTTCTGAGACCATCGGAGCGCCATAATGGATGCTTAATCCCTTTTCGAGGAAGCCCGCTTGAGGCAAGACGGTGACAAACGCATCAGTGAAGTTTCTTTGAGTTTTTTCTAGGGAAGTAGTGAGTGCGCTCAGAGTGAAGAACTGTTCTGTTGGCTCACCATCATCTCTGTCTGTGGGTTTCCCGTCGGCGCCGAGGATGGAGGCGCGTTGTCCTTGATTTAAGACAGATTGGAGATTTTGGTAAATGGCGGTGCACTCATTGTACTGTCTAACGGCATCAATCTGCAGCTGAGGCAACGCTTGTAAGGGAAGGTCGCCTGGATTTTTGAGGAGCGATAATGTGGCATTGACTGTAAGAACTGCTGTTTTGTAAGAAGCATAAAGCTCTTTACTTTTTGGAAGCCAAGAGGGAGTTGGTTGCGAGGTTTGGAGGCGGGTTTGTTTTAGTTTTTCTAGGAATTCATTCGCTGTTAAATAGCGTAAATCGCTTTTGTAGAGCTTCCGATCTCCATTGTAGAATTCTTTACTTGCTTGCTGAATGGCGCGCAGAGTGGATTTTACTTTATCATACGCTTCTTTGACTTTTGCGACATCGGTTGCCCCACATAACAGAGACTCGTAGGCTTGCCATTTTTTTTGAGCTTTTTGGCCGAGAGTTTCAACTGTTTGATAATAAGCGGATTCTCTTTGAATTCTCATTTCTGCAAACGATGCCATGATAATAACCTCTTTTTAATTAATTACATTTTAACATGCTTAAGACCTTATTTCAATTAAATATATTTGTTTAATTAAAGTTAAGTTTATTAATTGAAGTGTTTTATGATAAGATCAATGTTTTACCTTGTTTGAACGCGAAACATGTGGCTGGCATTAATTCCGTTCCATAGGTTTTCATGCTTTCATCATCGAAGTTAGCAATTCGAAAGGAAAAGGAGAGCTTATTCGAAAGAGCTTTTAAGGCCGTAGGGCCCGCGCCATTTCTCATGTGTTTGGCAGCATCGAGATATTGTCTTTCTCCTTTTGAACGAACTTTCATAGTTGAAGGGCCTGTATCAGTTCTTATGCGTTTGAAAGTACCGAGACTTTGTTTTTTTCCTTGCGGAGTTTTATTTGCACTGTAATCAGGATATTTTTCGGGGTGATAGCTGATTTCATGAGCAACAAGGTGTCGGAAATAATGAAGGAGGCATTGGATGTTTTTTTTGTTTTTGAGAAGTTCATCGAGAAGATGAGGCTTTTCTTTGAGTTGGACAAGCACTTGTAGAGCGGGATCTAGCGACTCTGCTTTTGGAGCATTCCAGTCCTTCATGAGCCCTATCAGCGCGTTAATGCGCCCTTGATCTTGCAAATAGGCATAAATGAATGCGGTATAGACACTTTGCGCTCCTTTAGAGATGCTGCGGTATCGTGGATACTGTGAGGTGAGTTCTTGAAGAAAAGGGGTGGAATAATGTTTGGGGCTCCAGACTTTTAGAGAAGAAATTCTCGGTGGTTTGATCAAAACCTTTTGGCTGGGATCAAGTGTCAAAATGAGGAGAGAGGTGTCTTCAGGTGTCTCAATAGAATCAACGGTTGTCGTGATTCCAAGAAATGCATGGTCGAGCAACTTCGACTTGTAGGGAGCTTCAGATAGGTAAGGAGCGGCTTTAAGAAAAGAAGATCGCAGTTTTTCTACGTGTTTCAAAGACGTTTTGAATTGCTTTCTAAATCCTAGACTCTCTTGAATTTGGCTGTGTAAGTCTTGAATGATATCCTTTTTGCAATCCGAGTTTCCGTGCTGGTAGCAAGAAATAGCGACGGCCTCTTTCTTGGGATCCCCAGTGGTGCTCCTCTCAGCTTGTGCAATTTGATCGAGTAGGACGCGATTGCGGTGTGTCTCCAACAGCACGATGTGCGTGAGAAAATGTTTCATCTCGAAGAGATCAGCCAAAGTCATTTCATCGGTGATCGGATGCGCTTTAATGCTCGCATGAGTTCGTTCGATGATGTCTGCGCATGCTGAAGAAGGAAGTTGCTGGAGAAGTTGTTTCATGTCGTTATAGAGCTTTTCCACTTTGGCGTAAGCCGACAGGGTTGCGGCGTATGCTTTCATTCCTGTGAGAATGTCCTGCGTTATTAGTGTGCACGCTGCTTTTTGTAAAGTGGGAGCGTCAAGCAGTGCTTGGACAGCTTCTTTATACCGAGGATGGAGTTCTCTACATTGTTGAAAAGCGGGATGGAACAAGCTGGAGAATTTTTGTTTAAAAAGCGCTTGTTCTTTGGAGTGGGCTGAGAATTTTTTTTCATAGTGCGTACGAAGTCTTGTTTCAGAAGGAGGTAGCGAACTGATGTAAGATCTGAATTGTTGAAGTGTCTTTTGGAAAAGGTTAAAGGCTTTGATTGCTCCAGAGATGTCGGCTTCGGGAGTGTCTTTAAGAGCTCGACAGGCTTCGAGAAAAGCTAAATATTTGAATTCACATCCGGTGAGGTGAGAGGAACCTTGCTTTAGGGGGATTGGCATGTTAGACTCCATTAGTATAAGTCGACTGTAGATTCTTATCAGATAGGCTTGCTTTAATTCAATGTTTGAATTAGGGAAATAAATTATATCATGTTTTTAGAATAAAATATAAATTATGCAACTTCCTGAAGAACTTTCTGAGCAGATTGAAAAATTAGCTTCAAATACTCCATTAGCGGACTTGGTAAAAACGTTTCAAACTCTCTCCGATCTCTATCGAGGCCCTAAGGGGGCTGAGGGAACGGATCTTTTAGGTTCAGATAAGCAGCGCCTTGCTTATCTGCATGTGCGCCTTCCTGCGACTTACGCAGCGGTAGTTCGGGTGCTTAATGAATTATTTAATCGAATGCCTGATGTGAATATTTCTAGCCTCGCGGATGTAGGGGCCGGCCCAGGCACGGGGCTTTGGGCAGCCTGGAGCCAGATGGGCTCTTTATCCCAGGTCACCTGCTATGAGAGGGACCGGGGGTTTATTGCTTTAGGAAAACAACTCTCAGCGCCCTTAGGGTCTCTTGCCATCGACTGGGTGCATAAGGACTTAACGGAAAATACAGCGTTAAAAAAGCACGATCTCGTGCTGGCTTCCTATTCTCTTGCAGAGCTGCCTTTACAGGAGCGAACGGGTGTTGTCGAGAGATTATGGCACGCTGCTGGCAAAGTCTTAGTGATTGTCGAGCCGGGAACTCCTGCGGGTTTTAAGGTAGTCAACGAGATCCGCTCCCAGTGTCTGGAACTAGGTGCTCACTTGATCGCTCCTTGTCCTCATGCTCAGGTCTGCCCGATGGCGCAATCTGACTGGTGTCATTTTGCAGCGCGTGTCGAGCGTTCTGCATTGCATCGGAGGATCAAAGGAGGCACTTTAAATTTTGAAGATGAAAAATTCTCTTATCTGATCCTCGCAAAAGAGCCAAGCCTGCCGATTCAGGGGCGTATTGTGGGCCGGCCTCAAAAAAATACAGGGTTTGTGACGCTCAAAACGTGTCAGGAGTCTGGAATTCAACAAATGACTGTGACGCGTAAATCAAAAGAAAAATATCGTCAGATGCGTAAATCGGAGTGGGGCGATAGTTTTTAAATTTTAGCTAGAACTAGTTTAATTTCAGTTATAATAACATTCGTTTTCGATTGCTTATTTTATTGAGATCTCTTCTTTTTTAAGATATAATATCAGAACGAGATCGGAAAATAATTTGAGAGATGTTTATGTCCTATCAAGGTTTTTTAATTGCCATGAGTCAGTTGGCGTGCAAACAAAAGGCGTGTTTTGTTGTGCAAGGTCAGCGGATTGTTTTAGAAGAGGCAGAAGGAGAAAATCGCTGGAACTTCTCTACGGTTGTTTTTCGAGCGGAACAAGAGATTCCAGATGCCCTGCTTTCCAGTTTATCGCCGCAAGGCAAGTTTCGTTGGCAAGCTCAAGGGCCGTATTTAAAAATTGACACGGATGATCAAAGTGTCCATTTAATTTATCCTGTCGAGATGGAAAAAGGGAAGTTTCTTCCTTTCCGCGCGTATCTCACGACGTTTGTCAGCGCTGCAGATGAGTGGAGAGAGACGCTGCGCGATTTCGAAGAGAAGGAATGTGTTTATGTCACCTCTAGATACAAGTCTTTTTCTTTGATGGGTCTCATTGGCAGCATGCTCGCTTGGATGAGAAGCGCCGCCGAGGTTCTCAGCGAATCTGTGTTCTAACAGTCTCTTACATTGCAAAGTCGGTTGAGGATGAATATACTGCGCTCATTGGCTTATGATGAGTGTGTGGGATGCGTTCAGAGACACGTAAAATTCTTCTTCCCTATTCGATTGTCATTTTATTAGCGTACATCGCATTTTCGATGCCGCTTCCTATTTTGCCGGAGATGTTTCTCGATCCGACGGAAGGGATTTTATCTAATGCGTATTCTTTAAAACAAAAGACGATTCTCTTAGGCCTTGTGATGGCAAGCTTTCCCTTAGGTCAATTTTTCGGCTCCCCCATTTTGGGGCATTGTTCTGATCTGTATGGCCGCAAGAAGGTGATCCTTCTTTCTTTAATGGGAACGGTGATCGGTTATCTAGGGACTGCCATCGGGGTGATGGCGCATTCGGTGGTCGGGATGTTTTTAGGGCTCATGATCTGTGGATTTTGCGAAGGGAACGTCACCATTGCGCAATCGGTGATTGCGGATTTGACGAGTCAAGAGGGGCAACAAGAGGAAAAGGCGGTGCATTTTGGGTGGTTAAATGTGGTCATCGCATTGGGATTTATTATCGGGCCTCTGATGGGAGGACAGCTTGCAGATCGCTCTTTGGTGAGTTGGTTTACCTATGCGACCCCTTTTTGGATGGGGGCTGTTTTAACGGCGGTGGGCATTGCTGTAATCTATTTCGCCTCCCAAGAAACGTTAAAGGTGCGAGGGACAAATGAGTGGCGGTTTATCGATGCGGTGATCAGCGGATTTAAAAAGCCTGGGCTTCGCCTCTACTTTTTGGGAAATTTCTTCCTGGCGCTGGGATACTTTTCTTATTTTCGCTTCCTTCCGGTTTTTTTAGAACGCGTTTTTGACTTTTCTGCAGCGCAACTTGGCTACGTGATGGTGTACAACTCGATAGCGATTGCCCTCGGGGTGATTTGTTTAATTCCTCCCTTATCGCGCAGGATAAAACCGGTCCAGCAGCTAGCGATTTTTTCTATTCTCTTGGCGGGATCGTTTGTCCTCTGTTTACAACCTGAAAATCCCTACTATTTGCTGGCAACATTACCGCCGGTGGGCATATGCTTAGCAGTGACCATTACAAATGGCTCATTGGTCATTTCGAATGCTGCCTCTTCCCAATTTCAGGGGCAAGCGTTAGGGACGCTTACTTCTGTCCAGGTTCTGGCGGAATTTTTTACAGGCATATTCGGCGGAGTGATGGCAGCTCAAACGCTTGCTTTACCGCTCTATGTCGGTGCGGGGATGACGGTGATTAGCGGGCTTATTTTTGGCAGCGTATTTTTAATGAGGGGAAAACGAACATGAGACTATCCCGCTATTTATCAAATGTGCTTTTTGGGCCTTTTATCGCCTGGTTGAAAGGCGCTTTTTGCCCTACTTATGCAAGTATGTCCTGTAAAGCGCCTTTCAACCAGGCGATAAAAAACTCAAAAAATCAACATTTTCAAATAGTGAGATAGTCTCATGAAAGGAGCCATCACAGCGTTAGCGACACCTTTTGATGGGGAAGGAGCGGTCGATTTTTCCGCATTAGAGCGGCTGATCGCATGGCAAATTGAAGAAGGGATCGATGGGATTGTTCTCTGTGGAACGACGGGAGAATCGCCGAATTTAAGCGATGAAGAGATGCTAGAAATTTTTCGCGCAGGTGTGCGTGTCTCAAGAGGTAGAACGCCGATTTTCGCTGGGACAGGCAGTTACAATACGCGTCATGCAGTGCATCTTACAGAGAAAGCCAAAGAGATCGGTGTGGATGGGTGTCTTGTTGTCATCCCCTATTATAATCGACCAACGCCTCAAGGGTGTTATGCCCATTATCGCGAGATAGATCAGGTGGGATTACCGATGATTGTCTATCACCATCCAGGGCGCTGTGGAATCCGTTTATCTGTGAGCACGTTAAGAGAGATCAGTCAATTGCCCTTCGTTGCGGGAATTAAGGAGGCATCGGGAGATCTCGATTTTACCATTGAAGTGATCCGCTCTTCAGAAAAGCCTGTTTTTGCATCTGATGATTCTCTTGCGCTTGCGGTCATGGCTCATGGGGGCGCCGGTGTGATTTCGATTGTCGCTAATGTGATTCCTGGGGAGTGGAAAGAGTTTGCATCTCTGATGCAGACGGGCCGCTTTAAAGAGGCTAAAGAGGTGTATGACCGGGTCTATCCTCTTTTAAAAGCACTTGTGTTGGAGACGAACCCGCAGTGTGTGAAATATGCATTGAGCGTGATGGGTAAATGTTCTTCTCGCATGCGCCTTCCTCTGATCGAGCCGCGTGAGGAGACCAAGAGACAGATCGATGCTGCTCAGAGAGAAATCGTAGGCGAGAAGGTCTTGATGCCGTGATGTTTTGCGAGGATCGGGGCGACTTCATGATTGAGAAACTCATGGGTCTGCGGAGCTGCTCTTCCTATGAAATTCTCAATCTGCGTGATCTCTTTAAGCTCTTCAAAAGAGAAGCCTAAATCGGGGTCTTGGGCGATCCTTTCGAAGAGATCGCAAGGTTTTCCTTCTTCTTTTACTTGGCGCCCTGCTTCTAAGCTGTGAATGCGTAGGCGCTCGTGGACGTGTTGTCTGTCTTTTCCCCTTCGAACCGCTTCCATCAATATATGTTCTGTAGTCAAAAAGGGAAGTTCTTCTTCAAGATGACGCGCGATGATTTTCGGGTGGACGATCATTCCTGCGGTGACGTTGCAGAGCAGGTTGAGCAAGGCATCTGCCGATAAAAAGGCTTGTCCAATGTAGAGTCTGCGGTTTGAGGAGTCGTCTAGAGAGCGCTCGAGCCATTGCGTAGCTTCGGTGTAGAGCGGATTTTCATGAAGAGAGATCAGATAACGGGCAATGCCGCACATTCTCTCACAGCGCATCGGATTGCGTTTGTAGGGCATGGCAGAGGACCCTACTTGCTTTTCTGCAAAAGGCTCTTCGATCTCTTTCAGATGAGCGAGAAGGCGCATGTCGGTTGCGAATTTGTGGAGTGAAGCGCCTAAGCTGCTTAACACGCTTAGGATCCGAATGTCTTGTTTACGGGTGTAGGTTTGCCCGGAAATCGTAAAGAGTTTCGAAAAGCCCATCTCTTGCGCGACAAGCGTTTCGAGTTGTTTGACCTTTTCAACATCCCCTTCGAAAAGGGTTACAAAGGAAGCTTGCGTCCCGGTAGCACCTTTGACGCCGAGGAAGTGAAGGTCGCCCAGGATATATTCGAGATCTTGCAGATCGATCAGGAGATCTTGGATCCACAGGCAGGCCCGTTTTCCGACGGTGGTGGGCTGTGCGGGTTGAAGGTGAGTGTAGCTCAAGCAAGGAAGAGAAGCGTATTGTGCCGCAAAGGGATGCAGATGGCGGATTGCTTGGATGATCTTTTGGTGAAGTAATTTCAGGGCGTCGCGCATTTGGATCAGATCGGCATTATCGGTGACATAACAGGAGGTGGCGCCGAGATGAATGATCCCTTTTGCTTCGGGGCAGACCTCTCCATAGGCATGGATATGGGCCATGACATCGTGCCGAAAAATCTTTTCGAACTCATCTGCCTTTTCCAAATCGATCGAGCTTACCGCTTTTTCTAAGGCTTTAATTTGTGAGTCCGTGATGGAAAGTCCAAGCGCTTTTTGTCCTTTTGCTAGAGCGAGCCAGAGCTTGCGCCAGGTCAAAAATTTGGTGTGAGAGGAAAAAAGAGAGGACATCTCTGGACTTGCATAGCGAGAGCTAAGAGGCGTTTGATACTGCTTGGGATCATTCATGAGGACTCGCTTGATGGGCTCGTGAGTTGTTTGAGGGTGCGGATCAGCTCATTGAGTGTTTTCTTTTGCTTGGGAGTGGGATTAAAGGAGGGGGTGGCGACCTGAATGAGGAGGCGCCTTAGAGAGTTGATGGCAAGTTCTGCGAGGTCTTGAGCGCGTTTGTCTGACTCTGACAAAGGAAAGGTTTCTCGAATCAGGTTTAAAAGCTCTTGTTTGGGTTGCCCTTGGTAGTTTTTGATGATGTCGAACTTACGCTCGAGCTCCCCTTCTCGGCTCGCTAAGCTGTAGACGGCTTGTCTTGGCATCTCATCGAGTTTTGCGGTGAGGGCTTGAGGAAGCGAAGTGTGTAGTTCGTAGTACTGCAAAAAGTTATAGGGAGTTTGCCTATTGCCATAAGTGGCATTAAGCCATGCGCTAAAGGCTCCATCACGGTAGTGTTTCAAGATGCTTTGCGCTTTTTTGATGCGTTCACCGTGGAGGATGATCGCCTGGTTGTTGATCGCTTTCACTTCGGCGGTGATCGCGGCAAGTTCACTTAAATCGCTTGTGATCTCCTGCTCTTCGTTGCGGTATTGATCTAAAATCTGCTGCAAAGATTGCTTTTCGTTATCGTTAAGCGGGCTGACGCGGAAGACCCCGGAAAAACTGGAGAGATTTCCGTTAGATGACATTTCCACGAGATTCGTCATCTTGGAGAATTTTTCTCCGGCGCTTTTCAATCGTTGCGAGAGTAGCGAGTTCATCTTTGACATAATGTACAGCCGTTTTACATCCGTTTCATGAGTTCTTTGGTAAGAGAGAGGTAATCTTCTGAAGCTCTACTTTTAGGAGCCGTTTCAAAGATCGGTTTTCCGAATACGGAAGCTTCCGAAACGCGGATATCCCGACGTACTTTCGTATTGAGAATTTTACCAGGGAAAGCAGTGTTGATCACCTCTAAAAAGGCATCGTTGCTTTTGCCTCTGGGATTCCAAAAAGAGAGGATCACGCCGAGCACCTCGAGTTGATGGCGCTGAGAGATGCTTTCCATGAATTCGGAGAGGCGCTGGAGCCCTTTGATGCTGTAAAATTCAGGCGTTGCGCAGACAATCGAGTTGTGTGCTGCAATGAGCGCTGATTCGGTAAGCCAGCACAATGAGGGCGGAGTGTCGAGGATAATTGTGTCGTAGTTGAGCGGACGCAAGATCTCCTTGAGACGCTCATGGGAATAACGATCTCCCGCGAGAGCTCCTGTAACCTCAACACGCTCTAGCCAGGTATCGGCTGGGATGAGATCGAGATTTTTCACGGAGGTTTTAACGATCACATCTTCGATTTTTTTCGTGCCTTGGAGAACGGGCGCCATGCTATCTTGCGCATCGGGATCGTAGCCTAAGCCTGTCGTCAGGTTGGCTTGAGCGTCGAGGTCGATGAGCAAGACTTTTTGCTTGTGGAATTTCGCAAGCCCAGCTCCCAAATGCAGCGCGGTCGAGGTCTTTGCAGTTCCTCCTTTGAAACTACTGACAGCAATTCTTTTCTTCATGCTCAGCCTTAGTTGAAAAATAAGAGGTGAGAGAGCGCTCGGCGATCTCTTTCTTAAGGGTATTCATCAAGGTTTCCAGTTCTACTTCCCCATGCACGACGTTGTCGCGTGTGCGCAAGTTAATCGAACGGTTTTCCATTTCTTTGTCTCCGACGGTCAGCATGTAATTGATCTGCATCAATTGCGCATTTCTAATTTTTTTATTCACCGATTCGTTGGAATCGTCCACATCGCAAAGGAAGCCCGCTTTTTTAAGCTCAAGAGCTAGTTCATGCGCATAATCCGCATGGCGGTCAGCGATCGTGATCACCCGTACTTGGAGAGGAGAGAGCCATAAGGGGAATTTCCCTGCGAAGTTCTCGATGAGAATCCCTAAAAACCTCTCCACTGATCCAAACAGCGCTCGGTGAACCATGACAGGTCGTTTTGCATGTCCGTCGCTATCCATATATTCGAGTTCGAATTTTTCGGGAAGAGCCATGTCGAGTTGGACCGTTCCGCACTGCCAAGATCTCCCTAAAGCGTCGCGGATGTGGATATCAATTTTAGGCCCATAGAACGCGCCGTCACCTTCGTTGATCCGGTAGGGTTGTCCCCACGCATCGAGAGCGTCTTTAAGACCTGCCGTTGCAATTTCCCAATCCTGATCTGTCCCGATGCTCTTTTCAGGGCGTGTGGAAAGTTCCAAACGGTAGGGAAGTCCGAAGGCGGAATAAGTTTCTTCGACAAGCGCTAGAACGTTTAAGATCTCTTGTTTGATATCGGAGGGCTTCATGAAAAGATGGGCATCATCTTGGTGGAAGCTGCGGACGCGGAATAAACCGCTGAGCGCGCCGGAAGCTTCATGGCGATGGACGTGGCCGAGTTCTGCCACGCGTAAAGGGAGCTCGCGGTAGCTATGCGTGTGAGATTTATAGTACAGCATACATCCCGGGCAGTTCATCGGCTTGATGGCAAAATGCCGCTCTTCAATGCTGAAGGCGTACATGTTTTCTCGGTAATGGAACCAATGTCCTGATGTTTCCCAGAGATCTTGGCTCATCAGTTGAGGGGTTTTAATTTCGAGATACCCTGCACGCACGTGCATCTGGCGCCAAAAATCGATCAAGCGGTTCCAGACGATCATCCCTTTAGGGTGGATGAAGGGCATGCCGGGTCCTTCTTCTTTTAGAGAGAAGAGGTCGAGTTTGGGACCTAGGATTTTGTGGTCCCGTTTTTTAGCTTCTTCTAAAAGAGTGAGATATTCTTTGAGCGCTTTTCGATCGGGATAGGTGATCGCATAAATGCGTGTAAGCATTTCTCTTTTTGAATCCCCTTTCCAATAGGCTCCAGAGGTTTTAAGCACTTTAAACGCTTTGATTTTTCCGAGATTAGGAAGGTGAGGGCCTCTGCAGAGATCGAAAAATTCCCCTTGAGTATAGCCGCTGATCTCTCCCTCGTCAAAACTGGAAATCAACTCGCACTTGTAAGGATTGTCTTGAAAACGCTCTAAAGCTTCTTGTTTGTTTTTAAAGACAGAGCGTGTTGTGGTGTAATTTTCAGAGACGATTTTTTCGACTTCCTTTTCGATCTTTTCAAAATCGGCATCGGAGATCAGAAGATCCGCAAAGTCATAGTAAAATCCATTTTCAATGGGAGGACCAATCGTCGGTTTTGCATTGGGAAAAAGACGCAGAACGGCTTGTGCGAGCACGTGCGCTGAAGTGTGCCAAAAGACCTCTTGCCCTTCCGGGTCTTCGAAATGGATTAAGATCGCCTCATCTTTATCGTGGAGCGGTGAGGAGAGATCGCGAAGTGTTCCATTAATTTTTACGGCGAGCGATTGGTTGGGGCCGCGCAGATTGAGCTTTTCGGCGAGGTCCTTGCCTGAACTTCCCTCGGGTAGTTCAATGTCTTTTTGATTGTTAGTGCGTATTAACATTGGATTTCCTTGATGTTTTTTTTGTTGATTCTAAATCACTAAGGGACAAAATAGAAAGACTAAAAACTAATTTTGGTCATCACTGATGGACTCAGAATCAAGTCCAGGGTCAGATCTTCCCTGTACCGATCCCCTTTTTTTGCAGAATCTCTGCGATGCGCTCGCGCTCGCGCATCCTCCGCAGGGGGTATATCAATTTTTTGACCTCAAGGAAGAAGCCTTCTATTCTCTTTTTTTTGATCTGTCCGGTCTTCAGGAGAGCTTCCACTTTCGTTGTTTAAGACGCGCGCGGATATTGGCCCACGCGCTCATCGATGACGACGGGCAGTGGGATGAACTGAAGCTGCTCTCACTGATCCCTCTTTTGGAAACAGGAGGTTGGATTGTCTATGCGGAGGGTTTAAGCGATGCCTGGCAGACGGAGCATGTCTTAGGCGTTTTACGTCAATTAACGCAAACGGAGATTCAAAAGGAGATTCTGGGATTTAGTGCTCCCTTATGTCACCTTTGGGCGGAAGATCTCGTTCGTCAAACATTGGGGAATGTAAGCCCAGAACAGTCCATTTCCGATGTCCACATTCGAAGAGCTGTTCTTACGTCTTGTCTTCACCCCTTAAGGCAATCTCTTGGCTCTTGTTTTGCGACAGCGCCTGCGATTTTGATCCAAAGAGAGCAGCTTGAAATGTTTTTAAGCGACTTAAAGCAGCTTTTATTTACGGGACAGCTGAAAAGAACTTTTGGCGGGGTAGAGTACGCGGTTCCCTTAAGCCCAACCATGGGTGGAGCGGATTTACACAAAGAGATCGCTGGTATGCAGGCGCAATTTTCACCTGGACTCATTGCTGCGAGCACCGCGATAGGTCTCATTACTGACCAAGATGCCTGGAAGCACAAAGTGGATGTGTTGGCCCGCCTTTTGCAGCCGCATCTCAAGCAATCTATCACAGTCGGCGGGTTTATTCATGAGATCCTCCTCAGCCAGTTTCAAATGACGGAAGAATCACTGCGTCAAGCGGAGTTGCTCGAGCGCTCGCATGTCAAACGGCTGCAGAGCTCATCTCTCATGGCCGATCCCGGGGCTTCAAAAAAGCTGGAATTAGCATATCGTTTTCGAAAAAAAGAAAAGCTGGCCTGTGCGGCTTTTCAAGGCATGTGCGACAATGCGCTTTTGCGCGCCTGGGAGTATACATTAGCGTCGTTTTCAGAGGTTAAACTCGAGTTTGCTCAGTGGAACCTCTATACAAGTTTAGGATTGAATCCCGATGCTAAAGGCGGGATTGGCGCTGTCATTTACCAACAAATCGATGAAAAAATTAAGTCTGCCAACCAAAAGATCCAAGAATATCAACAAGAATATGAACTGGCTTTTGATCAGCTGCGGGCGACAGAAATTTTGTTGAAACAAGCTTCCTCAGAAGCGCAAATCCGAAGGCTGCAAGCGGAATACCGGAGCCGTGGGTATCACATGCGCGCTGTACAAGACATGCGCGATCAGATCTATAGCGAAGGCTCTCGCTATTCGAATCTCCCCACGTTTCTCATCCAGCATTACACAGAGCGTTTCCCTCTCTATTTTCAAGAGATCTATGATGCCAGCATGCAAGAATTTAAAGGGGAAGTTTATGAAGATAGCCCCGCGGGGTTCCGACTCGTCTATAAACACGGAAGATCTGATCCCTATCTATGGACTCTCATCTACGATAGCGAACAGTATATTGACGCTCTGATCGATTTTTTCAATTCAACAGAACGGGAAATCGCCGCGTTGTGCGGCTGGGAAGGCGGAGAGCAGGAGATCTTTCGACTCACTTCAGAGATCATTCTCCATTTGCGCAGCGCCTCCTTTTTAGAATCAGCATGTGAAAGAGTGAAAGAAGCCCATCACAAGCTGCCTGTTCAAGCGAAAACCGAAGGAGAGGCCAAACCTTGGGGTTATCTCTCTGGAGGCACGCTCACTACGTTGTTCAAGACCTATTGTCGTCGCGCGAAAGAATTTTCTGCAGAGGGAAAATGGGTGGAAAATGAAAGCGAGCTTTTAATTTTTCTCTTAGACACGTTAAAGCAGCTCCCCCCTATCGAAGCCGATCCTCTCATTCAGAATGTTCGTCGCGGCATGTTGATCACCTCTCCCACGCATGCGTTTACGCTCTATCCAGGGATGAAAGAATTTCGGCAAGGGTGGCAAGAGGAAGGATTTACATATACATGGGTGCGCGATCAAGTGTTTTTGCCCACCCATCAATTTTATGAACATTGCGCATTGAATAGGGGGGAGCAACAATTTTTACTCGATGAATTTTCTCGCCAGCTTCCTCCTCTTCTCTCCCATCAAGTGCAGCGAGGCTTTACGCCTCAGGATTCTGCGATGCCTATTCACACCTTTCGCCATGCCGTCCTCTCCCTTCTGTCCGAAGATTCCAGGAAATGGGCGGATGAGATTGACTCTTTTCTTTATGAGAGTCTTCCCATCGTCTCAGGAAAAGAGTTTAAAATTTACCTCCGCAGGTTATTTTCCGATCGAATGGATGACAACCTAGAGAGGGCTTTGCACACTTTTCCGGATGCGCCAGAGCCCTACATGCGCGCGAAAGCAGTCAAAGAGGCCGCAAAAGGACTCTACCTTAGAGCGTATCCTCAGCTGACCCTTTCGTTTGATTTGCATCAAGTGGTGGCAAATCACGCGCGGTATATCGGGTTAGCGCCTCCCACTCCCCTCCTTTTTGCGGATTCCAACTGGAGTACGTATCTTTTTGGATTTGTCGTCAATCCGGGCACTTCCCGTCTTGAGTTATGGAGGCTTGATAAGACTGCTTCTCGAGGGTCTCCCATGAGCGCATGGAGGCATTGGCTCGATGGGTCAGAAAAAAGCCCGTGGGTCGTGTTCACCAAACCTTCGGAATGGACTCAGTTGTAAAAAAATAAATAGAAAATGCGTGTCGATCTTGGTATATGTGGCTCATCAGAGGATGGAGTTACGCGATGCGCTGCTTTAGATGGTTATTGCTAGGATTTTTTTTGCCGTGGGTAGCAAGCGATGCTTTATACAATGGGAATCCAGCGTTTCCAATGATGCCGGAATGCGGTTTTTTTATAGGGAAAAACTCTTGCTTTAGTCTGAAAGCGGGATATGAGTGGGATGATGTATTCAACCGCAAACTGCAGATTAAAGGCCATCCTGATCATGTGCATCGCAAAGTGCCCACTTCAGAACTCCTCGGGAATTTTGGGGTCGTGACCATTGGCGTTGCAGACCGCGTCGAGCTTTATAGCACCCTGGGAGCTCTCTCCTCCGATTTTCATCAACGTCCCCGTCCCGGAACAACTGTAAAGTTTAAAACGAATGATCAATGGGCATGGAGCATTGGCGGTCGAGTCATCTTGGCGTATTGGGGGGATATCCAGCTTGGTGTGGATGCGAAGTATTTTTGTTATTCTCCAGAAGTGGATCATTTGCGCGTCAATGCAAGCACTGTTCACGGAAGCGGGGCGGGGTTTCACTACCGGGAGTGGCAAGTGGGAGCTGGCGTCTCTTATCGTTCAACATTGTTCTGTCCTTATGCGGGTGTAAAATATTCGAACGTCCGCTCTAAATTTTACCATTTGAATGCTATCCAAGCGATCTATCCTCACAAGCATTTTACCTTGGAAAACAAGTACCCCATGGGACTTTTTATTGGACTCGGGCTCTGTCTTAAAAAAGGGTTCGATCTCAATGCCGAGGCGCGTTTTCTCGATGAGACTGCAGTCACGGTCAGCAGCGACTTCCGTTTCTAAGAGAGTGTCTACGAACTCAGGTTCGTCGGCAGTTTCTAAAACGTCCCGCGCGCGCTCCCTTCTTTTCATTTGCTTTTAATGCAGGATCTCATTATAACAGACTGAATTGATTTATAATTACATCTTGTAGATTTGATAATACTGTGCGAGGATCAAACCTAAGCACAGGATAGGAAAAAAGGGGATTATCCTATGGCCACTCACACTTCACTGCGTCGCTTTTTCTATCTGTGCGCGACACTTTGTTTCACAGCGACATCTATAAACGCGACGACGATCGACCGCTCTGATGATATCGAGCAAAAAGATATTAATGCATTGCGCGAATGGATTAACACCAAGCGACAGGTGACAGTCCGAGAGCTCGGTGGCGCTCTTGCGATTAGCGGTGAGGTGCGTACAGAGTTCCAGTCGACGAGTGAAACAATCAATGGGATTCAGCAGCGTGGCCCGCGCGGTGCAGCACGCGATCGAAAAGGAGATCACATCCCCAATAATGCCTATGACATCGAAGTCAACTTGATGTTTGACTACCGTACCGATCGCTCTTGGGGATCGATCAAGCTTGAATTCGATAACAACGCCGGGGTCTTTAGCGGAAGTTTAAGCAATATTAAATTAGAACGTGCCTATTGGGGCGTACGCGCTATTGATGCAGATACATTTAACTTTGACATCGAAGCAGGACGCCGCAGAATGTCAACGATGGCCGATTCCAAAATCGAATTTAACAGCTTTTACGATGGCGTCTGGTTTAAGTACGATCAAAGCTTTGATGCGATCGGGGACTATTTCCTACATGCAGGGGCATTTATCATCAATGAGAATGCGGATCAGTATGGTTATCTAGGAGAAACGGGCATTTACAATGTCGGTGGAACAGGACTGTACATGAAATATTCCCTCGTCGATTGGGATACCAAGCATTTTGACAATACGGTGAGACAGCACCGTTTTGATTTCATTGTTTCTCAGTTCATCCTCGGTTATAAATGGTATCCAGAGAAATTCCAAAAGATCATTCAGTTTTATTTGGCCGGTCTCTGGAACCACAGAGCGCGTAAGGTTGACATCACTGGCCATAAGCGCGCGAACTGGGGCAGCTATGTCGGTGTTTCTATCGGAGAATTGAAGAAGCAAGGCGATTGGGCTTTTGATATCAACTATCAAGTTCTCGCAGCGCAATGCGTTCCTGATTTCGACGTCCAAGGGATTGGCTTAGGAAACGCTCCAAACACAGGCTTTTACTTGACTGACAGCGATGGAAAGGGTAGCCCAAATACGCGTCAGACAGCAGGCGGTAATGTCAATTACCGCGGTTTCCAGATGACGCTCGACTATCTTCTGACCAATCAGCTCAACATGCAGCAAAGCTGGCAGCAGGCTGTCACATTAGATGACAACATTGGGCCTTTCCGTAGATTCAAGCAATACGAGGTCGAGTTTATCTACGGTTTCTAAAAGAATTGATTTTTGCGAAAAGAAAAAACCCGTCTTAAGAAAAGGCGGGTTTTTTTTGTCTAAAGAATTGGTGCTGATTACTCAGATTGAGAACTGGACTCCCCATCAATTGAAGAAAAGTCTTCCTGAGAATCGGTACTTCCACTTTCGTCGCTTTCACTTGCATCTTTCATTGGAAGTGAAAAAAAATCGAAGCTCTCAATTTTTGCTTGCTCTTCCGAAGTAAAGTTTTTGTAGATACAATCCAACACGCTGAACTCGCGAATAGCCAAACTGTTTTCATCGTATTGGCTAACTTCATTCATAAGATCAGAGCGTTGCTGCACGCTGATCATCCATTGAGGCAGGTGAAGGACTCCTTTACTCGCAATTAAGGTTCGAATGTTATCTTCTAATTTCAGATCGCTATTCTTGATAACGTCGTTGAGATAGACCCTTGGTGAAAATGGAAAGCGCGGTGATGCTGGAGTTTCATCGGTCGTGATTGCCATTTCATGGAGAACCCTCGTGTATGTGGATAATAGTTTCACAAAAATTACCAATTTCTTAGCGGTGTCCACCGGAATGTTCACTTGAGATAGGTCGCTAAGTGTTGGAATTTGGTCAGACGCTACTGGAAAAGGTTGTGGATCTAGACTCTCGTCTAGTTGGGTTGAGGACGTGCTGCTTTGTTCAGTCTGACTTGGCGAACCTGGCTTCTTATCACTTTTTGAAAGTGATAAGAATTTTCTAAATGTCCTTCCTATACCTCTCTTTTTTTTCTTGCCGCCTGGAACATCTTGTGTAAGCTCATGCGTCTTGCCTCGTGGCTCTGTTGAAGTAGGTGTTGTTGATGCTGCCATGTTTTTACCTCCCGTTTAACATGTATTTACAAATTCTTAACGAACGAAGTCTTTATTTTCAACAATTTTCTAAGAAAATTTTACGAGAAACTATAGACGAAAATGCTATTTTGACCGCTGAAAAAAAATGAATGAGACGTGAGATCCAATTGTAAGACATCGCTTTTTCGGTATTAACGGACTTGGGTGATGCGCAATGTCTTCGCAGAAAAGAGGGAAGAACTCTCGACAGAGAGTTGGAAAAATTGGACTGAGGAGCGCTGAAAGAAATCGACGATCCGCGTTAATAGAGCCTGAGGTTGGTGCAGGAGAGGTTTATCGATCAGCACGCAAGGGATCACGCCATCTTTTTGGAATTCTTTGACCTCATTGAGAAGTGCTTCGACACTTTGAGCTTCCGGGATAAAATGGATCGAGTAAAACAGTTTAAGAAACCAGTGTTTGCGTGTGGTGCGCGAGGTGGGAATCAAAAGGTGCGCGGAGGGAACGGAGCCTAGAAGCAAGAAGGCATTGAGCCAATTGCCATTGACGAGCACGAGAACCGGATTGGACGCTTTTTCGATTGCGTCGATGTTGGGGTGGCGGTAGCGGAGGAGGGGGTGGAAGACTTTTCGAGAAAGGAAGGAAAGGGAGAGATCTGATAAGCGTAGAGTGAGCGTAAAGGTAACGCATAGCGTTAGAATGCCGATTAAGCCGAAACTGTGAGAAGAGGAGAGGTCGAAAATTTGAGTAAAGAGATAGAGGGAAATCGAAGCGACTAAAACACCCGCAAAGCTTAAGAAGTTTGCTGCGGCAATTGTTTGGCCCCGTTTTTCATCAGCGCTATTGAGCTGGATAAAGGTGTCGAAGGGGACGATGAACACTCCGCCGAGGATCCCGATGAAGACTAAAAAGAGGGTAACTAGGTAAATGTTCGAGGGAAAAAGAGCGAGCAGGATGAAAAAGAGTGCAATCCCAGTTCCTGCAAGGCAAGAGAGTCCTAATTCGATCCGTTTGCGCGAGGCCTTTCCTCCTAGATACGATCCAGCAGCGATTCCTAAGGCCGTTGCGAGAAAGAGATAGCCTCCGTCGACTTCGCTTAAATGCAAAGAATTAATTGCGAAAGGAATGATGTTCAGCTGTGTAAAAGCTCCAATGAAAAGAAAGTAAGCGGATCCAAAAATCGAGGGCAGAAGGTGTTTTTGCGTACGGCAGTGCACAAGAGTGTGGTAAATTTCCCGCACAAAAAAGATATTCATTTTCTTGTTTGACCCTTGCGGATCTGTTTTTCTGATGAAGAGCGAGGAGAAAAATCCCCCGATGGCAACAAGCAAACAAAAACCTGCAATCCAAGTAAAGTGCCGATCGGTGACCTCCGTCAGAAATGAAGCGAGAAATGTGCCGATGATGATTGCAAGATAGGTAAACGAGGTGATGAGTCCGTTGGCGCGCGAGACTTTATCAGCAGTGACAAGCTCTGGAATGATTCCATATTTAGACGGGCCGAACATGGCGCTATGCGTGGCAAGAACAAAGAGAAGGGAGTAACACATCCATGTGGATTTTGAAGCAAAGGCGAAGATCGCGAGAATCATGACGATAATTTCAGCAGCTTTCATCACGACAAGTAGGCGTTGTTTGCTAAATCGGTCAGCTAGAATTCCCGCAGAAGAAGAAAAGAGAAGGAACGGGATGACATAGATCGCGCCTGTCGCAGATAAAATGTTACTTGCTTGATCTCTGCCGAGAGCATCGATCAGCAAGAACGCCATGACGAATTTAAAGACGTTATCATTAATGACCCCAAGAAATTGCGTGACGTTCAGCCAGTTAAGCGCATGATTGTGATTGGTTTTAATGTTGAACATCTTTTGAAAGATGTTCGGTTTCGATGACCTAGTGCCTGATGTAAATTTCATAGATAATTTCGAGGTTTTTTCCGATACTAACATTTTTAATAATATACACAAACAACTTCAGAAGAGATTTTTTGCGGCGCCTGTTTCCGCTCTAGTAGAGTGGAAGCAGCATAACCGAGCAAGTTGAATCGTTCACGTGGATGTGGTATTGTGTGGAATATGCATTATCCTGAAGTCATTTACAGCAACCGTTTGGAAATGTTGGCCGAGCAGCTCGGGGTGCGCCTCTTTGGGGAGCTCACGCGCCCATTTGAGCGACGACTGATCGTGGTTCCCCATGATGAGATGAAAGGATTTTTGCTCTCTTATTTTGCACGGCATCCCCGCTTTCAGGTGGCAATGGGAATGCAAATTTTAACACTTCCTCAGAGCTTTGTGGAATTGTTTGGGTTGATTGGGATGAATGCTTCGAAGCGGGTCCCTTCCTTTTTAGAGCTTTCGATGCAGTTAGAAGCGCTCATTGTGTCTGCATTGGAAGAAGATAATGATCCATCGCTAGAGCCTATGTGCGCTTACCTTGAAAAATCCACACGCAATACGCGGCGGTTAGGAGCCTTGTGCGATCAGTTGAGTCGGCTTTTTAGCTGCTATGGGCTGTATGGAGCTACTTCTTTGGAGGGATGGCTTAAGAAAAAAGGGTGGCAGCAAAGTCTGTGGCGCCGTCTTTTTTCCGATCAAACTCCGTGGACTTATCCCTGCAAAGCGTTTGAGGGACGTTTTTCTTGCGATTTTCAGGTCCATCTCTTTGGCTTTAACTTTTTACCTGCGGTCTACGTTTCATTTTTTGAGCCGTTAAACGCGGCCTTCTATCAGCTCTCGTTCTGTGCACAGTATTGGGAAGATCTCTCTTCCGACAAAGAAGATCTGTTTCGCAATCAGCAGTTGGAGAAAAAAAGCCATCCGCTGCTTGCCAATTGGGGGAAGTTAGGGCGCGAGGCGATGAAAATCTTTGATCGCGACCGGATGGTGGTGGAATCTTCTTACATCGAGCCGCAAGCGAAAACACTGCTCGCGCATGTGCAGAGAGATCTGTTGCATCTCCATCTTACTCCCATGGAAAAAGCCCCGGATGATGTTTCGATTCAATTCCATTCTGTTCCGTCGAAATTAAGAGAGGTCGAAGTGCTTCATGATGCGCTTTGCGGCATCATGGACAAGCGCGGGTTTAGTCCGCGCGATATTCTGGTTTTAGCACCAGATATTGAGCTTTATGCCCCCTTAATCCACATGGTCTTTGGCGGCGGACAGCTGCCCTATAGCATCCATGGGATTCAAGGGACAGGGCACTCTGATCTTAGCCTCGGGTTTATCCATCTATTTTCTTTGGCAAAAGCGCGGTTTTCTGCAGAAGAGGTGATGAAGCTCTTTCAATTTCGATCCTTTGTCGAGAAAGCAGAGTTGACTTTAGAAGAGGTGGCTGCGGTGCGAAGGTGGGTCCGTTTGGCAAAGATCCGCGCAGGATGGGATGCCGAGGAAGAGGTTTCTGAAATGGGGACGTGGGTCTATGGCTTAGATCGGCTGCTCTTTGGGCTTGCGATGATCCCTGACGAAGAGGCCGCTTTTGCGGAGGGCTCTCTTCCCGTATGGCCCTGTCCGATCATCGACCTAACGGAGATGGATCTATTGGGTAAGTTCATGCGGTTAATGCAGATGCTGCATGAAGACGTGGAGCTATTGTCTCATGAAACGCCCCGGTCCATTTCGGAATGGATCAGCCTGTGTGAGCACCTTATTCTGCGCTATTTTCAACCCAACGTCACCCAAGATCCTTTTGTAGCTCAGCTCAAGCGCCTCGCTTTGGGATTAAATTGTGTCCAGGAGCGCTGTTTCACCTATGCGAGCATCCAGAGGCTCTTGACTCATCTTGAGCACCAAAGCCGGGGAACATTTTCTCTAGGGGAGCTGCAGAAGGTGACTTTTGCTTCTCTAGATGAGAACGCCATCCAGCCTGCGCGTGTTATTTGGCTGCTCGGGATGGATGAAGCCTCCTTTCCCCGGGCAGAAAAGAAAAGTTCTCTTTCGGAACTCAAAACGGAATATATCCCTCAATCTCTCGATCAGGACCGCTTTCTGTTTTTAGAGCACCTCTGTTTAGCCCAAGATGTGTTTGTCTCAAGTTTCGAGCGGGTCAATGCACAGGATCAAAAAGATCAGGGGCCCTCCCTTCTCGTCCAAGAGCTTCAAGCTCTCTTGGCAGAATCATATGAGATCGATGGGGATAAGATCTTTTTCCATCATCCCACATTGCCCTTGGACCCAGCCTATTTTTCCACCTCTTCCCGGATGCAGAGCTATTCGCAAGAGCAGTATAAGGCAGCAGAGTCCTATGCGGGGCCCCACCACTCCCTTGAACCTTTTAAGCCGAGAGTTCTTTCGGAGAAAGTGGCGGTGTTTGAAGTGCGCAAGCTCGCTGCTCTCGCACGAAATCCCCTCAAATTCTATCTGCAAGAGGCGCTGGGAATTTTTTTCCGGTTTGAAGAGGAGGAAGAGCATTCAGAGTTTGTTCTTTCCCCCCTGTTAAAATCGAAGCTGCGCAAAATGACCGTCAAAGGCACCTTGCCCGCGCGCTGGAATGCATTAAAGGCGCAAGGCGCGCTTCCTTTAGGAGCGTTTCATCCCATTGCAGTTCAGCAAATGGAAGAGGAGGCGCAAGCCCTTAAAACCCATTTGCACAGGTTTCAGTTTGATCCTGAAACGTGTTTTTCTGTGGAACTTTCCCCTTCTTGTAGAGAGCCGATCCTCTGCGAGGGAAATCATTGGATTTTGCCCGCGCTTAAAGTCCCGATGGCAGAAGGAAGAGAGGTGCGTGTCATTGGAAAACTTGAGAACCTCTTCCCGCAAGGGATGTTATTTGATGGAAAAGACGGGGTAATCGATGCGGTAAAATGTTGGCCCTTATTTTTGGTCTATCTCAACCTCCCCTTGTTTGCAGAACAGGACAAAGGGGTCCTATGGACCAAAAATGGCAAGTATAAATCGGGAAAGGTCGATCGACCTGCTCTTCTTCTGAGCCATTATCTCAGCTACGCTGAACGGTCGTGTGCTGAACTTTCTCTGCTGATGCCCGAATGGGCTCAAGCGCTTCTCATGCAGGGACCTCAAGAGCTGGAAAAACTGATCGCTAAGGTGGGTGAAAGTAGCTCGGGATATGTCGATGAGGCGTTGCTTTGGATGAAAAGAAGAGAGGCCTTTCCAAGTGCTTTAGAGGTGTACTCGCTTTGGAAGGACGATTTAGTGCGCACATTTCAGCCGATGATCGACCTTTGGCTCACAAAGGAGGAAAAACATGCGGAAGTTTGATGTCCTCGCGCGCGATCTCAACGTCTACGGCACTCATTTTTTAGAGGCTTCTGCTGGCACGGGAAAGACTTTTGCCATTGAACACTTGGTCACCCGATTGCTTTTCGAAGGAAAGGCGCCTTTAACAATCGATCAGATCCTCGTTGTCACCTTTACGCGCGCTTCCACTCGAGAGCTAAAACTGCGCATTCGCAAGAATTTAATCCGCACTCAACAGGCTCTTAAGGCAAGAGAATCCGAGTGGGACTATCTCCTCGCACTGATCGAAAAAGGGCCGGATGCGATTGATGGAGCGCTCACACGAATCGCTGAAGCGCTCATCTCGTTTGATCAAGCGCAGATTTTTACAGTGCATGGGTTTTGTCATCGGATGCTCTCTGAGTGCGCCTTCGAAGCGAAAATTGCCTTTGATCCTCCATCTCCAGAAGAAGGGGAACAACGAGGGCTCATCACAGCGAAGATCCGCGAAACGCTGCGCGATAAGTTAAAGATGCCCGCCTACAGCACTTCACAGATCACGCGTGTATTAAAGCGGCACCACTGGAAGATTGGCAAGCTGGTGCAGTCACTCTACCGCACTGTGGGTCGCCATCAAGAGATTTATCCATTTTCCTCATTTGAGACCTTGTATCAGCGTTTCCAAGAGGCGTTGTCCCGCCTTGAGGCGATCGAACTGCATCCGTGGCTCGATGATTTTCTCGCTCTTAAAGTGTGCTATTACGACATGAAGCCACATATTCATGAAGAAAATGCTCTTCTTCTCGGCAAGATTCTCGCTCACAAAAGCTGTACGCATGAAGAGTTTGATCATTTGCTCTCTCAAGAGGAATTGTTTTTGGAAAAGATGGTTCCCGAAAAGCTCATGAAGAAGGCGAAGCTGCCCGACTTTTCTCAATTACATTATCCCGAACTTCTCCTAAAGCTGCAGAGCACCCTGCTCCCGCTTCTCAAAGAAGGGTCTCATCCGGGGAAGATTTTTTTAGGGCTAGCGCGCGACTGTCAAGAGGTCTGTCAAGAAGTGAGTCAGCAGCAGGAGCAGTTTTCTCCGGATGATCTCTTAAAAAGAATGCAAGCAGCGCTTGCCTTTCCAGAATTTGTTGAGAAAGTGCGCTCGAGGATCCGCGCTGCGATCATCGATGAGTTTCAAGATACCGATCCCGTGCAGTGGGAGATTTTTCAGAAGTTGTTCTTAAACGAACAGATGCAAGCGGTTTGTCTTGTCGGCGATCCCAAGCAGTCGATCTATGCGTTTCGCAATGCAGATGTCTACACCTATCTTGCCGCTGCCTCTCAGCTAGGAGAGCAAAGCCATGCTTATTTAGACACTAACTTCCGTTCTTCTGCCACACTTGTAGACGCGCTAAACCGTCTTTTTTGCGCACACGAAGGCAAGGGGTGGATGCGCCTTCCCGCTCAGGGATCCACCCTCTCCGTGCCGCCCGTCAAAGCTTTTCACCCCCCTGAGGAGTCCTCTGTCTCCAATCGCGGAAGCGTGCATTTTTTCTTAGCAACAGGCATTGCAACTCACCTCACCAAAAAATGGCCCACCGAACAGATGCAGGAAGAGGCGTTTTTTCCTTTCATCGCTCAAGAAATTTGGACCTTAAAGCAAACGGAAAATAAAGATTGGGACAAGTTTGCGGTGCTTGTGAAAGATCGCTACCAAGCTCGTCAGCTGTATGCCTTTTTGAAACAATACAACATCCCCGCCTGTATTAAAAGAGGTGGCTCGCTGACCGATACCGTTGCTTACTCTGCTCTTTTAGAGCTTCTCGAAGCAGCGATCTCTCCCCAAGACTTAAGCGCACTCAAACGCCTCCTTGCAGGACCGCTTCTCGGAAAAGATGTCGATGCGGTGCAACAGGATACTGATAATGAGACACTCTGGCGTTTTAAAGCGCAGCTTCTCGAGCTTTCTGAGATCCTCTCTCAGCGCGGGTTTGCCTGCTTTTTTCAAGAGTTTATTCACCGTTTAAGAGTCAACCGAGAGATTCTTTCGCGAGGAGATCTTTCCCTTTATTCCGATCTGCGGCAGCTTGTGGAAATTTTGATTGAACACGAGATTGCGCATAAATGTTCAAAAGATAGCCTTTTTCTTTTCCTGGAGGGGTTAAAAGAGCTTGATCCAGAAGAAGAGAGCTGGTTGAAGATCCGCGTTTCAGAGGAAAAGGGAAGTGTTCTTCTCATGACGACCCATTTGAGCAAAGGGCTCGAATTCGATACTGTTTTTGCTTTAGGGCTCGCCTCGCGCGGAGGACCGAAAGAAGAGATTGTCGTCAAAGAAGAGGGCAGGGCACAAATTTCCGTCTATGATCCGCAGCATCTTGGGTGTCAGAGGGCGATCGAAGAATCGGACGCAGAAAAACTGCGCCAGTTCTACGTGGCGCTCACGCGTGCTAAAACGCGAGTCTACGTTCCCTTTGCCCTCAATCAAGGCAACAAAGAGAGTTTAAAGCTGGGGCATGCCTCCGCCTGCGAACTGTTTTTCGCACACTTGAGAGGAGCTGATGATCTCTATCACGAGATCAAACAGCTCGATCTCCCCTCTCTGACAGAATGTCTCGAGGTCTTAGGAAATGAAGCCTCGATTACCTATTCTTTGGCCGATACAGCTACAGTCACCTGTCCAGAACTCCCTTTTACAGGCTCTAGCGCACTTGTTCCCCCTCTTCCCTTGAATCTGCAGTTTAAACAGGAGGTCTCTCGTTCTTTTTCCGCACTAGCAGAGAAGCGGGGCGGTAGCACTCTACTTAGAGCTCCCGAGCTCTCTCTTTTTCCAACCGCACATTCCTTACCGCTTGGTGCGGAAACGGGTTTGTTATTTCACAGGATTATCGAAAAGATCTTACGCGCAGGGTGGCACTCTCCATTGCAGACAGGTCGGATTCAGGCGTTGATTTTAGAAGAGACGAAAGGCACCTCTTTTGAAGCTTGGCAAGAGGTTCTCTCAGAAAGAGCCTTAAGCGCGCTGCAGATCCCTCTTGTTCCAGCACCTCATGCATTTTGTTTATCGGATATTCCCTCCCATCACATGCTCCAAGAGGCTGAGTTTGCTTATCCCATTCCGGAAGGAATGATGAAAGGTTTTGCGGATCTTTTCTTTGAATATGAGGGGAAATATTATCTGCTCGATTGGAAGACCAACTACCTGGGCGCCACCGATACAGACTACCGTCAAGAGAACTTAATCCAAGCTATGCAAAATAACGATTATTTCCTGCAGGCCTCGCTCTACGCGGAAGCGCTGCGCCGCTATGTAAAGCTGTTTGACATGCGTCCCTTTGAAAGTTGTTTCGGTGGCGCTATCTACGTGTTTGTCCGCGCGAATGCTGTACATTATTTCATGCCGAGGCCTGTATGATGGATCAATTAAGTGCGGTAGATATCATTTCTCCGATCGATCGCCTCTTTGCAGAGCGCCTGTTAGCGCGCAGCAATACGGACGATACTCCCACCTCTGCAGTTTTTATCGCCCTTCTCATGGCATTAAGTCGCGGTGGACATGTGTGTCTTCCGTTAGATAGAGAGCAGCTAGCAGCAGCCCTGGCGCCTCTTTGCATCAAAGCGCCTCAGCTCATCTCCGATCTGGTCACCTGGACAATCGAAGGAGCCCTGCACCTTCCTAAAGAGCTTTTTGCTCTTTGCGAGGATCAAACGATTCCAATGAAGCCAATTTGTCTGTGGGGCTCTCATGCGTATTTGCAAAAAAACTGGCTCTACGAATCGGAAGTGCTCTTGCATTTACAGCGCTTAAGTGTCTCCACTCCAGATTTTATCTTTTCCGAAACACCCGCTCCGCAGCATCTCAACGTTGAGCAACAAAGAGCTGTTCGCAATGGGATGAATTACCCGCTTTCTCTCATGACAGGAGGCCCTGGAACCGGAAAAACCTACACGGCAGCCCATCTTGTGCGGCAGTGCATGATGAACTTGTCTCCTCAGCAGCAATCCCAATTTCGGGTCATCTTAGCCGCCCCCACTGGAAAAGCGGTCGCGCATCTCGAAAAAAACATGCACCGATTTCTTTCTGATCTTGAAATCCCGCATCTAAAAACAGGGACGCTCCACGCTCTGTTACAGGTCAAATCGGATAGATCGCGCGAGGACTCTCCTCCAGCGCTGCAGGCCGATTTAATTCTCGTCGATGAATGTTCCATGATTGACGCCCCTCTTTTTGCGAGGCTATGCCAAGCGGTGCTCAATGGGTCGCGGCTCGTGCTCATCGGCGATCCCGATCAGCTGCCTCCTATCGAAGCGGGAAGTTTTTTTGCCGATCTCATCGATGCTGCGCTCTTTCCCACAACACGCCTTGTGCAATCTCTCCGAATGGAGCAACACGAGATCCTAAGCTTGGCAAGCGCCATCCAGCAAGGGGATGCCGCTGCGGTCACAACTGCCTTGATGCAGCATATGAATCGCGCTGTGAGCAAAGCGGACCTTCAGATGAAACGGGGCAGCGAAGGAAAGTTTGCCTCTCTATTACCGGAATTTGTCCAGGAAAAATTCCCGAAAGCGACAGTAAATCAGCCTGATCCTCAGGTGCTCTTTGCCTTAAACGAACAATTTCGAATTCTCTCATGTATGCGACAAGGCCCTTTTGGCGTCGATGCTATCAATCAAATCCTGTTGCAGCAGGCTCTGCAATCGTGTCCTACAGACGGATGGCTTGCTGTCCCCATCATGATCACACGCAATGACTACACGATGCAACTTTACAACGGAGACACCGGCTTTCTTGTTAAAAGGATTGTGTCAGGAGAAAAGTTAAGAAAAGTCGGCGCATTAGATTACGCCCTCTTTCCCGATAAAAAACAGGGGGTCCGCATCATCCCTGCTTTAGCTCTATCCGCATTTGACTACGCCTACTGCCTCTCCGTGCATCAAAGCCAAGGCAGCGAGTATGATGAAATTCTTCTCTTAGTACCCGAAGGGTCGGAAGCGTTTGGACGTCAAGTGCTATACACTGCAATAACGCGTGCCCGCAGATCCATTACCTGGGAAGCACAACCCCCTGTGATCGAAGCTGCAGTCAAAAGATCCTCGCGGAAACAATCGGGTCTGCAGCTGCGGCTGACGCAGGCGACGCCTGTATAACGTCATCAGGTGGCGTGTGTATGATACCGCTTTATCCCTGTATTCATCTTATCGAGGATTTGTTGTGCGATTGCGGGATGTTTTAAGTAGTGCTCTCTGGCATATTTTCTAACTTCATGTGACGACCCTTTCGCGCCCATATGCTCTCCGAATTTTCGCCAGAATGTGGTTTTTTGACCTGAACGGAGTGCAGCGACCCTCTTTTTTAAATCCGCTTTTATCTGCGATTCCAATACGGCGGGATCGGGAAGAGAGGGTTCTTCGGAAGACGCGCTCGTGTTTGGAAGAGCAGGAGATTGTTGGTAAGCTGCGATTTCCTGTGCTTTTTGTTGTAAAGGGACAAAGATGAGAGATTGGAGCGCCAACTCCAATGCTTTAAATTGAGATAGAAAAACCCGAGTCAAAACCATCGTTGGCAAATGAGGCGTAGTAGTTGTAATGTGCTTATGGATTAGGACAAGGTCTTGTTGTATTTTTTCAGCTGTTTGCCAAGCTCTTCCAAGCTTGTTGACGAGTACAGGAATGGATGAGGGGTTCAGGGGTTGCGCGAATAAGGTTTGAATGCCTCCAGCAATAGTTCCTATTTGTATTGCCGAGCGCATCATCTGCTGTCCTTGACCTTGTAAATAGATCAAATCTTGGTCAATTGACCGTACGGTTGGGTTTGACTTTCGTGTGACTGTGGACGCCATATTTTCTCCGGAGTGATATGTGGTCAGGGAAAAGAAAACGTTGCGCTTGAAGATAAGATCTTGAAGCGCAACGCTAGAGTCCGATTCGTGGATAAGATTATCCTTTAAATCGTGAAGAAAGTACCGCAAATGCGGCTACGGCGAATTCTTTATTTTTTACATAAGTTTTCTTTCCATAGGCGCGCATTTCTTTTTCTGAGAGTTCCGCTTTTCCGCGCATTTGAGCAACAGTTTCGTAGAACGCATTGTACAACGTGCGTGGAAGTGCTTCCACTTGCTTTTTCAGTTCTTTGTCTTTAAGAGTCGTGGCAGTGCTGATCAGCGAGATGATTGTGGTTTTGTATGCATTGTACTTGGAGCTGAATTTTTTGGGGCCTTGTGGTGCAGTAGTCACTTCTTCCTCACCCTCAGATCCCATAGTTTCAGCTACAGGCGCATTAAAATCAGAATACACTGCTTGTTCCGACTCGTGCTCCTCGAAAGCGTATGCGAAATTGCCAAAATCGGTTGTGCTATCTACAGGTTCATCAGAACCAGAAGCCTCTTGTTGCACGACCCCTTCTGTCCCGAAACCAAAATCTGCAACAGGCTTCCCGTCAACAACAGGC
This sequence comes from Parachlamydiales bacterium, assembly GCA_020053915.1. Taxonomy (GTDB): domain Bacteria; phylum Chlamydiota; class Chlamydiia; order Chlamydiales; family Rhabdochlamydiaceae; genus JAGVMG01. The sequence continues at coordinate 23,436 of JAGVMG010000059.1, read as the reverse complement.
CAGCTAGAGGCGTGAATGCTTCTATGCACCGGACTACGTTGCGAAAGAAAGTCAGCTGTCAAAGCCTGAGGAGAATAAGACGAGAAGCTTAAGAATGCATCGTTCTCTTCGAATAGGCTTGGATCAGCAGGCAATGCCGAAGGCACGTTGAATGTACTTCTAGTTGAAGAACTAGGAGGGACAAACATCATCTCAGAGACTGCGGGGCGACGCGCGTCATTTTTGCTTTGTTTTTCTGTACGACGCAGCGCTTTACGATCTTTTTTGCTTAGTTTACTTTTCTTTGGTTCTCTGATTAAAAAGCTGTCAGAAGAAGTCGTTATTGGTTCTTCAGCTGCTCTAGAGAATTCACTAGGAAGAGATGGGGCTGCTGCGGGAAGGAAGTCAAAGGATGTAGGAAAGTCGGATGGGAGCTCGGGATCAAAAAAGCTGCCAGCAAAAGGATTTGTGCTGACAAAAGAAGCGGAGTCTTCTATTGAAGTAGGCTCTGCTGATGAAATAGGCTCTGTTGAAAGGGCAAGTAGCGCATCAAAATTTTCCTCAATTTTACTGCGAATAACATCCGTAGGTTCCTGTGGTTCCTCAAGAGTCACTGGCGGGGTTATCGATTGTGCAAACGCATCAGATGTGTCGGCTAGAACATTTGAATTTGTAGAAGGGCTCGGTAGGCTTGGATGAACTGTTGAGCTGCTAGATGAAGTCTGTGTTTGAAATTCTGCAGTTGTTTCTTCTAAAACGGAGGCAACCACAACAGGGTTCTTTGAAGAACCTGAGCTGCTTGAAGAGCTAGGAACAGTTTGGAAAGGTTTGAGACCAGAGATTTTAGTGTCTGAACTTGAACTGCTAGATGTTGACTTGTCACGGGGCTTTCCTGAGGAAGCTTTTACTTGGATAGGCCTCGCTGATGAAGAACTGCTGCTAGAGTCTGAACTTGAACTGCTAGATGACGACTGTTTTACTGTAGGCGATTCAAATACCGCAGTGGTGTCGAAGAGAGCCGTTGACTGTTCAGCGGAATTTAATGGGACGCTGCTTAATTGGCTCGAACCCCCTTTTCCGGAACTTTGGCTGCTAGAGTCTGAACTTGAGGAGCTGGAGTCTGAGCTGCTAGAGCTGCTGGTAGACGTTGAGAGAGCTGGAGGTGGGCTAAGTATTGCCGGTGCGCTAGATGGGCGGGGAGGAGTTGATAATTGAGTTGCATTTTTCTTGATGCACAGGTCGTCAATCGCGGTGATGCCAAATTCAGTTGTACAAACGAAAGGTCTAAGTGTATCAATAAAGCCATTGGTCTGATTGCGAATAAACTGCTTAATTTGTTTGAGTTGAGAATCCCACTCGAGAGTTAGAGGATTCAACGGATCATCTTGTTTCAGATCTCTCATCTCGGAGCGACGAGCTTCTAAATCTTGGCTAAAAAGGGGAAGTGTCTGCTTAAAGAGAGTGGTAAGAGAATTATACTCGTGAGATGATTGTGTGACTGTGTGCTTGCTTTGAGACTGATGAGCGATACAATCTAAGGCTTGAATTTTAGCGTGTTCGTTGACTAAATCCGTGTGTAATTGACCGGCTAGGTTGCTGGTGTCAATGAGTCTTTGTCCCATGGACAGTGTGTTTGTGCTATTTGATGCCATATTTTCTCCTTGAGAGTGGATCAGTTAAAAAATCAAATTGGCAGCAATTCTTCATCAAGTAAGAAAATTGTGTCAATTTAAAAAACATAAATAAAATCTTATGAAATCTGAGGATATTCTTATGACATTCTGAACTTAAGAGCGGCATAGTTGAGATCGCTAAGCGCGACTTTGTACTAGTACATAGTTAATACAGTTTTTGCTCTTTGGGCTGATGTGAAAGCTCCCGCGGCTAAGCGATCGTAAAGGCCGCTGTGTGCAGACATACAGCTAACTTTACGATCGTTTAGCCCCGGGGCTTTGACACAGACGAAAGAGTAAAAACTGTATTCACTATGTACTAGTTCTGTGGCAGTACTGGATCTCAACGCGCGAGTGTTTGGAAGTTGTCGTAAAACAAGTGGTAAGCCTACACTTTATTTTTTTTTAACACGGAGCATGAAGGCTTATGCGCACATTTCTCTATTTAGCTTTATTCCTACAGACAATCGGCATTTATGCAAGAGAGCAATCGATTCGAGAAGATGAGACGATTCTTCGCGGAACGTTAGACAATGGGATGGAATACTACATTCGCGAAAACGATTATCCCCCTGGAAAAGCCTCGTTGCGCCTTGTGGTCCGAGTGGGCTCGAATCAAGAATTTTCCCATGAACTTGGAATTGCACATTTTGTCGAACACTTGGTGTTTCGGGGCTCAGAACATTTCCGCGATGGAGAGGTGGAGAAATTTCTCGAGTCAATTGGCGCCTGGAGCGGAGTGGACACAAACGCTTACACTTCGTTTGATAGTACGGTCTACTGTTTAGATATTCCTGTTGGAAGAAAAGGATCGTTAGAAACCGCGCTTCTTATTCTGCGCGATTTTGCATGTGGTGCGGAGCTATCCGATAGTGTCATTGAGAAAGAGCGGGAAGTGGTGCTCGATGAGTTGTATCAGCAATTTTCTTCTCCTGACTACCGATATGAGCGCAATTTAACGAAGACGCTATTGCCCGGATCTTTGTACGCGAGCCACTCTCCGGGAGGATCACAAGAGGTCGTTCAAAAAGTCTCTCCTGAGACGCTGCGCACCTTTTATCGAAAGTGGTACCGTCCTGAACGCATGGCGGTGATTGCTGTGGGTGATTTTGATGCAGCAGCGCTGGAAGCTGTGATTAAGCTGGGATTTGGGAACTGGGAGTCTCATACACCCGAGCCAGAAGAAAGAGATTCTCCTGTGAGCTATGTCGCAGGTCCCTTAGCGCTGATTCATTATGATCCAGAGCTCGGAGATACCACGTTGGATTTGTTTACAATTCAGGATGAATATGGCGGGCAAGATCTGTTCGAGGACCCGTACAAGCCAGGATTTTATTCTCATGCGTGCGCGCGCTTGCTTCAGGAGAGGCTCAATCAAGTGGAAGAAGCGGACATTGTGTTTTTAAATACCTATGTCGATGAGTTTTCATGGTATGGAGATACGCAGCTCTTTTTAACATCCGCCACTTTATTTGAAGAGTCGTTCGAAGAGGGACTCTCTACACTGCATTATGAAATCCAGAAGGTGATTCAGCATGGGTTTTATCCGTCTGAATGGGAAAAGGTGAGTCACCAGTTGGAAAATGAATTTGGAAGAGCTTTAGCGCATGCGGATACGCTCGAACATGAGATTTACGCTTCTGACTGTGTGGACAATTTTGTAGAGAATCGGATGCTTGCGCTGCGCCCTACGGTCTTTGAGAAATTTCTGCAGATGACACGAGAGACAAACGTGGAACAGATTAACCAGTATTTGCCGCTCTCTTCGTTATGCGAACCATGGAAGCTTTTTTTATGCACTTCTTCTTCCACTGTCAAAGAACAGATCAGCGAAGAGGCTCTCTTTGATCTGTTTCATGAAGAGTGCATGACCGATGAAGGGATTGAAGAAAAGGGGGAGCTGTTCTTTGCTGTTGAACCTAAATATCCTCAAGGAGAGATTTTCTTGCGGCAGGATTATCCCGAAATTCAAGCCTCCGTATGGACGCTGAGCAATGGGGTGCGCCTTGTTGTCAAAAAAAATGAAGTGGAAAAAGGAGGCGTGCATCTGATCGGGCAAGCGTATGGAGGGATCCTTTCGCTTCCTGAAGAGTGGTGTCATTCAGCGCAACTTGCCGTCGAGTATGGTTTGATCTCAGGACTCGGAGGGCTTTCATACACAGATTTATCGGAAGTGCTCGCCGAAAGAGGGGTGAGCTGGGATGCAGATTTAAATGAAAACTCGCGCTGCTTTCAATTGCACGCCGATTCGGAGAGTTTAGAAGAGGCATTTCAGGTGATTCATGCGTTTTATGCTTTTCCGAGTTTCAATCTGACTAAATGGCAGCATTTGCTCGCGCGCGTCAAAGAGCAATGGAAAGAGGTCAGTAAAGATCCAGAGTTTCAGTTCATGACTTATGTCATGGGAGTGAACACGCAAAACCATTTCTTTTTTGATCCGCTCGATCTCAATCAGGTGGATGAATCTCAAGCGCGTGCGGTGTTTGAGTATTGCTTTTCTCGTCCGGATGAGTTCACGTTTGTGTTAGCTGGGGATTTTGATGAAGAAGAGGTGGAAGAGCTCGCTAAGACTTATCTCGCATCCCTTCCTAATCAAAGAGAAGAGCCTTTTCCCATCGCTCAACTCAATGAACTCTTTCCTCAAGAGGTCGTTTTTAAGGAATTTAAAGCGGGGAATAAACCGTACGGGAACCATGTGATTACAATTCCGTTTTCCTATGAACGGGTGATTGAGCAGTTTGGAAATAGTTCTGTTGTGCAGGGTGTGACAAAAATTTTATCGCAGCGTCTCTGGGATCTTCTGCGCAGTGAGCTTGGCAAGACGTATGGTGTGTACGTGGACACGGATTCACTGTTCTATCCCCATTTAGGCAACTCGACGGTCAAGATCGATTTTACCTGTCAGGCAAAGGATCAACAGGAGATGATTGCGGCAATTTTTGATGAAATTGAACGGTTGAAAGCTGTTCCTCCTACTGGACAAGAAGTTGAAACGCTTAAAAGCTTACTTCGAGAGCGCAATAGCCAAGAAGGACGATATAATGAATATTGGGCTGCAGTCCTTCTCACCTCGCAAACAAAAAATGTTCCTTTAGATGTGCTTAAGTGTTTGGAGGATTGGGGCGCGGATTTAACTGCAGACATGCTGCACAAAGCTGCGCAACTCATCTTTAGCAGTCCTTACTATTCGGTGATTTCACATTTGTCTGAAGAATAGAAGAGAGCAATAGGAGGGAACGAGTTCCCTCCTATGAATCATGAATAAGATTTACGCTTTGCTAGAAGTAGCGAGCTTAGTGAGACGGGACTTAACGCGGCCAGCTTTGTTTGCTTTGTAGATGCCGGTTTTGACGCCTTTGTCCATTAGGCTATACATCGCATCGAGATTCGCTTTCAAAGTAGATTGATCTTTTTTCTCAATCGATTCTTTCAGTGAACGCATTGCGGTGTTGACTTTCGCTTTATAAGCGCGGTTGCGAATGTTAAGACGCTGGCTTTGCAGGTCTCTTTTTAATGCTGTCGGCTGCTTGACTTTCTTGACTTCTGCTTTTTTTGGATCTGCCATAGGATAAACTCTTCCTTGAGAATTGAAGTTTCTTAGCGCATAATATACCCGATGACAGGATAATTCGTCAAAATCGAAAAGAGACCTTCCTTGTGTTAAAGTTTTTAATTTCCAAATTCTGGATGATTTTAGGTTGTGCTGTTGCGGCGGTAGCTCTATGGGTTGTGGGTGGTGCGCTGTTTGGGCTAGCCCACTATTGGAAGCTTTCAAGACCCGTTTCCGCACAAGTTGTGGAATGGAAGGTGCAAGAGATCTCCCCGTCTTCCTTTGCGATCGAAGCGCTCTACACGTACGAGGTTCAAGGAAAGCGTTATAGTGGTAAAACACTTTTTGACAAACCGATCTATCTCAACCCTTACGCAGCGGCATCCGATCTGAAAAAATGGGAAGCGCTAACCTGGCAGGCGTGGATTCAACCCTCTCATCCTGAGATCTCTTCGCTGCAACGCAATTTCCCTTCGAAGAAGATTGTGCATGCTCTTTTAACTCTCGGGGTGGTTCTCTACTTTTTGTTTTTGAGACGATGGATCCTCTCACGCTCCTAATTTTTTGAGTAACGCGGTTAAAAGACGGGTGTAAACGTTTCTGAACGAGGGGAAAAGAGCACGCTTTACTTTTTTTGGATGCAGGTAGCGCTCTTCGAGTTGTAGCAGATGTAAAGCGGACTCTTTTGGATGAGGATCTTTAAGCCATCTGTCGAGAAAGTCTCCTTGGAATGACAGGGGCCAGCTAGAAAAACGGTGCTGAAGCAGCCTGGGAAGAGGGCTTGCGATCAGGGGCGATTTGTGTACCGGATGCGCGAGGCTGACCTCAAGCGGGGGGCCTTTGAATAGGCGGGAGGCTCCCTCATCAATATCATATTGGTCATAAATCTTGCCCTTCCCTTCTTTTGAAATGTCGGTAAAGTAGCAGGGGTTTTGCCTCAGCCAGCTTTCCGCAGCGCTCATACGCCTGCGATTAAATGTTTTTTGATGGAGGATCCAGACGATTTCAAAGCCAGCTGATCTGTAATCGACGCACCGCTCCTTTGCTTCTTGAAGCGGCAAGGGAGAGCATTGCACCTCAAACACGATGCGTTCGCTCTCCCAGGTGAGATCGGCGATCCTTCCGAGGGAGGGGAACGGTCTTTCCATACAGCACTCCCCTTCGGGCAACAGGGACATCAGATGAAATTGGGTTTGGAGATGCTCGGCGCTTTTTTGATGCTGACGGCAGTCGGAGTGTGACTCGAGATGAAAAAAATGGGGCTGCCGATGAGGGCCGCTGCGCAATCGGACAGGGCGCGCACACTCCGGGCAGACGTAGTCCTTGTGTTTGAGCGCGTGTGGTGCAGAGATGGGGTGCTGCTTTTCATTCCAGGCAAAAAATTGCATTTTTCCTCAAAAGTGCATCAGTTTACTGGAAGTGAGGAAACGATTTCAAAATAAATAGTAATCTCCTATAAGAGTGCTCTAGGGAAAAACCTGTCGTCCAAATGCAACTGGCTCTTGACAATAAGATATTTTCCCCACACAATCTGTCTGATTTGATGGAATCCTAAGGTAACATGGCAAAAGCTTCGTTTAATAATATTTTTAGTCAGCAGCATCAGCAAAAGGTCGAAGAGCTCGTGGCAATCGCCAAAGAGCAAGGGTACATCACGTACGAAGAGATTAATGAAGTCTTGCCAATGACGTTCGATTCTGCAGAGCAGATCGACCAGGTTTTGATTTTCTTAAGCGGGATGGATATCCAGGTCTTGAACCAAGCTGAGGTTGAAAGACAGAAAGAGCGCAAAAAAGAAGCGAAAGAGCTTGAAGGTCTCGCCAAGCGTCCCGAGGGAACTTCCGATGACCCTGTGCGGATGTACTTGAAAGAGATGGGATCTGTTCCCCTCTTGACGCGCGAAGAAGAGGTCGAAATTTCTAAGCGGATTGAAAAAGCTCAGATCCAGATCGAAAAAATCATCATGCGTTTCCGCTTTTCCAATCGAGAAGCCATTTCCATTGCGAATTACCTCATTACGGGAAAAGATCGCTTCGACAAGATCATCGCGGAAAAAGAAGTTGCAGACAAAAATCACTATATCCAAATGCTGCCTAAGCTCTCTTCTTTATTGCGGCAAGAGGATCAAGTTTTAGAAAAATATCTTTTCGAGCTCTACAATCCTGAGACGAAAAAAGTTGAAAAGATCAAGATCCAAGACGAGATCGAAAAATGCCGGATCCGCACGCAAGCCTATTTGCGCCAAATGCATTTCCGCCACAACATCATTGAAGATTTTGGCGAAGTGATCCTAAATTCCTACGATCGATTCCTCGTTCTCGAAAAAGAGATGCAAGAGCTCATTCCACGGGCTGAAAAAAATAAATTTGCTGCGCAAAAGCTGCTCGCGGTCAAACGCAAGTTGAGTAAGCGGGAGCTGGCTGCTGGACGTACTCTGGATGAATTTAAAAAAGATGTCCGCATGCTGCAGCGCTGGATGGATAAAAGCCAGGAAGCGAAGCGTGAGATGGTGGAATCCAACTTGCGTCTCGTGATCTCGATTGCTAAAAAATACACTAACCGCGGCCTTTCCTTTCTCGATTTGATCCAAGAGGGGAACATGGGCTTGATGAAAGCGGTAGAAAAATTTGAATACCGTCGAGGCTACAAGTTTTCAACGTATGCCACCTGGTGGATTCGTCAAGCGGTGACCCGCGCTATCGCCGACCAGGCGCGCACGATCCGTATTCCTGTGCACATGATCGAGACGATTAATAAAGTCTTGCGCGGTGCTAAGAAGCTGATGATGGAAACCGGACGGGAGCCAACACCTGAAGAGCTCGCGAGCGAGCTGGGGCTCACTCCTGAGCGCGTACGTGAAATTTACAAAATTGCCCAACATCCGATTTCACTCCAAGCAGAAGTGGGCGACGGCGGTGAGAGTCAGTTTGGAGATTTTCTCGAAGATACCGGGATCGAATCTCCTGCAGAAGCCACTGGCTATGCGATTTTAAAAGACAAGATGAACGAAGTTCTCTCCACGTTAACCGATCGAGAACGCACTGTTCTCATCGAGCGTTTTGGTCTACTCGATGGAAAGCCGAAGACGTTGGAAGAGGTCGGTGTGCGTTTTAAAGTCACACGCGAGCGTGTGCGTCAGATTGAAGCTAAAGCGTTGCGCAAAATGCGCCACCCGACGCGGTCCAAGCAACTCCAAGCCTTCCTCGATCTTCTCGAAGGCGAATAATTCTCTCCATTTAAAAGCGCTCCTTGAACACATGTTCGAGGAGCGCTATACTCGCGTGTACTAATTGCGAGGAACCCGTGTCTACAACTCATCCCCCTGCAGAGTGGCTCGATCTCATTTTTTCTCAAACGGGACTGCTTGGCCGTTTTCTCGGTGCATTTGAAGAGCGCTCTGGACAAAAAGAGATGGCGCGACAAATTCTCATTGGTTACGCAGAAGAAAAGATTGCGCTTGTTGAAGCGGGCACGGGAATTGGAAAGAGCTTAGCTTATCTTGTTCCTGCCGTCTACTGGGCACTGAAACATCAGGAAAAGACGGTGATCTCGACGCATACGATCGCGTTGCAAGAGCAGCTGATCCATAAAGATATCCCCTTTCTTTTGCGGACAATGGATGCCGATCTCAAAGCGGTTTTAGTCAAAGGGATGGGCAATTACGTCTGCTTGCGCAAATTAGGTGAGCTTCAATCGCAGCCTTTACTGTTTTCTTCGGAAGAGAGTAACGAGGTACAGGCGATTGAACGCTGGGCTGAGCGCAGCAAAGAAGGCTCTCGCTCGGAGATTGTGTTTCCCCTATCTCCTGGCACTTGGGAAAAAGTGGCTGCCGAATCCGATACATGTAATCATGTGCATTGTCCCCATTACAAAGAGTGCTTTTTTTTCCGAGCGCGTAAAGAAGCAGAAGATGCTCAAATTCTCGTGATCAACCACCATCTTCTGATGGCGGATATTAACGCGCGGCGGCAAACGGACTTCCGCGAAGAAAAGGCGATTATCCCCTCTTATGAACGAGCGGTGATCGATGAAGCGCATCATCTCGAAGAGATCGCTTTAGAGAGTTTTGCCGCATCGATCGATCGTCTGTATTTAAACCGCTTGTTGGCAAAGATTTTCTCCGAAGCGCATCCCGAGCGCAGCCGTTTGTTTCTGATCCGCAAAGAGTTTACGACGCTATCTCCGGAGCTGCAACATCAATTAGATGTAACGCTTCCCGTCCAGAAAAAAGAATGCGCAGCGCTCGTTGAAAATGCGTTTTCTTTGTTTACGCACTTCATGGAAACTGAGCTGCAGGAAAATGTTCCTTTCGGTAGAGAGTGGAAAAAGCGGATCACCCCTGAGATGACAGCGCATGCCTATTGGTCCGACCCGCTTAAATCCGCGTTTAAACTTCTTGTCGATCATTTACTCGGAATTGCGCAATCTCTTCTCGCGCTTGATGCTGCATTGGAGACATTTAAAGGAACGAAATTTCAAGAGGCGCTTAGCCAGCATTCGATTGAGATCCGCGCGCTAGTGATGCGTTTTGAGCAGCAAGCGGAAATGATCCAACAATTCTTTTCAGAAGAGCGAGAAGATCAACGTGTAAGATGGGTTGAAATTCATCCTTCCAATGTGGTCTTAGTCGATGCGACGCTCGATGTGTCTTCGCTTCTGCAGGAGCACTTTTTTAGCCGGATGCGTTCTGCAACGCTCTGCAGTGCGACGCTGACCACTAATCGAGGTTTTTCCTTTGTGAAAGAGCGTTTAGGACTCAAAGAGGATTTGAGTGAACAGATCTACGATTCCCCCTTCGATTATGCCGAGCGTTCCCTTCTGCTTGTGCCGACCGATTTTCCAGCTCCCACCGATCCTCAATTTAACGCGCAGGCGACCTTCGCGATTCGCCAGGCTATAGAAGCGAGTCGTGGGAATGCCTTTGTGCTATTCACCTCTTACGAGATGCTCCAGCAGTGTTATGACAAGATTTCAGCGACACCACTCGCTCAGAAGTACAAGCTTCTTCGCCAGGGACAGCTGTCGCGACGGATCCTTTTGGAGCAGTTTAAGGAAAATGATGGAAGTGTTCTTTTTGCTACGAGCTCCTTCTGGGAAGGGGTAGATGTGCCAGGCGATGCGCTCCGCTGTGTGATCATCGTGAAGCTTCCCTTTCAAGTTCCGACAGAGCCCTTGGTCCAAGCCTGTACAGAACGGATGGAGAAGGAAGGAAAAAACCCTTTCAACGATTATTCTGTTCCGCAAGCGGTGATCAGGTTTAAACAGGGATTTGGAAGACTAATTCGTACGAAAAATGACCGGGGTTGCATTGTCTGCCTTGACAACCGGATCATTAAAAAAGGGTATGGAAAGGTGTTTATTAATAGTTTGCCTCCTTGCCGGACAAGCTTTGTCCCTCAGGACAAAGCTTGGGAAGAGATGCGGGCGTTCTATGAGAGAACGTTAGCCTAAATTATGTGGTTGCAGTTCTTTTTAGCTTTTCGAGCTCAGGAAGAGCCTCTTCTGGGATCCAGCGCTTTGCTGGATCTACCTGTAAGAGTTTCCAGAGGACATATTCGAATGTGTCTTGTGCGGGTTCCTCAATCCAACCCGGTTGTAATTGAGAGATGAAATTTGAAATCTGAGCGATGTGGGCAGCTTTAGCAGCTGCGGTAGCCTTTGCGTTTCTTATTTCTTCATCAGGCTCAGATGCGTCTAAGAAAGCGTCAATTTCGAGGGGGGCTCTCCATATTTCTAACAAGTTGTTTAGCTGAGGATTATTGTGAATGAAGGTGTTTAAGAAACAGTTTTCATCTTCAATTTCTGCACAATACATCAATAGAGAGATCCCAAGCTGCCAGCTGTCATGTTCTTTTGTAGTCACTTTGACGATATCAAAGTCTTCTCCTGCTTTACCTTTGATAAATTCTGCATGATATTCTGGTGACCAATAGGCTTGCGTTCCGATGAATGTAAATCGGTCCACTTTGCCCTTTTTAGCAGAGTGAGCTAGATCGCAGATTCTAATGTCAAATTCCTGCGTTTCTTTATCGACTTTAAAAACGTAATTGGCTGGTTTGATGTCTCCATGGATAAGTCCTAATTCATGGACAGCGCATAGTGTGCGTGTCATTGGAATTGCAAAGTCTAAAAACTCATTGGGAGAAGATGTGTCGACAAACCCGAGTGACATGGGCTCGTCAATGTCGCCATCCCATTTTTTTTCTAAACTGACCACGCGCTCGCTGCCATCTTTTTTTGTCTTTACAAGTAGACTGCCTGCAATCGGTTCGCTTCCATACTCTTGGAGCTTAAGCGCTCGGTTGTATCCTTTTATAGCGAGCTTAGGAGGTTCTGTTGTGGAGCGATAAGATGCCTCTTCACCAGAGAGTAGGTTATCAGCAGGAAAAATCCTTGTGTAGTTGCCTTTTGCGATGAGCTGTTCTTTGCGATTGTGGATGAAATAAGGTTCGCAATTTCCTGTGATGAGTAGAGATCTAGGAAGAAGTTCTCCTTTGCCGCCTTTGACCAACTGTGGTTGTTCTGAAACATTGGCTTTAATCAACGCATTTTGCAGTTGATTGAGGATGCTCGGATCTTTACATGCGGTGACAAATTGTGTCATCTCGTCAGGAGAGAGCTTTGTTTTTAGACTTTCCATGGCTTTTTCTGCGATGTTGGAGATCATTTCAGCTGCGCTGGGTGGGGCAAATAGTTCGTGTGCTCGTGGGGAAGGGCTGTCGCTGAAGCACATGGGAGAAGCGCTTCTGGAGCTACTTGCTGAGCTCGTGCTCATAGGAGTCCAGGGCCTTGGGATTGGGGAATCGAAACTTGATGCTGGAGAATAACTTGAACTACTCATAATACCTATTATGTTGTTGATTATATTAACTATTATACTTAAAACAACAATTAAATTAAATAGAAAAGTATTAGTTTTTATTGAAAAATATTTAGCATATTTATTTGAATTAAAGAGCGCTGTCGATGTTGGCTAAAGTAGTGATTATAAAGGCTTTGCGTGTATCTTGCGTTAGCGAAATCGTAAAATTAGTCGTATTTTATTAAGAATCAAGTGTTTGAGATCATTTTCAAAACTTTGTTGACGACAAAAGTTAGTTAAAATTAACGCCTAACTAAGATTTTGCGGCATGCGCGCGTAATATTAAAGTTGAATTATAATTGAAAAAGTGGTATAATAAATATAAGAAGATTTATGTTAGTTTAATAATATTAAAATAACTGTGCCAAGCTACGGGAAGGTTTGATCCTGTCCGAGTTGGCACTTAATTTGCATGAGGATTAAAGCATGTCAGCAAGTTCATCGATTGAAAGTAGTTCGCCGCCGCGTAGCCCAGAGCATTTATCAGAATCCAGTTCCTCTGGAGAACACACAACGGAGCCTGTTTTTGAAATTGCGAAAATGAAAGGCGTGGTTTCTACAAAGCTCTGGGGCCAATTGGACGAAGCGGAAAAACAAGTTATCAAAGAATTTGGCCGGGATTTTCCCATTAAGTTGAATGGGAAGACTATCGATGAATCGATGTTATCTGAAGCAGAAAAAACCCTGATCGCACAAACTGAAGAAGGGTACAAGCAAACGAAACTCAAAGGTGCTTTGATTTTTAACCGCTTTAAAGCTGAACTAGAGCAAATTCCCATGATGAACGCTGCGAAGATGAAGGCTGCTGTGCGTGAGGGGGCCGATCTGGAGATCGTAAGGGAAATTAACAAGGCGGCTCAAAAGAAAAGCGCTCATCCAGAGAAAGCTGCTGATATCGAGCGCTCTGCTCAAAAGAAAATCGAACGGATAGAGCAACTCGCTCAGAAGAAAGCGGATCGGATTGAAAGACGTATCATGAAAAAAATGCATTTTAAAAACGATGTTAAAATGCGTGTTTTCAACATGATGCATCAAGGTTTATTTGCTGATGTCAATACGAAAATTCTTTCTCAAGGCAATAAAAATCAAATGGAAGAACGTGGTTTGTTAGTAGGTAATACGCATGAATTTACAGTGGCTGGAACCACATATATGGCCAGACCTCAGTCCAAGCGTATCATTTCTGTAGATACGAAATCACAAACTATCGTGGCAGCTCAAATCGTTTATAAACGCGAGTTTAATGCCGACGGAGACGAGCACCTTTATAGTGAGGATATGCCGTGTGTTGGGAGTAAATATACCTATAATTACAAAACAAACAAATACGTCTTAGAGCCAATTTCAGATCCTGTGACTTTGCAGGCTCTTCATGAAGAACTGGCAGCCGTGCCCTACAGCTAACTGAAGTTGTCCACATCATTGATATGAAGCCGGTGCCCTTTTTTGGGGCACCGGCTTTTTTTTAGAAACAGCCGTCAGCGCGTGCTTCCTGTCCTTCTAGTTCAATGCGGGCAAGTTCCCCAAGAATTGCTTCATTGGCAAGTCCAGCGTCTTTTAAGCGGTTCATCGCTTTGGGACTGGCGCGTTTCACTTCGATGAGCCGTTCCATAATGCCACAAGTGGCAAGATGTTCGAGCATGGCAGGCGATGCGAGTCCAAGATCGGCAAGCCTCTCTTCCAAAAGCTCCCAGCGTGTGGCATGGGCGTATTTTCTAATGCCTCCCGTTGTATTGATACACTGAGGAAGAGGATCCAAGCGGTCGGCAGCTTTTGGATGGATAAAAATCACCATTGAATATCTCTCACAGCTTTTGCTGTTTGCAACGACGCGGTGTTGGCTGCTCTTGAACATTCCATTCGTCAAGTTTTCCAACATGTCTCCTCCGTTGATGATGAATGCATTCTCTGGAACGCGCACATCGATCCACTCTCCTTCTTTATTCAGCACTTGCAGCCCTTCTGCTGTTGCGCGGGGTAAAATGGTGAATAAATCGATGTCCGTGTGAGCGGCAGCCCAGAGGCGGTCTTCTGGGGGATTTGCAGGATAGTGGATGGCGCGGAGCAAACATTCTCCGTCTTGGGTCATTTGAGTGAGAAAATCAAGAGGCTGGCCAATTGCTTCACACATCGCTTGTTCGAGAGGGATTTTGCATATTTCGAGCGCATCAAAGAGAGTGTTCAATGGCTCTTTGAGAGGATAATGGTCGGGCCAAATGTTGGGATAATCGCACAGCGCTACCCCTTCTCTTCCGACGTGATAGAACTCTTTGAAATCACCAAAAGCCGATCCTTTTGCGGATTCTCCTGGAATATACCCCCGTTGGCCATTTGCGTTCGGATTATGGGACAACAATTTTGTTTCCATGTCGAGTTGGAAAAATTGCTGTGCAGCCTCATATGCCTTGTCGAGGGTTTGACCATCTACGCCAGAGTTAATGACAGCAAAAAAGCCCACCTCTTTAAGTGCGCTTGCGATTTGGGCGACAAACTGATCGTGTGTCTCTGGCTGATAAAAGTCGTTGATGTCGACAACGGGAATTGTAGAGTCAAAAGTTGTTTCGGTGTGTCCAGGTGCTGTGATGAGTATTCCAAATAAGGCAAGAAATGCGCAGGTTTTTTTCCATATGTTGTTGGGAATCATAGACGGTCCTTTTGGTTGGGATGGTCGATGAAAGTATGGAGAAGAGGTTTGAATTTTTAAAGCATCATTTTTTAATTTGATATGCTGAGTTGATCATTTGTTTTTGTGCGAGCTTCTCCAGGGTGCTTACAGGGGCTTTTTCTGGGTTGACCATTCCCTCTTTTGGAATGATGAGTGTTTGTTCGAGAGCGTATTGGCCGGCTGTTGCCGCATGAGAAACGAGGTCTGTATAGACGATCCAGCATGAATTGGGTGGGAAATCCCAATGATCTTTGGGACAGGTTTTTTGGAATTCGGTATTTTCTTTAAGGAAGTTATGCAAGTTGAGCATGAAGGCATCGTAAGGAGAGCGCAATACGAGCGGTAGCCCGAGCGCGCGCGCTGAGCATTTCACTTGGGCTGCAATTTTCTCAAACAGTGTGCCTTCGATTCCTTTGGGAAAGGGGAGGCTGGATCCGCCAAATTGTGCAGCGAGATCATGAAAAGGTAACGTCGTCAACCAATGGCGGCTTTCTGTGGGATTAATGTTCGTAAAAAAACGTAGGATGCGCGCGCCGTGCATGGGTCGCGAAGGAAATGAGTCGACATGCAGTAGATCGTTGCGGGCTCTTGTGCGGAGTTGTCTTCCTTTTTCTTGGAATGGACGGAAGCTGGCATAATCGAGACGCCAAGTAGGGGCGTAAGGAGCGAGGAGTTGGCTTAAGAATGCGCTGACGCGCTGCGAATAGGTGCGCATGATCTCATGGAGGCGTTGTCCTTGCGCTGGAGAGGATTGGACAAAGTTGGTGATCTTATCGGATTGAGGTTTATAGGCGATATTTTTACGATTCGCAGATCCCGTTTGCCGTTGTTCGAGAAGAAAGGAGACCTCTTCTTGAGGAAAGGGCAAGGGGCATTTTGGAAAAAAAAGGATGTTGCCAGATTCGAGTTCTTGGCAGTAGGTCTTGTTATTTTCTTTCCAGGAGTCGGAGTTTAAAAACGAGAGATCGTCAATCTGAATGAGTTTTGTCATAAAACCTGATGAGTTTCAGTAGGTTCTTGAAGCATAGCAGTCAGCCGCATTTCAAAATAGGGCAAGAGTTCGGGATAGCTTTTGCGGATCCAGCGTTTGAGTTTACGCGTTTGTAGATCGAGCGTGTCGCGGGTAGCTTTAGGTGTTGCAAGAAGAGGGTCGTAGGTATAGGACCCTAAGTCGAGTTCAATGGCGGTATCCCCTAAAAAACCGCAGTTGCGGCGAATATTGGGATCGCGGTCTTGAATCCCCTGCTGACAGCGCAGGGCGATGAGCTCGAAGAGAGAGTTTAAGCTGTGCTGTGCAGCTTCGAGATTCCCTTCTTTTTTTAATCGTCGAAAACGCTGATAGGGAAGTTCAGCTCTTTTTTGCAATGCAAAGTCGACTCGATCGAGATCGATTTGATGTGCGATGTTGAGTTTGTCGATGAGCGTCACTTTTTTTTGGAGGTGCGTTGTTTTGTTGAGATGAAGAGCGAGGAGTCCAGTACGCTCCTTAAACTGTCGGTATGCGAGAGTGCAGCTAGAAAAAAAAAGGGGCAGTTTATCGTGACGGAAAAAGGGGATTGGACGCATGTGGTGGTGTTTAAAAAACTTGAGCACCGTTTGCCCATCATCGCTTAAAAAAACGTACGATTGGCCTCCGTAACTAAAAAAGCGGTAGGGTTGGTTTAATGCGTGCTCAACCTCAGCTTCTTCAGCGGGAGTAAGAAGAGGGACTTCCCATTGAGGATTGAAGGGGCGGTCGGAAAGAACTTTAGTGAGGGCAAATCCTCCTGTTTGTCGATGGCAGAAGCGATCGACAATAAAAAAACAGAGAAGGAAAAGTGCGATTTTAAAAAAACGGATGACAAAGGGTGTGCGAAAAAATGTCATCACAAAGAGCCTTCACTGCTAAAAAGAAAATTTGGAGCGTAGCGGGATCGAACCGCTGACCTCAACAATGCCATTGTTGCGCTCTACCAACTGAGCTAACGCCCCATGGATCATCACAGGGAGCGCAATTTTAGTCATTTGCCCGATTTGGGCCAACACTAAAAATAATCGTTTGGGTATAAATAGAATCAGCAAATAACGAGGATGATGCATGAGTATCTTTGATAAAGTTCCCATGGCGCCGGCTGATCCCATCTTGGGACTTACGGCTGCGTTTAGCAGTGATCCGCGTAAGAACAAAGTGAATTTAGGTGTGGGCCTGTACAAAGGAGAGGACTTGCTATCTCCGATCATGACATGTGTCAAATCTGCTGAAGGGGATTTGATGCGCTGGGAGAAAAGTAAAGAGTATTCCCCCATTGAAGGAGACCACCAGTTTATCGGTAAGACGGGAGAACTGGTATTTGGTTCCCACTTCTGGGGAACGGAGTTTGAGCGGATCGCTGGCTTTCAAACGGTCGGCGGCACGGGGGCTCTTCGAATTGGAGCTGCTTTTATCAAGCAAGAAGCAGAGAATACGGTGTATATTTCCCACCCGACTTGGCCCAATCATCGAGGTGTTTTCCATGCGGCTGGATTGAAAGTGGAAAATTATCCCTACTACGATGTGGGACGCCATCAGCTGCAATTTGATATGATGATCGAGTATCTCACGGCTCTTCCCTCTGGCAGTGTGATCTTATTGCATGCCTCTTGTCATAACCCGACAGGTATCGATCTTAACCGGGAACAATGGCTGCAAGTTGCAGACCTGTGTCAGAAAAGGGGGCTCGTTCCCTTTTTCGATTGTGCATACCAAGGGTTTGGAAGAGGATTGACAGAAGATGTGCAATCGATCCGTCTCTTTGCTGAAAAAGGGATGGAGATGATTGTCGCTTTTTCTCTTTCCAAGAATTTCTCGCTTTACGGGGAAAGAGTCGGTGCCTTGTTTATCGTCACACCTTCTCTCGACGTTTCAAAAAAGGTCACCTCTCGCGTCAAGCAAGTGATTCGCACGCTCTATTCTAATCCTCCGATTCATGGAGCGCGGATTGTCGCGCATGTTTTAAGCGAGCATCAATTACGGGAAGTGTGGGAAAGGCAATTAAGGGAAATGTGTGAGCGCATTAACGCGATGCGGCATCATCTTGTTGAGCGTTTAAAGCAAAAGAGCCACTCCGCAGACTTTAACCATCTCGATGATTGCAAGGGGATGTTTTGCTACAGTGGACTTAGCTCAGAGCAGGTTGAGCGAATTATATCAGAGTTTGGAGTCTACATGACGGGAGATGGTAGAATTAATGTCTGCGGGCTTAATCGGGAAAATCTCGATTATGTCGCTGAATCCATTCTTGCGGTTAAAAAATGAGAAAAATCAGTTATCGCCCTTATGTGCTGCTCATTTTCTTTTTGCTTTCCTTGATGAGCCTCACCCAAAAGGCATCTGAAAAAATCCGCTCTGTGATGGTCTCATCGCTGTCTCCCTGCTGGCGAGGGCTTAATTTTTTAAAAGAAAACACCTGCATGCTCGCCATGCGACCCCTTTCTCAAGCGCCGCAGAACAATCAGAAGCTTCAGCTTGAACTCGAGCGTCTCAACCAGGAAAATCTTCTCTTGCGCGCGCAAATCGAGAATGTACGCGAATGGCTGCTTTATGAAGATCGCCTACAAGAATTGGTTGATCGGTTAAAAACAGTAGCGGCCTCTCTGCCGGATGCACGCGACAAACAAGCGTTCATGCTGCGCCGCAATCGGGAATTAAGCGCGCAGCTCGATCTCGCCGTTGAATCGATGCCGGCAAAAGTGATTTTTCGCGATCCCTCTTCCTGGAGCAGCTCGCTGTGGATCAACGTCGGAGAAAAGGAAAATAAAGCTCTTGGTAAAAAAGTGGTGGCTAAAGGCAGTCCTGTCCTTGTGGGGACGACGCTTGTCGGAGTGATCGAACAAGTCGATGAAAGGCAGAGTCGCGTCCGCTTGGTGACCGATTCGCGACTCACTCCCTCAGTGCGCGCAGTGCGAGGCAGCGAACAGAACCGCTATCTTTTAGAACATCTCGAGGCACTTTTATTCGCACTCGAGGTGCGCGATGATTTTGTTGAAATGAAGCGAGAGATCAAACCAGTGGCGGATCAACTACTTCAATTGAAACAATTCCTCAAACTCCCTTCAAAAGAGAGCTATCTTGCAAAAGGGGTGTTATCTGGATGCAGCAGTTCCCATTTCAGAACCCGCAGCCAGGTGCTTCGTGGATTTGGATTTAATTACGATTTTGCAGATGAAGAGGGGCCTGCGCGTGATTTGCGCACAGGTATACCGTACGATATCCGAGGTAATCAAAAAGCGATGAGCATCCTCAAAACGGGAGATCTTTTGGTAACGACAGGGCTCGATGGGGTTTTTCCTGCGGGATTGCGCGTGGCCATTGTCTCCAAGGTGCAGCGCCTCAAAGAGGGGGCCTCAGCATACGAGATCGAAGCAAGCTCGACTGCAGGTAATCTCGACGAGCTGTGTCATGTGTTTGTCTTGCCTCCGGTTTAGGTGAAAAGTATCTAACTTATTTGTGTACAGTGCTTTATGTGTTTTGCTGCACGTTTTTCCAACGAAAAACGTGTCAATCACCCACGTTTTTCCAACGAAAAACGTGTCAATCACCCACGTTTTTCAAAGGAATGATTGCGTTTTTGACTGAAACAGGCATATAATGAAGGAATGAAACGAGATATATTCAAGCACCTCGAGGAGTGGAAACGCTCCTCTCGACGCAAGCCATTAATCCTAAATGGGGCTAGGCAGGTTGGGAAGACATATGCCTTAAAGCGTTTTGGCAAAACGGCTTATGAAAATATAGCTTACTTGAACTTTGAAAAAGATGAAAAGCTGGCCCAATACTTCGAAGGGACGCTGGATCCTAGACAGTTAATCCAGATTCTCAGCATTCATACAGAGGTGGAAATCAAACCTCAGCACACTCTTTTAGTGTTAGATGAAATTCAAGAGTGTCCAAAAGCTTTAAATAGTCTGAAGTATTTTTGTGAAGAGGCAAACGAGTTTCATGTCGTGGCCGCAGGTTCTCTTTTAGGTGTCAAGACAGCGGGAAGAGAGGGATTCCCTGTGGGAAAGGTCAATTTTCTCCATATGTATCCCTTAACTTTTTTCGAATTTCTTAATGCTTTGGGTCACGAAAAAACGCGGGTATTTCTAGAAGAGTACTCGACAACGGAGCCGATACAAAATCCTCTGCATGAGAAGCTCATTCAACTGTTGAAGGTCTACTTTTTTGTAGGAGGAATGCCTGAAGCGGTTGCAGAATATGCAAAGACAAATAACCTGAATGTTGTTAGAGAAATTCAACTGGAAATCTTGAACGCTTATGAAAGGGATTTTGCTAAACATGCTCCTCCTCAGGAGATCATGAAGATCACAACAGTTTGGAAACAAGTGCATCGTCAGTTAGCAAAAGAGAATAAAAAATTTATATTTTCAGCAATTCGCAAAAGTGCACGGGGACGAGATTATGAAGATGCGATCCAGTGGCTTGCGGATGCAGGCCTTATCCATAAAAGTCACCTTGTAGAATCCCCAAAATTTCCCTTAAGTGCTTATGCGGATAATAATATTTTTAAGATTTTCTTAATGGATGTGGGTTTGCTCGGCGCTCAAAGTAACCTATCTCCTCGGACGATCATAGATGGAGATCTATTATTTACAGAGTTCAAGGGCGCTCTTACTGAAAACTATGTCGCGCAAGAATTCATTGCAACGAAGCAGCAGCCTCCCTATTATTGGACAAGCGAAGGGATTGCGGAAATTGATTTTTTGATCGAAGAAGAGCATGAGATTTGTCCCTTAGAAGTGAAAGCTGGCGCGAGTCAGAAAAAAAAGAGCCTTCTTGTCTACCAACAAAAATACGCTCCTGCCAAACTTGCCCGTTCAACGACGATGAATTTGAAGCAGGATGGTGCGATTACGAATTATCCGCTCTATTTCATTTCTCGATTTTTCGCGAAAGCTTGATAGTTTTAAACCTTTGTGTTTGCGAAAATTTCTATAGAAAACTAAGATGTCCCGAGACTGCCTCAATTGCCCCTACGAATGAAGATGGGCTAGAAAATTGGGGTCATTTAATCCAAACAAAATGGAGATTCGACATGCACAAGAATATTTGGGTTCTGATGACAGCTGCCCTTTCTTTAAACGTTGCTGTGTTTGCTGATGCCCAAGAAGAGACACTGCCAGTAGAATCTGCGTTCGCAGTTGATGCTGCAGACGAGGAAGAAGTAGCAACAACGACTGATTCAGCATTTGCAGCCAATGCAGCTGATGAAGAAGAAATCGCAACAACAACTGATTCAGCATTCGCGGCAGATGCAGCTGACGAGGAAGAAGTAGCAACAACGACTGATTCAGCATTTGCAGCTAATGCAGCTGATGAAGAAGAAGTGGCAACAACAACTGACTCAGCATTCGCAGCTAATGCAGCTGACGAAGAAGAAGTAGCGACAACAACTGATTCAGCATTTGCAGCCAATGCAGCTGATGAAGAAGAAGTGGCAACAACAACTGACTCATCATTCGCGGCTAATGCAGCAGACGAAGAAGAAGTAGCGACAACAACTGATTCAGCATTCGCAGCTAATGCAGCTGATGAAGAAGAGATTGCAACAACAACTGATTCAGCATTTGCAGCCAATGCAGCTGATGAGGAAGAAGTGGCAACAACAACTGACTCAGCATTCGCGGCAGATGCAGCTGATGATGAAGAAGTGGCAGTAGGTGAAGATGCTCTATTTGCTGCTGATGATTCTGTTGAAGATGAAACTCAGTCAAACGAACTGTGCTAAGCTTCATTTTAAGACTGATGCGCTAAATCGTTTAGCGCATACATAGAAAGACCTCGCTTCTGGCGAGGTCTTTCCATTCATCGGGTCACATATTCCCAGATCTCTTTTCTCACCTCTTCAGGATTCTTTTCTTTTCCAAAGGCATAATCATAGGTTTCTTTACGCGCTGTCGCAAAATGCGTTTGAGAATGCGTGCGTGTTTCTTCGAGAAAGGCTTTTAAGCGTTTTTTTTGATGGATCGGGATTTCGATCCCGCAGCGAAATAGACAAGAAGTGGAAGAGGTCTCACTGTGTGGATTGAAGAAGTACAAAGGTCTATTGAATGCTAAAAAGTCGTAGCCCACTGAAGAGAAATCGCCAAGATAAAGGTCGCAGCGCGCTAACAGAGGATAAATGGGTGGGAAATGGGTTAAGAAAAGAACGGAGGGGTTGTTTTGGTGCCGATCGGTGATCTGAAAAACCCGTTCTGGGTGGGATTCTGCTAAAAAGGGGTGCAGTTTGATGACGAGGTTGTAGTCTGTTCCCAGTTGGTCAATCAATGCATCGGTTTCATCAAAAAAAGAGGTCGGGCCTTCCTCATCAGGCCAGGTGGGGGCGTATAGAATCGTGGGTTTTTCTGTTGGGAAGTGGGAAAATACATGGGTTTGGACAAGGGCATCGTAGAAAGCTTGATGCTGCTGATAGAAAAGCAGTCGGTAATTGCCTGTGTAAAAGACTTGTTTAATTTTCTCTAGAGCGCCGGTTTTTTTTAAATGGTCAAAGAGGTGATCGCCGTAGACGAGATAGAGGTCTTGTTCGGGATGATTGCGAAAAGAATGTCCTTTATCTGAGTTGCCATGCGGACAAAAAACCATGCGGATTTTCTTTCTAAAGAGAAGTTCGAGGGTGGGTTGAATGTGAGCAGTCCAGGATCTTCCTGATTGAAAGATCAAATCAAAATTTGCGGCAAGCATGTCATAAGACAGCTCGCTCATCTCATGGAAATGAACATCAAACTGGGGATAAAAGGTGTGAGCCATCTCGAAAGTCTTTTCATTCGAGACAATCAACGGAACTTGAAGCTGGGCGCTTAGGATCCCGATGTGATCGAGATGGGTACTGGGACCCGTGAGGATGGTAACAGCTTTCATTAAAAAAAGTTCCAGTCTGCTTCGGGAAACGCG
The DNA here is from genome assembly GCA_020053915.1 of Parachlamydiales bacterium. Taxonomy (GTDB): domain Bacteria; phylum Chlamydiota; class Chlamydiia; order Chlamydiales; family Rhabdochlamydiaceae; genus JAGVMG01. The sequence goes on along the minus strand of JAGVMG010000059.1, from coordinate 798 downwards.
GCGTAGCTCTGTTTAATCTCTTCGCGCAGCTGCGCAAGATTTTTGGACGGTCCAAAAGTTTGATCATAGACTTGGGCCTGGATTTTTGCAAAGTCGCGCAACTCAAAGCTCTCAAAATCGGCAATCTTTTGATAAATCTGTGGGTAATCAGAGGGAGCAATGCAGGTTCCACAGCGATAGAGGTAGAGGCCAGGATCTTTTTCGGGGTCTTGCTCTCGCTGGTTCAAAAAAAACAGGGGGCGTTGGAAGGTGAGAAAGTCGTAGCCTATCGAAGAATAATCCCCGATGTAGATATCTACGGCGTTGAGAAGAGGATAAATCGGAGGGAAATCATCAAGAAAAAGAACGCGTGGGTGATCTCGGTAAGACTCTAACAGACGCTCAAAACTAAATTCATCCTGTAAGCGCAAATTCGGATGAGGCTTTACAATCAAATTCCAGGATTCTGGCAGGGTTTTAATCAGAAAGGGAAGAGCTGCATAAAAAGAGCTCGATTTTTCTCGGTCTTGCCAGGTGGGGGCGTAAAGAAGGGTTTTTTCTGCCGGAGGAAGGCGGCGGAGGATCTCATTTGCGACGAGCTGATCGTAAAAGGCTTGATGTTCGAGGTAAAACTGATGGCGGTAATTTCCTGTCACGACATGCGCTTTGAGATTGTTAAACACTCCTTTTTCTTTCATGAAGTCGATCATCCGCGGTCCGTAGACTAAAGCGACCTCTTCTTTGCCAAGCGCTTCCATAAAGGGAGTTTGCCTTCCTTTGTCGGAATTTCCATGAGGACACCAGATGGTGTGTACTTTT
>JAGVMG010000022.1 GCA_020053915.1 Parachlamydiales bacterium | reverse complement strand
TTCTTTATCTTGTTTCTTTTTCTCCTTGTCTAGAACTTGATTCAGCAAGTGCAGCGAGCCGCCACCTATGGTTTGAACCACTTGGTGGGCAGCTGAATTGAAACTTCTGGCAAACGAGCTGGAGAAATGCTTGTGCTGGTGCTCTAGTTCATAGGCGACATAAGCTGTGGCGACTGCAACGGCAACTAATTTCCAGCTCAATGCAAGCAGGGGAAGTGCAATAATGAACCTGCCGTCGGGGTCTTGGTAGCGGTACGGATTATTGAAAACGTACTGGTACAAGTTAGCGCTATCGATAAAGCCTGCGGGATCTATGGTGAGCCATCTCCCGAGGAGGGGATCGTAATCGCGTTTGCCGAAATAGATGAGGCCAAGGTCTGGATCGATCCGTTTAGAAACATAACGCCAGGGGTTGATCGTTTGGGAGTAACGATCAGATTGTAATTCTTCTCCAAAGGCGGAGAATTCATAGCGATTTGTTTCGCTGCGTGTTTTTAGGTCAATCAAGCGCCGGATGTTTCCCTGAAGATCCACTTGAGGGGCAAAGGGGTGGCCTTCTAGCTCCACTGCGATTGTTGTGTCGTTTAAACCGAGGTGACGGAGGTTTTTGGGGCTGCTATTTGGGTCAAGCGCCCCTATTTCGTGAGCGCCGTGATAGATGTAATTTTCTCGAGAAGCCTCTTTCCAGCCGTATCCCGTGGGAGTGGAAACAATTTTACTGAGGCGCCGTCCAAGAGGATCGTAGATAAAATTGATTTTCTGCTTTTCTGAGATTGCTTGGGTGAGTTGATTGAGGGGGTCGTAGGTAAGCCGAAATGTTTCTGCTGCTGTGCGTTTGAGAAGCTGGTTTCCATTCAGATCGTAGGTGATACCGCGAATGAGCAGTTCATTTAAGCTGTTAACTTTTTGGATTTTGCTATTTTTAGCAGCCCGGTTGAATAGCGAATTATAGTCATACGTTAACGAGTAGGAGGTGCTGCTTTCAGAGAGGAGTTGAGAGAGGTCATCATAGGAATAATCATGCTCAGTACTGTCTGTGCGCTTGATTGTTAAATTTCCTACGGGATCGTAGGTGTATTCTTCAGTAAAGAATGGGCTGGAAACAGAGGTCTTTTGTCCTTTTGGACCTGTAAGGTGAACAACTCTGCCCAAATTGGCAATTAAGCGCTCTAAATGGAGGTTTCCATTTGTATCGTACGCTTCGTAGCTGTGTTCGTAGAGCATTTCTCCCTCAGGGGAAACGCGTGCGACGTTGCGAAGGAATAGAGGGTCATACGTATAATGCACTTCTCCTAAATTTCCGATTTTTAACGCGGTTAACCTGTTAAAAGCGTCGTATTCTTTGATGATGTTTAGCGCATTAGGGAAGTCTTCTTGAAGGATGTTGCCGTGGGGGTCCACTGTGCGGCCAATAGAGACGTTGTTGTTTTCGTCTATGGCATGAAGAAGATGGCCTAATCGATTAAAGGTAAAGGAGTGTTTGATGTTGCCATCTGTTGACTCTAAACGATGCAAATATCCAAGTGGGTCGTAGCTGTAGGATAGGGTTATGGCATCGGGAAGGGTTTTGGAGGCGATTTTGCCTGAAGGGTAATAGGTGAAAGATGTTGTTCTTGCGTCTTCTGTTTGATATGCCCTTGTTTGGTTTTTTACCCGATGATCTGAGGTGTAATTAAATCTGAGGGTTTGGGTTTTTTGGAACAGATCTTTTTCATAGATATGATCTCTTTGAATGAGGAGATTACCGTGAGGGTCATGGTAGAGTTGCTTACAAGCGATGGGGATGCCTTGCGGATTGAGGGTTTCTGTTTTTACAGTGCGCGCTAGGGCATCTTTGGTTTCTATTGCGGTGATGTTGAGGGGATCTGTTGTGATTTTTTGTAACACCCTCTGCCCGAGGGAATTTTCGCAATGTTCATTGTAAAGTGTTTTTGTGACGTGTCCTTCCGCATCTGTTTCTTCTGTTAATCTGCCAAAGCTGTCGTAGACAAAGGTTGTGATCGCTTCTTGATCGTGGATGAACTTGGTAGTCGATGCAAGATTTCCGTTGCTATCATAAGAATGCTGGATTTTGTAGAGGAGATTTCCCAGGACATCTGTTTTTTTGGTCTCTAGAATGCGCCCTTCTAGATTTCGTTCGTATTGAATGATGAGAGCGTTGTTTCCGTTGTGTTTGCAGATTGTAGAGAGCCTGCCTAGTGAATCATAGCATAAGTCGGTCACTTGGCCGCAAAATTCATCGCGGATTTTTCTCCCCGCTCCATCGTAAGAATAGGTTCTTACATGGCCCTCTTTGTCAGTTTCTGAGAGGAGGTTAAAGCCGTTATAAGTGAACAATTCATGAGCGATGATGTTTCCATCGGGGTTCTGGTAAGTTTTGGAAAGAATGTGCCCAAGGACGTCATGCTTGTAAAGGATGGTGAGGCCGTCTAAGGTCGTAGCTTTTGCGAGCTGTCCATTTTTTTCGTAAAGAAAAGACTCTTTTCCTCCGTTGGGATGAAGGATCTCATTGGGAGATCCATAGGCGTTATATTGATAGGTTGTGCAATTGCCATTGGCGTCAATTTTTTTGATTTCCCGTCCAAAGGGATCATATTCTGAATGGGCCATGACCTGCAAAGCGTTGCCATCGATTGATTCAATCGGGGGAAAGTCGGTTTTTACAATCTTACTTACGAGAGGATCGTAAGCATAATTGGTGGTGTTGTGAAAGAGATCTGTTTTGCGGATCAGACGATCGTGTGGATCGTATTCAAAAGAGTTGGTGTGGACGCAGCCATCATCTGCCTCTTCGATTTGTTCTCTACAGAGCCCTTTTGCATCGTAGAGTAGAGTTTTTTTGATCCGCTGAGAGAAGGTTGTCGATGTTGCAAGATCTCCTTTTGGGCCATAGGTATACACAGCTTCTTGAGCGATGCGATTGGTTTCTGTGAGAATATCCCCACGCTCGTTGTAAGTTTTGTACAGAGTAAAGCGGTGCCTACCATCTGCATCATACACCTTTTCTTGAGCGACGTTGCCATGAAGGTCGTAGAATAAATGGCTTTTTTTGAGAAGTTTTTCAGTTTCAGCTTCTAGGTAAGATTCTTCGATCCATTCGGGCATATGCAAAAAGGGGGGCGTCTGCCGTAGAATATAGGTCGTTAGGGTTCTTTGAGTCGCACCGATGAGACAGTCCTGGACTTCAGAAGATCCATTATCAGAAATTTTCTGAATGAGATTGTTGTTATCATCATAGATAGAAAATTCTCGCAAAAGGATCTGATCTCGATCTTTAGTGAGCTTGGATGTGATGAGGTTGGTGTGGGGAAGATAGGTAAAACATGTAGCCTTTCCATCTTCTCTCTCTTCCTTTAAGAGTAGATTTCTCCCATCTTCTGAGAAGATGCGTTTGGTGGTGAATGTTTCTTGAGCTCCTGATCCTGTTAGATCTCCCGTTAGAACTTCTAGAATGGGGTTGCCAAAGGCATCATAGTCATAGGATGTTTCATAGAGAGAGTTTTGCTGGCTATCCCTAATTTTAAGAACTTTTAGCCAATTGTTTTCATCCCACGAGTAGACCTTTTCTTTCTTAAGTGTCCCTTCTTGCCCAAAGTATTGAATTAGCGTTGTGAGCAGGTTTTTAGAGAAGTGATACACGGTGGATGTTCCATCGCTGTTATTTACGGTTGTAGATCCTTCTTGTTCTCCTGCAATGGGGGGATGGTAGTTAAGTGTGTACACAGGCTCCAGTGCATCATTTTTGTGGGCAGGAAGCAAAAGCTGATGAACTCGATAGTGCTGAATTCCTTTTCCGTAGCCTGCATTATTTGTTGTGAACACATGGTTTTTACCGATGTAGGAATTGAGGAGGAAATTGCTTGCGTATTCCAAGGATTCATGGCGATAGAATGGGCTGCTTACCGAAGTGAGAATGGGAGGACAAAGGAAGTTGAGCTCGATCTTCATTTTTCCATGTTTTATTTTATCAGTGGACCTAATGTTGGCTTTTTCTTTAATTTTGACGCTGAGCGGTCTCTTTTGATAAGCGTAATCGACGGTGCTCCCTGTGGATGAAGTGAAATGACAGTGCCCATCCCAGGGGGAGCCCTGAATGCTAATAGAGGCGTATACAAATTGTTCCTTTGGGTCCAGGCTTTCTACATACGCGGGTTGCCCAGTAATGCTGTAATGGTACTTAAGGACTTTTCCGTTCGGAAGAATTTCCTTATGGAGGAGGAAGAGTTGTTCTGTCTGTGATGTGGCTTGCCATTTGTGATAACATCGGGTGCTTCCATTGGGGGAATGAACCGTAATTTTGCTTCCATCTTCAGCTAAGACAAGGCGTGTGTTTCTTGGGTCATATTTTCCATGAGGGATGTCTCCTGCAGTGTTGCTTATAGCGTACGAAGAAGACAGGTAACAATTAGCTTTGGATAACTGGAAGTTCAAGCTCATCCCATGAGGATCCGTTAGCAGGACTTCTTTGGAGACGGCATTGAAAAGGAGCTTTAGGTGGGGGTAAAATTGCCATCCCTTGTAATGATCTGCGACATAGTGGTAGAGGCTGCGTTTATCCCATTCGCGTTGGTTACTTTCGTATTTCTGAAAAGTACAGGGCATGTAGGGAGGAATATAGATTCTGCTAAGGATGACGTTTTGAGCTCCTTTTGCGACTAAATCAATCTCTCTTAAAACAGGTTGTCCGCTAAGAGGACTGATGAGTCCTCCCACGAGATAGTTGGGTTCGCACGTCAGTGCGGCAATTTGTTCGGGAGTCGAGAGCGTGAATTCTTCTTTGGCTTCTTCATCATAGGCGCAAATAGGTGTGGTGAATAGGCATAGCCCTAAAAAAAAGAGAGAGCGCAGCATTTTAGATACCAATAATCGCCATTAGAAAATTGAATAGAATATTCAATGGTGTGTTTATTTATGAAGGAAAAAATTGCAGGAATTGATTCTTTACTGCTATCTTTTGTGGGAAAAATTAACGGGAGGCATGCTGATGGGAAGGTTGCACTACACGTGGTTTAAACAAGTGCTTGTGCTCGCTCTTTGCTGCACATCGATGACCTCAACTCAATTAAGAGCTAGCACTTCGCCTGAGATCTATTTTTCCCCGCAGGACCAAGTTGCTGAAAAGCTCATCGCGCTCATTGATCAGGAGCCCAAGAGCATTTGTGCAGCCGTTTACTGTTTGATGTCAGGAGAAATTTCTCAAGCCTTGCAACGCGCGAAAAAACGAGGCGTGTCTGTCGAGGTGATCGTCGATCCCTTTTCTGTCAAACAGCGTTCACCCATTCGGAAAATGGATGAAAAAGGGATCACTGTACATGTCTGGGATCCGCAGATGGAGGAAGTGCAAGTCAGCAAGTATGCCAAAAAGCCTTTGATGCACGATAAATTTTGTGTCTTTGGAGATCATACCGTCTGGACAGGTTCGTTTAACTTCACGCGCCAGGCCTCTCGTTCGAATAAGGAAAATGTCGTGGTTTTGCATGACCCTGCCATTGCAGCTCTTTACCTAGCCGAGTTTCAGAAGATCAAGAAAGAAGGCTGCAGTGCTTACAGGCAGTTTCTTGCAATGAAAGAGCAGAAGAGGGGAATAGCTGTTCGTTAGTGTCTCAATGCTTGAGGCACACCGAAACAACTTCAAAAATTGTTTCGGTGTGCCTGTCGGTCTTTCAACTGGAAGAAGATGATGTGCTTATTGACGTAGATGCCTCCCTGCTATTTTTAATCGCATAGAAGATTTCTTCCAATTCAGAGGGAATGGGATATTTCTCAGGCATTGTACCATCATACATTAAGAGCCCATTGCCTTGTTTTGTTCTGCGAAGAAGTTCAATAACCACCATCATATACGCGGTACTGTCATGAATGCTTAAGCGAGCATAAGGGCCTCCCATATCAGTTCTCACCCATCCGGCGCAAATTGCAGCGGCAAAGGGAGCGTTGCGTAAAATCTCTATCATTTTTGTTCTCCATTGCTGCATATGGGGAGTTTCAGTGATGACTTCAACGATCCGGCCTTTTAATTCCTTATCCAAGGATGGAACTTGGATCATAGCGTTGAGAGCCCACTTTTTGATATCAGATCCATGGATCACTTGCCATGGACGCTCTCCGTTGACGATCTCAAGGAGATCTTGATAGGTTGGCTCGAAAATCCCTGAAGTTAGTTTTTCGATGGAAGATGGGCTTGTCAGTGCTTCCTCAATCGGTTCTTTTAATGCATCGATTAAACATGTTTTTTCTAAAACTTGTAAAATCCAGTCTTTTGCCGATATCCCAGGGTTCCAGCGTTGTTGGAGTAAGTTGTTCAAGATTTTTTCATGCAAAAGCTTTTTCAAAGGCACTTCAGGGAATACACTTTCAAGCCATTCTTTGAAGTATGCCGTGCGGAATGTACCAAAGCAGTGTTGTTGAAATTTTGGCATGAGATGAGTTGTCATTAATGCCTTCCCAATGATTTCCAAATACAGATCTTTGTCAAAAGAGTCGGGTAAAACGGCTCTAATGCTGTCTTGTAAGTGAGTCAAGGAGGGATCATCTCTAAGACTTTCTACAGCTTGCATACGCCAGTCTTGAATGAGCTGGAGGAATAGGTTCCACATCATGTGGTGTGAAGCGGTTTTTGATAACCGATAGGGGTGATAGTCGCCCGATGTATTATCCTTAGGAAGGCCAACTAAACTACCCATAAAGATAACGCCCGCATTTGGGGTCTTCGCAATTAGAGAGTAAAAACAGGACCAGATATGATTGGGCGCCAGTGTATTGACCTCTATTGCAGCGCGTAAATCGCCCGGAGGGTGATCCTTTGTTTTTGTCCCTGGAACGGAGTATCCTTTGATCCCCGCATTGAGAATGAGAAGGTCGAGCTTTTCCACTGTTGCAGCAAATTGTGCGACATGTTCTTCAGAGGTGACATCCAATCGTTGCAACATCAGTTGTTTGGGATATTTTTTTTTCAACGTGCTCAAGCAGGTGAATTTTCCAGGACGGACTTCTGTCAAATGATCGAGGGATTTTTTGCTTCTGTACGTTGCTATAACACGATCGCCACGCGATAAATAATGCTGGGTGAATCCAAGTCCGATGCCACGATTTGCGCCCGTGATAATGACGTCTAATCCCATTTTTGATCTCCCGTTTTTAAAAAACAAAAAAGGACTTTAGGTCTTAAAAGAAATTTTAGTCAAGAAGCGGCTGTCTTTTTTTGCTGACTTTTCTCTTCTCAATTTTTCTCCTACAGTGTATTCTTTTGGCTCAAACGAGGATGGAAAATGAATCTATTGAATAGCGTTCTTTGCATTTTGGCGCTTAGCTGTTTAGCTAGCTGCTATCAGATCCATTCAGACGATGATTTACGGACGATTCCGGTGACGAACAACCCTAATATCGTTCCTCAAAATAATTCGCGAATGCCTGTAGCTACTCATTGATCGATATCAAAATTTGCGATACACTTTATTTAATGCATTAGCCACCAAAAGAGCGTGCTCGGATGAAAAGACAAACACCTGCTAAGTATAATTTTTTCCAAGCGGACACCTCAGCTGTGATCGCAAATGTCGGTAAAGACAGATTGCTTCACAGTCTTAAGGCGATGCTTCAGATTCGCAATTTTGAAATTCGAGCTGAAGCGGCTTACCTCCAAGGAAAGATCGGCGGGTTTTTCCATTCTTACATGGGGCAAGAAGCGGTTCAAACGGCAGCCGTTGCAGCAATGGGTATCGATCAGTGGTGGGCAACCTCCTACCGCTGCCATGCGTTAGCTCTACTTCTTGGATGCACTCCGAATGAGCTCATGGCAGAATTGTTTGGCAGAGCAACTGGGAATGCTTTGGGAAGAGGCGGCTCAATGCACTTTTTTACCGAGCGCCTGCTCGGAGGATTTGGCATTGTCGGCGGGCAAGTTCCAATTGCGACCGGCGCTGGCTTTACGATCAAGTATCAAAAGAATGTTCCCGAGCTGCAAGGTAAGAAGAATTGCGATGTCGCTGTCTGCTTTTTAGGGGATGGAGCGGTAGCTCAAGGCGCCTTCCACGAATCACTCAATATTGCAGCTCTCTGGGATCTTCCTTGTATCTATGTGATCGAGAATAACCAGTGGGGAATGGGAACGCATGTGGGACGAGCGATCTCTGTCGAGCCGATTGCAGAGAAAAAAGCGCCTAGCTTTGGAATGCAAGGGTATACGTTTGATGGGATGGATTTTTTCAATTGCTACGCAGGATTTGAACATGTGTTCAATGAGGTTAAAAAAACATCGCGTCCTGTCCTAGTTGAAGTGGTTACAGAGCGTTTCCGGGGCCATTCGATTTCTGATCCCGCGCTGTACCGCACGAAAGAGCAATTGCAAGGATGCATGGAGCGCGATCCTTTGGTGATTATGCTCAAAACACTCGCTAATGCAGGCATTGTCACAGAAGAGCAGTACCAAGCGATGGATAAAGAACAAAAAGAGCATGCCATGGCGTCGCTCAAGTTTGCAGAAGATAGTCCTTGGCCCGATCCGATGACGCTCGAAGAAGACGTTTTTGCCCCGTAAAGAATTTTAAGGAGAATGAGATGCCGCAGCAACTGGTTGAAATTCGCGAAGCGATTCGTCAAGCGCTTGATGAAGAGATGCAGCGCGATCCTTCCGTTTTTATCATGGGAGAAGAAGTTGCAGAGTATAATGGCGCCTATAAAGTCACGAAGGGGATGCTGGACAAATGGGGCCCCATGCGCGTTGTCGATACCCCGATTGCGGAGCTCGGATTTGCCGGTCTCGCTGTGGGTGCTGCAATGACGGGATTGCGCCCTGTCGTGGAATTCATGAGCTTTAACTTTTCTTTTGTTGCGATCGACCAAATCATTTCGAATGCGATTAAAATGCATTACATGTCGGGAAACCGATTTTCCGTGCCGATTGTTTTTCGAGGACCCAATGGCGCTGCAGCTCAGGTTTCTTCTCAACACTCCCACTGCATTGAAGCGATTTATGGCAATCTGCCGGGGCTCATTATCTTAGCTCCGAGCAATGCGTACGATGCTAAAGGACTGCTTAAATCGGCTATTCGCAACAATAATCCCGTCCTCTTTTTGGAAAATGAGCTCTCTTATGGAGAGAAAATGGAGATCCCGACAGAGGAGTACCTCGTTCCGATTGGAAAAGCGAAGGTCGTTCGCGAGGGAAAGCACGTCACACTGATCTCTCATAGCCGGATGGTCAACCTGTGTAAACAGGCTGCCGATGAAATGGCTAAGCAGGGGATCCAAGTCGATTTGATCGACTTGCGCACGATTAAGCCTTTAGATCTTCCGACGATCATTGCCTCCATTCAAAAAACCCATCGCTGTGTCCTCGTCGAGGAAGGACATCTTTTCGCAGGCATTTGTGCCGAAGTGGGTTTTACCATCATGGAGCATTGCTTTGATTATCTTGACGCCCCGATTGTCCGCGTTGCTCAACGAGAAACACCGATGCCTTATTCCAAGACGCTCGAAAAGGAAACGATGCCCACAAAAGAGCGGATTGTCGCAGCCTTAACCCAAGTTCTTTCTTAACGGAGCACAACGACTTATGCCCTTTACCCTGACGATGCCCAAACTCTCTCCCACAATGGAAGAGGGAACGATTACAAAGTGGCGCAAAAAAGCTGGTGATTTCGTTAAGACAGGCGATGTCCTCTTAGAGGTCGCAACGGATAAAGCAACCGTCGAGCATAGCGCTTTGGATGAAGGTTTCTTGCGTAAGATTTTGATTCAAGAAGGGGAGTCGGCTATTGTCAATCAGGCGATTGCCATTTTCACGGAAAGTAAAGACGAAAGTATCGATGGCTACAAGCCAGAAGGGGACGTCCCTCAAGTTCAAAAACCCGTTGAAGAAGCTCCGAAAGAATCTGGAGCGCCCGCTGCCGCAGCGCCGCGAGCGCAGGTAGGCGCAGGTCTTCAACAACCCGCCTTCGTTCCTGAGCCTCCTTTAGAGCATTACACATTTAAGTATCCCTCGCAAAGTCTCGAAGACCGCATTTTTGTTTCTCCTGTTGCGCGTCGCTTGGCCCGCGAACGAGGGATCGATCTTTCAACGATAAAAGGCACGGGCCCGCATGGTCGGATCCTGGAGCGCGATTTACCGCTCGGCCAGCCAGCCGCAGCCGTGACTTTCGGAAGACGGGAAGCTCCAACAGACGTCCCCGGCAGCTACGAAGAGGTCCCTTTAAGCCACATCCGCAAAGTGATCGCGCAGCGTCTACAAGAATCCAAGACCTTTATTCCTCATTTTTATGAGACGCAAGAGATCCATGCAGATCGTTTGGTCCAAGTGCGCGACGAGCTCGCGGCATGCGGTCTCAAACTCACCTATAATGATTTTGTGATGCGCGCATGCGCTCTCAGTTTAAGAGAGCACCCGAACGTGAATTGTGGATTTAACTCGGTGACACAGTCGATCATCCACTTCAAGACGATCGATATCTCTGTGGCAGTGAGCTTACAATCAGGGCTCATCACCCCGATCCTTCGCCACGCCGATTATAAAAATCTCGGCCAAATTTCCGCAGAAGTCAAAAGTTTGGCGCTCCGCGCCCGCGACGGCAAATTAGCTCGTGATGAATACACAGGCGGATCCTTCACCGTTTCTAATATTGGGATGTTTGGCATCTCTGAATTCAAAGCGATCATCAACCCTCCTCAAGCAGCGATCTTAGCCGTAGGCGGGATTCTCGATCAACCGATCGTCAAAGGGGGACAGGTCGTTCCCGGTAAAGTGATGAAAGTCACACTGTCAGCTGACCACCGCGTGCTCGATGGTACCGACGTCGCTAAGTTTCTAAAGACATTGCAGAAGTACTTAGAAAATCCTTCGCTTCTCTTGCTCTAAACAGAGGGGCAATATGTTCCATTATAATTCCAGATTTTTATTGATATGTTGAATTATTGTATCTTGTTTGCTATGATATCATTAATAAATAATTAATGAGTTGTATTATGGCTTCTTGTGTGAGTTCTTCTCAGTTAACAGTTGGTTATGAACGAGTTAATAATAAGTGGAATAAAAAATATAAGTCTTATGAAGATGCGATTTTTTATTTTAAAATTAATGCGCTTGATATAGTTTCAAATAAAATTAGTCTTTCTTATTGTAAATATTTGTTTAGTTATTATGAATTAAAAATAGACTTGATAACTAAATATGCGCGATATCAGATACAAGGAAAAGATAGTTCCATCATAGCACTTGTTAGTCAAAGATTTCGCGAACTTAAACGGAATCATAAGGCATTTAAGAACGCCTTTTCTCATCTCCATTTGGGCCACTCGAGCTTGCCTATCGACGCTCAAATTACGCAGATTAAAGAAGGTCATAAGTCGTTTAAAAATGCATATTTTTCGTTGATTAACGATTCTTATTTCCATAAGTATTATGATTTGAAATTTAAATTAAAATCCTTGTCTAATTCTCTTGAGGCGGGTGATTTCCGTTGTGAAATTGTAAGAAAGATTAGAGGAAATATTAAGGATCTGCATCGACAATTGTCTTTGCCAAATCCTTTAGTACCACAGCAATTTTTAGCAAGTAGCAGCAGCACGGAGTCTAGTTCGAGTCTTCTTAATATTGCCGATGCGCCCCCGGTTTACTGGAAGCACATTGCGCATATTGCCGCTGAATGGAGTGTTTGCGCCGGCTCGAAATACTATGCCCTCCACGAAGGTCAAATTCCGTGTCATAGAACTCATAATGAAGCCGAGAGAGATCCCGGAGTCCTTTTTTTGGGTTCAAAGTCTATAACTCGGGGTATTTCTCATCAAATTGGGGCTCCGCCTGAGCAGCGTATACCGAGAGGAGAAGTATGGGACCGCGTTTTGATTTGTCAGGATCAAACACGGACTGTCCAAGCGATTGCTCTTTATGATGCCAAAAGTAATAAATTGGGTTATCTTGCTACGAACCCAGATAATATACGGCATGACATTAATAAAGATGTTGTTCATCGCGTGCAGGGAGCGGGGACGCAAATTGTTTTACACTTGGCAGCTATCGCTCTTAAAACAAATAACACCCTTCGTTTGAAGGCAATAGGTGAATCGATTCCTTTCTATCAAAAACTGCAATTTGAAAATGATCAGCAGAATTTGGATGGCTATGAAGGTCATTTTGGTCATTGTCCGATGAAATTAACTGTGAAGAAGATTCGGCAGCTTGCATCTGATAGCATCCGACCCTTTGATCAGCTGACGGAGCTTGCCGCTTCAATCCCAGTATGTCCCCCTCGAAAATTTGATTTTGCTGCTATCTCTAAATTAGAACAGCTTGAGACAATTTTCCCTCCTAGTTCTCTTAATGAAGACGAAAAAATTGCTCTTGGGATTAAAGCATTTGAGAGATTTGGCCTTCCCTCCATTGCTTATTTTGAAAAGGTATATCGGTTAAATCGTTATGAAACATCCTTTATTATGGATAAAGTACGTACACGCGACACAAAGAGGGACACTTTAAAGGTCATGAGCTTCCTCTCAGAGATTCCAGTTTTTGGAATTTCATCGTATTCACCCGGCTTCCACGGTGTTGAAACACAGGCTAGACATTACATAGGGCCAATTGTACCTAGAAAGATGATTTCAGATGAATGTCGATGGGGAGCTAATAAATTTATAAATTATGGGAAGGCCTATGGTGAATTAGGCAAGGGAGTTTTCGTAGTTACAAAGTTTATTATGGATGCAGAAAAGCGAGGCGATAATTGCTTGAAATATGCCCTCTTAGCGTATCAAGCTCCACTCGAAGAGCAATTTCAAGTGACCGTCTCAATGATGCCAAGCGTTTTAGATCCTCTTGTTTTTAATGATGTTGTAAAGCGTTGCTTCGTTTCTATTTCGCCCTCTTCTGATATTCTAAGAAGTGGGGATTTGGCTGTGTATGAGCATGGAATGGAAACAGTGCACGCTGGAATCTATCGAGAAGGAATGTCTGAGGGAACCGTAGAATCTAAATGGGGTTTTCGCGGGTCGGATAATGTATTTCAGCACTCTGTCTTTTTAGTCCCTGATTTTTATGGCAATATCGTCAGATTTTATCGTTTAGCACCAAGCGTTACAACCAGCGGACACGTCTAAAGAAGACAAGTCCCAGGATCGAAAAGACAAAGATTGCAGAAATGATCAGCACAAATGCGTGGGTTGTCTGCGCAAAGGGTAAATCCACGTTCATGCCATAAACGCTCGCGATCATCGTCGGGATATTCAATATGATAGTGAGTCCCGTCAGCAGTTTAATCGTCTTATGCAAGTTGTTCGTGAAGATAATCTGATAAGAGTCTCTTAAGCTGCGGATACTTTTTAAGGCAATCGCACAGAGGTTTTCTGATTGTTTCACCGCGAGGAGCAAATCTTCTAAAAGCTCCTGATCTTTCTCATGTAGATTGATGTATCTTCCTGAAGCAATTCCTTCTAAAACCGTATGGGTCGGCTCTAGAGTTGAGAGATACTGGTTCAAAATTTCCTCGTGGCGAGTGAGTGTTGTGATCTCGTCGCTCTCTACATTCACCATTTCTTTTTCTTGTGTCATCACATTATGACGTACGCGACGGATATGCGACATGAATTCTTGGGTGATCCGCAGCATCAAATGGATGAGCAATTTGGATCTTTGGATTGTGGAAAATTTATTAGGCTTGGTGATGAAATTTCGGATTAGGTTGTTCTTTTGCGGCGAGATTGTAATGAAGTAGTGAGGGGCGAGAATGAAGGTCAATGTCGCTGTATAAAGGCCAAAAGGGACATCGAGCTCGATCGGATGGCGTGTGAAAATCAAGATATTGTTGCGCACCTTATCAATGCGAGGGATTTCATACTTATCAAGGCTGTCTTGAAGTTCCGTGTATTCGAGAGTAAGCAAAGCGCAGATCTGGTCGATATCAGCTGTTGTTGCTTCTTCAACATGGATCCAGCACCCTTCCTTGGGAGAGGCGAGGCTGATGAAGTTTTCTTCTTTCGTTGTTTTAAAATAGTATTCGATCATGAGCCTTGAACCCTTGATGGTGTCTCTAGATCGACTTATGTCAACTATTTAATTTATATACAAGAGGAGAGACAGTTTCTCTGATCGCGGAAGCGATCAGAGAAACTGTCTTTAAGGATTAAGCTCGAATGGGTGTGTCAGGCTTCAAAAATGCTTCTTGTAAAGCTGCGTCGAGTCGTTTTTGGAATTTCTCGATGACGGTATAAGGTCTAAAAATTGCCTCTACGCTAAAGCATACTCCGTCCCATAGCTGTTTTGTCTTATCAGCGCTTACTAGCGCTTTGTCGGATTGACAGGTCATTTTATAGAAACACCAGCAAACGACTTCCTTGATGGTGCGGAGCAATCCCTCTGCAGAGTTGAAGATCGCCCAGCCGCGGGCTTGCCAAGAGGCAGAAGGTGCAGTGCTGTAGTGGGTAAACCATCTTGAAAAAGGGAGGTCCGGTGTCGCGCTTAGCGGGCTTTTTGGAGGAAGGGGAGCGATTTTTTTAGGCGCGCCTTTGATACACGAGGAGAAAGGCGAAACATCAGGGAGTGAGGGGGGTGAGGATGAACGTGTAAAACTTGAGGAGATGCTGCTGACAATACTGCATAAAAATTGTGAAGTGCTAGATGCTTGAGAGTGCTTTTTTTGAAAAGCCGCAGGAGGACGGTGGCTTCCGTCGACAACATCAGGAGCAAAATGAACACGCTTAACTTGACCTGGCATAATAACCTCCATTTTAAATGAGGCTTTATTATAGCAAATTGATCTTAATTTACTTAAATTAATGATTATTTTATTTCTTGTTTCTCAAGTGCCTGAAGGCGTTTCTCTAAAGATTCAATTTGTTTGACATACTCGGTGATTTTACGCAGGTGTACTTGCTGGCGGTTATAGTCGGCAAGGCCCATGACAGGGGCGCCAGCATATTTTCCTGGCTGATTCAAAGATTTACTAATCCCTCCGCGCGTCGCGATCATGGCGCCGTCTGCGATCTCTACGTGGCCGACAACCCCTGCTTGCCCGCCGAGGACGACGTTGCGGCCTGTTTTGGAAGAGCCTGCAATCCCTGTCTGGGAAACGATAATATTATCGAGGCCGACCTCGACATTGTGGCCAATCTGAACGAGGTTATCGATTTTCGAGCCTTGGCGGATGCGGGTGCATTTAAACCGAGCTCTATCGATCGTTGTATTGGCGCCAATTTCGACATCATCTTCGATAATGACAATCCCGAGCTGGTCGAGCTTAGAGTGTTTTCCTTGAGCATTCGTGAGGTAGCCAAATCCGCAAGAGCCGATGACAGCTCCTGGTTGTAGGATGACGTGGTTGCCGATCATGCACCGCTCTCGAATGGTGACGTGAGGGTGAATGAGGCAGTGGGTGCCGATGGTCACTCCGGGTCCGACCGATACATGAGCGCTTAAGATAGTGTGGTCTCCAATACGGGCGCCTTGGTCGATGACGACATAGGGGCCGATGTGGACATCAGTGCCAATTGTGGCATCGGGATGGATCACAGCTGTGGGATGGACCCCGTGAAATCCGGTGTGGTGGTGTTGAGAAGAGAGGATTAAGGTAACGATTTTTTGGAAGGCGAGAGACGGATCATCAGATACCAAATAGTTTTTCCCCTCTTCGATGGGGGTATTGGAATCAATGCAGATGACTCCCGCCTTCGATTGCAGGAGTGCAGGACGGTACTTGGGATTGGCTAAGAAAGACGCTTCTTGAGAACTTGCGGATTCAAGTGCATCCACACCGGCAATACAGTGCTCTGCATCGCCGATGAGTTTTGATTGGGTAAGAACGCTTAGTTCAGCGAGCGTGAATTTCTTAAGATCCTTCATAGTATGGCCTTTTACGAAGCTGGTGTTGCAGGTTGTTTTTTATTTTCTTGTTCATAGTTTTTATCCATTTCGACAACGACAGGACCTGTCACATCGAGTGCGGGAGAAAAGTAGAAACAAGCATCTTTATTAACGACGACAGCGAGCTTCTTGTCTTTAGCGACTTTTTCAGAAGCGGTGTTGATCCCTGAGCTGATCGTTTGCATGATGCGCA
Organism: Parachlamydiales bacterium; assembly: GCA_020053915.1. Lineage (GTDB taxonomy): Bacteria > Chlamydiota > Chlamydiia > Chlamydiales > Rhabdochlamydiaceae > JAGVMG01. The sequence goes on along the minus strand of JAGVMG010000022.1, from coordinate 6,763 downwards.
TGTTCGCTTGGTTCAGGACTTGATAGTACTGATTTTGGTAGCGGTTCATTTCTTCACTCAAAGTGCGGAACTTCATTTTTAACTCTTCTTCTGCTTGAGGAGAGAGTCCATCGAGGTATTCAGCATCGTTAAATTTAGAGGAGATATCATTGAGCTGCTTTTCGGTATCTTCCAGAAGCGAGGACATTTGGTTTTTCAATGACTCAAAAGCCGCTTGCTCTTGCTTGCCGAGTTTGGAGTCGGAGAGGCAATTTGTAAAACTGACGACGCCAATCGATGGTTGTGCTTCAGCAGAAAAAGCTGCTGTCGATGTGGCAAGGGCTAGAATCGCTGCGGATAAAAAGCGTTTTGTCATAGAGTTTTGCTCCTTAAGTTAAAATTGTCCACCCATTGAGAAAAAGAACCTGCGTACTTGATTGTGATGATCTGGATTAACTGGGAATCCCATCCCGACAATGATCGGTACCCGGTTAATGAGTTCGATCCGAGCGCCGAATCCATAAGTCATCTTGAAATTAGCGAGATACCAGCGTTTCATCGCAACGCTACCGGCATCAATAAAGAGGAAGGCGTCTAAAAACGGCACGATCTCTTGCAAATATTCGAGAGAGAGCAGAGATGATGAGATCCCCCCTTTTGGGTCGCCGTTGCTGTATTCAGGCCCTAAAGAAAACGCCTTGTAACCCCGCACGGAGTTTTCACCGCCGAGAAAGAAGCGCTCACTTAAGGGGATATCATTCGGGTCGCTCGATTTCCAGAAAGGTTGAATAAACCGGAATTCAAACCGGTATTTCATGATTCCCCGTCTCCAAAGCTGTGTGTAGTAGGTGTTGACATAGCTGACGCGGGAAAAAGTAAAGTCTCCGCCGATTCCGGCATATTCCCCTTCGAGCGTAGAGCGAAAACCGTTGTGCGGTTTGATCGCGCTGTCGGTGGAATCAAAAGAAATGGAAGAGCTAACGGCAGAAATCAAACCATCGCTGTCCGCTTGCTCCCGTTCTTTTCTAGGCGCGCTGTGAGAGACATGCACATCTGCATTGCGGATCCGGTATTTTGTGCCAAATGTCCAATAATAGTTCAGAGGATAAGAAGCGTAGAAGGTGGAACCGATGGTTTTAATATCGTAATCTTTTGAGATCAGCGTACTGGTGCTCTGGGTAACATCAAATCCAACACGCCAGAGGGTGTCGCGGAAGTAGGGTGTTAACCAAGAGAGAGTATAGGAGGTCTGCTTGGAACCAATGCTCACACGTGCGTGTGCATATTCGCCGCCGCCACGTAGAGCTGAGAGACCCTCTGAGAAGATCTTGCCAAACCCTTTGTAGTTAAAATTACTCTCCGATAGATCGAGACCGCCGAAGAGATCATCCGCTGTGCTGAATCCAAAGAAGAGGCTGATATTTCCCGTTGTCGTTTCGTCGACTTCGATATAGACATCGCGGTAGTTTTCTCCGAGCGCTTGGTCGTCTTGTGTGCGAACAGCATAGACGTTGACAGTTTTAAAGTAGCCAACGTTTTCTAGGCGCGTTTGGGTTGCTTTAAGCTTGGCAGTATCAAACGTTTCTCCTGGAACTAAAAGGGATTCGCGCAAGATCACATTGTTTTTTGTTTGCACGTTACCAAAGATCCGCACCAGGCCGATTTTGTACTCTTGCCCTTCGTCGATAATGAAAGTTACGTTGTAGAGCGGCTCATTGGAAACGAGTTGTGTTTCATATTGCACGTTGCAGTCGATGAAGCCTTTACGTCCATAGAGGTCTTTGATATTTTGTGCTGTTTGGCGGAGGTTTTCCGGTGAGTAAACACCATCAGGTCTAACTAAAAACCGGCTGTCGATTTCCGCGTCGGTAAAGAGGGTGTTGCCTTTGAATTTTACATTCTTCAAATGGTAAACTGGGCCCCGTTCCGCGTGAATTTCTAAGAGAATTTTCCCTTCTGATTTAGCTTCGAGGACTTTGATGTCAACCTTTGCGTCAGCATAACCTTTGTTTTGGAGGAGATTGATGATCGTGAGCTTATCTTGTTCAAGAGCTTCTTCGCTATAGGTCCCTTGTCCTGTCAGCCAGCTTGTAAAGAGGTTGTATTTTTTGGTGTGGATCATTGCGAGAATTTCGCTCTGCTCATCCTTAGAAAATCCCTTAAAGACGATATCGTCGATTCTACCTGATCTTCCTTCGAATACATCGATTCGAATGTCGACTTCATTCGTTTTTGGATCGGGAATGACAGAGTAGTGAAGCTGAGATTCGAAATACCCTTTTTTGATGTAGTATTCTTTGACTTTGTTGAACGCTTTGTTAAATGCCTGTCTGTTAAAAACAGCGTTGGATTTAATTCCGAGCTCTTTTTGGAGTGTCTTTGTTTTAATGTGCTTATTGCCACTCCAATTCATCGTGCGAATGTTCGGGCGCGGCCAGAGTTTTAAATGAACGTACACCTCGCCATTGTGCACTTCGATCGACGGTTCGACCCGGTCGTACTCTTCGGATAATGCCTTGAGGTCGCTATCGAAGGTCAATTGGGAAAAAGGGTCCCCAATTTTGGTTTTTAACCTGCCGAGCACTGTCTTTGCGTCGAAGGTGGCGTTTGCGGGTAGATTTTCAACGGCAATGTCGATGTTGGCGACTTTTCGATCTTCAAACGCTTCAATCGAAGAGTAAGCAGCTCTCAAAGTGGGGAGTGGTGCGCAGGTAAATGCGATCAGCGATAAGGCGATTAAATATTTCTTGCTCATGGAGTGGTGCTCTTTTCTGAAAGCGTAAAATGAGTTAGCATAAGAGAATTTAAGATAAAGAAGCAAAGAGAATTTGAGGCGGATCTTTAGAAAACTTGCCGAGCGGTAAAAGCTCTTGCGAGTGTGCCCCCGTCGACAAAGTCCAGGGAGCTGCCTAAAGGGATTCCAAATGCGAGTCGAGAGACGCTCAAGCCCCAGGCCTGAATCTGTTCTTTAAGAAATAAAGAGGTGGTGTCCCCTTCTAAAGTGGAATCAAGAGCGATAATCATTTCTTTAACACCTTGCTCGTCGACTCTTTTTTTTAATCGTTCGAGGTTGAGATGCTCAGGCGTTGTTCCGTCGATAGGGGATAGTAGACCTCCTAGAACGTGATAGTGCCCTCGAAACGTCCCAGTCTCTTCAATTGAAAAGACATCCCGTGCTGAGGCGATCACGCAGAGCTGAGAGGGGTTTCTGTTGTGATCGGAGCAAAACGGGCATGACTGGCTATCTGTGAGGCAGTGGCAGGTGGGACAATGGGCTATTTTTTCTTTTAATTCAGATAGATGAGTAGAAAATCCTTGAATCTCGTGAGCGGGCCAATCGAGCAGTTGAAAGGCGAACCTCTCTGCTGTCTTTGTTCCGACGCCAGGGAGTTTTTTGAGGTAGGCGATTAAGAGTGTGAGTGCTGTAGGGTATTTGGGCATGATGAGATCCTTGAATTTTCCATAGACTAAAAAATACCCGCGTTTCCGCCAATAGGTATTTTTGCGGCTTTGTGAAGTTTAAATTTACCTGTTGTTGATAGGAGAAATAATCCTTCCTTTTTTTTAGCTCGATGAGGTAAAATAGAGAAAGTAAACATTTTAATTTTTCACTATTTTAGCAATATTTATGAATCTCAAGGCGCGCATTATTGGAACGGGAAGTTACTTGCCTGAAAAGGTATTAACTAACCTTGATCTTGAAAAGATGGTCGAAACCTCAGACGAGTGGATTTTCACCCGCACTGGAATGAAGGAGCGTCGCCTTGCTCGGGATGATGAGTTCACTTCCGACATGGGGTTTCACGCTGCAGAAAAAGCACTTCAATCGGCTCAGCTGAAACCTGAAGAGATTGATCTAATTCTAGTTGCGACGCTCACACCTGATTATGCCTTTCCCAGCACGGCCTGTCTGATTCAAGCGCGACTGAAAGCAGTTAACGCGGCTGCGTTCGACGTTCAAGCGGCATGCACAGGCTATATCTATTGTCTGTCGCAGGCAAAGGCTTATGTCGAGTCTGGCTTATATCAAAATGTTTTAATCATCGCTTCCGAAAAGCTTTCTTCGATTGTCAATTACAAGGACCGCAATACGTGTGTGCTTTTTGGCGATGGCGCTTCTGCGTGTATTGTCAGCGGAAGAGGGGACGGTCTTCAGATTCGAGATGTTAGCTTAGGAGCCGATGGAGAGCTTGCCCAGCTTTTGATTCTTCCTGCAGGGGGCTCGCGTCAACCAGCAACTCAAGAGACGATCAATGCGGGGCAACATTTTTTGCAGATGGAAGGCAAGGAAGTCTTCAAACATGCTGTTCGCCGAATGGAATCTGCATCGAAGAAGTGTTTAGACACAGTAGGACTTGCCGAAGATCAGATTAGCTGGCTCATTCCGCATCAAGCAAATATTCGAATTATTGAGGCGATTGCCAAGCGTTTTGCGGTCCCTCAAGAGCGCGTCTATTTAACGCTTCACAAATATGGAAATACATCGGCCTCTTCTGTGGGCATTGCCTTAGATGAGTTACTGAAAGAACATACGATCCAATCCGGGGAAAACCTTCTTTTAACTGCTTTTGGCGCAGGATTGACTTGGGGGGCATCTCTTTTAACATCGATCAAAGAAGGGGAGTAGAGGATGAGCAAAAAGTGGGCATTTATATTCCCTGGTCAAGGCGCGCAATATCCTGGAATGGCCAAAGATTTTTACGAGCAATTTTCTATCGCGAAAGAGGTTTTTGAAGAAGCAGACAGCGTTTTAGGAACGCCTTTTTCTCAGCTAATATTTGACGGACCGGCACCTGAGCTCACTTTGACAAAAAACTCTCAAGTGGGGATCTACATTGCAAGCATTGCAATTTTGCGCACGGTTCAACAGAATTTTCCTGATTTACAGCCCGTTGTCTCTGCGGGTTTAAGCCTAGGCGAGTACACTGCATTAACAGCAGCTGGAAAGATTTCGTTTCAAGATTGCCTCAAACTTGTGCGTTCGCGCGCGCTTTATATGCACGAAGCGTGTGAACAAAACAAAGGGGGGATGCAGGTCATCCTCGGTTTGGAAGCTGAGCTCGTAGAAGAGGTCGTTCGAGAACTCGGCGCTGGATCTAATGTATGGGTAGCTAATCTAAACTGCCCTGGACAAGTCGTGATTGCAGGAACTCAAGAGGGGATGGAGCTGGCTGTGGCAGCATTAAAGGCGAAAGGCGCAAAACGAGCGCTTGCCCTTGATGTGTCCGGAGCGTTTCATAGCGGCTTAATGCGTGTGGCTCAAGAGAAATTAGCCGCAGAGATCCGCTCTACGTATTTAGCTGAAAGCCCAATCCAGCTCGTGATGAATGTCCCTGGCGATTATGTTTCCGATCTCGACGCGATGCGCGGGTTTCTAATCGACCAAGTCGCAAGTCCTGTGCGTTGGGAAAAGGGAGTGCGCGCGATGATGAGCCAAGAGATTGAAGGGTATATCGAAATGGGACCTGGCAAGACACTCGCTGGGATGAACAAGCGGATTGGCGTTCTTCAGCCTACACTCAGTATTGAAAAAGTATCTGATCTCGATGAACTTCCAAAATGGATGGAGACATTATGCAATTGTTAAAAGATAAACAGGCTCTCATTACAGGTGGAACTGCGGGAATTGGAAAAGAGATTGCCTTGAGTTTTGCACGACAAGGGGCTTCTGTCGCCATTTGCGGAACGAATGCAGAGCGTGCATCTGAAGTGTTAAATGCTCTCGAGCAAGAGCGTCAATCGCCTGCTCAACGCTTTGAAACGGTAATCCTCGATATCTCTGATAAAAAAGCAGTGGAAGAGGCTGTCCTGCGCTTGCTCACAGCTTGGGGATCGATCGATATTCTTGTGAACAACGCTGGCATTACCCGTGATGGTCTTCTCATGAAAATGAGCGAAGAGGATTGGGATGCCGTGGTCGACACAAACCTCAAATCTGTATTTAACACTTGTCAAGTCCTCGTTCGCCCGATGCTCAAGGCGAGAAAAGGAAAAATTATTAACATAAGCTCGGTTGTCGGCTTGACAGGAAATGCCGGACAAGCTAATTATGCTGCATCAAAGTCAGGAATGATTGGTTTTACAAAGTCTCTTGCTCAAGAGCTCGCCACACGGGGTATCTGTGTGAATTGTATTGCTCCTGGATTTATCCAGACGCGTATGACCGATGTTCTCAATGACGCCCAACGCGAGGGGATTTTGAAGAAGATTCCTATGGGAAGAATGGGCGATCCTGCGGACATAGCACATGCGGCGGTCTTTCTTGCAAGCTCCCTCTCAGATTATATTACTGGGCAGGTCTTGACGGTAGACGGCGGAATGGTCATGTAGCTCAACTTTTTGTATTTTTTAAGTAACTCAACTGAAGGAAACCTATGTCAATTGAAAAGGAAGTCATAGATATCGTTGTCGAGCAGCTCGGCGTCGATGCAAATGATGTGACTTTAGAAAAGTCATTTGTTGAAGATTTAAACGCAGATTCTTTGGACCTCACAGAGCTCATTATGACATTTGAAGAGCGTTTCGGCTTTGAGATCTCAGAAGAAGAAGCGGAGAAGCTCAAAACTGTCGGCGATGTAGTTAACTACATTGAAACGCGGAAAAAAGCGTCCTAAGTGACTCTTCAAAGCCTCTTGGTTCCCCAAGAGGCTTCTTTAATCTATCCATTGACATTTTCTAGCTGCCCATCCTAGTACATAGTTAAAAAAGTTTTTACATATAACATGCTTTCGCTTAACATGTTTCCATTTCTCAGGAGATTGCCATGGGACAAAAGCAGAAGCAT
>JAGVMG010000018.1 GCA_020053915.1 Parachlamydiales bacterium | reverse complement strand
GTTAAAAAAGTTTTTGCTCTTTGGGCTGATGTGAAAGCTCCCGCGGCTAAGCGATCGTAAAGGCCGCTGTGTGCAGACACACAGCTAACTTTACGATCGCTTAGCCCCTGGGCTTTGACACGGCCGAAAGAGTAAAAACTTTCTTAACTATGTGCTAATAGTTCTTAATACAAGGGACAACGGCGCATCAAAATCTTTTGCAATTTTAAGCTTTCCCTTTAAGACCCCAAATTTTCTAGGGGTCTTTTTGCCGATAGGGCTCAACTTCGCTATAGGTTTTCCAGCTACCGCAATTAAAATTTCATTGCCTTGGAGTACGGAGTCAACAAGTTTAAATAATTGGGCTTCAGCCTCATGAATATTTACGATGCGCATGCGCTTTACTTCTTTTCTAAAGATTTTCAGTTAATAAGTCTCTAACCGATGAAACCATCCCGCCAGCCAGCGCTCTTCGTTGCGCTCTTTGGGGGCGTGTTTTACCCGGCGTACCAAGACCATTTTTGCAGCGCTCACAAACTCTTTGATGGGGTCAGAGCTTGTGCCAGGCATTATTTCGAGCACTTGGATAAGCCCCCAGCCATGACCTTGATACCGCTCGCTTGGGTCTGTTCCCTCTCCTTTGAAGTTGATGTAGTCGATCAGTGCATAGGTGCCATTGGGAGAGGCTTGGAGACGTTTTAGCTGCGCATCGATATGTGTTTGCTGAGATGGGGAGAGCCCTTGTGTTAGTTCTGACATAGCTATTTCAAAACGCTTTAGGATGAACTGTGCCTGGTAGTTAATGGTGTTCTTGAGCAGTTGACGCAGCTCTTCTGTTTGAGCAGTTTGTTTTTTCTCAAGAAATTCTTCTCTAGAGCTCCAAAGGCAGCCAGACGCTGTCATCAGCCACGTAGGAACTGCGACATGATTTTCTTTTAGGAACTGCAACAGGGCGGGGAATGTCTCTTTAAAGGGACCTCTTTTATCCGCGGGATACCAGATAAAGTGGCCGATTCCAAGAGAAGCGAATTCTTCGCCGGCATTCCAAGAAACTAATCCCTCAATGGTGCCATTGCATTCATTTTTCCAAATTTTCTGCGCGATTTTTGAAAGCGTTTCATTAGAAAGCGCGTGCAAAGAGGTTGTCGCAAGAAGAATGATGAGGAGCATGTTTAAGATGTGCATAGACGATTCCTGTAGTGTTACATAAATGTTGTTGACATCTGCACAAAAACGCAACGATAATTTCCTTTTTTTGCGATGAGGTCGCTCTGTGAAAAAAATCACCGGGATAATGATCGCTTTATGTGCCATGGGAAGCTTGCACGCAGAGGATGAGCTGCAGCAAGGGGCATTTTTTTCCGTCGCCCCTGTGTACTGGAAAGCAGATGGCCAAGGGTTAGCACTCGGCATAGAAAGCTCCTCGCCGCAGAATTTAAGACGTTCTCAAGTTAAAAACTTGCATTTCGAATGGGATTTTGGCTTTGAAGTGGGGCTGGGGTATCGGATCCCGCATGATCTTTGGAGCTTTTCGCTCAATTTAAAACATCTCCATACGACAGCAGAATCTAGCGCCCATGCAAAAGAGGGTGGCGCTTTATTTCCGTTATGGACATTCCCCAGTTCCTCTGGATCTCAATTCGCTGAAAAAGCACATGGGCATTGGCGTTTGCATTTGGGTCTTCTCGATTTCCTCATGGAAAAGCAATTGCGGTGCAGTCGATTTTTAAGTCTTTTTCCCCAAGTGGGGTTACGTTCTTCGTGGATCCGCCAAAAGTACAACTTAGAATATTCGGGTGGCAACTTTTCTGGCGAAGAAACAGTGCGTATGAAAAACAAATTCTGGGGGATAGGTCCTGCAATCGGAATGCGCAGCGACTGGACGATGGTGCGTCATGTCAGTCTTTTTGCCGATCTTCTCGCTTCGATTAACTATGGCCAGTTCTATCTGCATCAAGATGAAGATCAAACAGAAACAAAGCTCAAAGTCTTAGGTCTCCATGGGATCTATAAACAGTCGATCTGGATGGCTGATATTACGGCAGGAATTCGCTGGTCTCAATTTTATTCAGGAACACTCAAGCATGTTTCTGTTGAGATCGCCTGGGATCAGATTTTCTTATACGGACAAAACCAGCATATGCAGTTTGTTAGTTCTCAAGAGAAAGGGATGATGGTCTCGAATCAAGGGGATCTTGCGCTTATAGGATTTCATGTGAAAGCGCAATTTGATTTTTGAAAAATGGAATAACTTGCTAGAGTTTGTAACTTTTGTTGACCCTACACTGAGGTTTTATGGATCACTCTGTCCGCTGGTTTGACACACTGACTATTGAGGATGTTCCTCTTGTTGGAGGCAAAAATGCTTCTTTGGGAGAGATGTTTCGACGCTTAAAACAAGAAGGGGTACTCGTTCCTGATGGATTTGCGACCACCTCAGAGGCGTATCGAGAATTTTTACGCTATAACAACTTAGAAGATAAAATCCGCGCTCTGCTCAAGGGAAAACGAAAAAACATCGCCGCCTTAAAAAAAGCGGGACGCGCCATCCGCGGATTAATTTTAAAAGGGAAATTTCCGCCAGATATTGCAAAAGCAATGCGCATTGCTTATCACGATCTCTCTTCACGCTACGACGTTGACGCCGTCGATGTCGCTGTGCGCAGTAGTGCAACAGCAGAAGACTTGCCGTCAGCAAGCTTTGCAGGGCAGCAAGAAACATTCCTCAATATCAAAGGGGAAAGAGCGCTCATGGTCGCTTGCTTAGAGTGCTATGCCTCACTGTTCACTGATCGTGCGATCTATTACCGAGAAACGCAAAAGTTTGATCATTTGGAAGTGGCACTCTCGATTGGCATTCAAAAGATGGTCCGCTCCGATAAAGCAGGTGCTGGCGTTCTTTTCACTCTCGATACGGAAACGGGATTTCGCAATGTCGTCGTGATCAATGCTTCTTGGGGCTTAGGAGAAAATGTCGTGCAAGGGGCGGTCACCCCTGATGAATATAGCGTCTTTAAGCCACTACTGCACTCCACATCCCATGTGCCGATTCTGGGAAAGAGCTTAGGGCGCAAAGAGAAAAAAATGATCTACGCTGATGGAGACAAGGTCAAGAATATCCCGACAACACGTGCTGAACAGAAGAAGTTTGTCTTAAGTGATGAGGAGATTTTACAGCTCGCGCGTTGGGGATGCATCATCGAAAAGCATTATGGGCGCCCGATGGATATTGAGTGGGCCAAGGATGGAATGAGTGGAGCTGTTTATATTGTACAGGCGCGACCCGAAACGGTGCAGTCGCAAAAAACACAAGATACTTTCAAGACCTATTCGTTGAAGGGGAAGGGGACGGTGCTGTGCCAAGGTCTTGCCATCGGCGAGGCGATTGTTAACGGGACCGCACAGGTGATCAAAAAAGTGTCCGATATCACTACGTTTAAACCGGGCAATATTTTAGTCACGCAGATCACCTCTCCCGACTGGGTGCCGATCATGCAAAAAGCCTCTGCGATAGTGACCGACCAGGGAGGCAGAACTTCCCATGCTGCTATTGTGAGCCGCGAACTTGGAGTGCCGGCTCTCATCGGCACGCACAATGCCACCAAAAAAATTATCTCGGGCCAAAAAATCACCGTCTCGTGCGCAGAAGGAGACATCGGTTCAATTTACGAAGGTCTTTTGAAGTTTGATACTATCGAGATCGATTTAAAGAATCTCCCCAAACTCAAAACGCAAATCATGATGAACATCGCAAGTCCTGCGGCGGCATTTCAATGGTGGCGTCTTCCCAGCCAAGGCATCGGCCTCGCGCGGATGGAATTTATTATCAATAATGGGATAAAGATCCATCCGATGGCGCTCGTGCGCTTTGATCAGCTCAAAGACCGTGCGGTCAAACGTACCATTGCTGAGATGACAGAAGGTTACCCTGATAAATGCGCTTACTTTGTCGAGCGACTCGCTGAAGGGATCGGAAAAATCGCTGCCTCTCAGTATCCTCATCCGGTGATCGTACGTATGAGTGATTTTAAGACGAACGAGTATGCCAATTTAATCGGTGGCACAGAATTTGAACCTAAAGAAGAGAACCCGATGCTGGGTTTCCGTGGAGCCTCCCGCTATTACAGCCCTCGTTACCGCGAAGGGTTTAATCTCGAATGCCGAGCGATCAAACGGGTCCGCGAAACGATGGGAATCGACAATGTGATCATCATGATCCCTTTTTGCCGAACTCTAGAAGAGGCAGACCGTGTGTTGCAAGTCTTAGGCGAAAATGGCCTCGCACGTGGAGAAAAGGGACTGCAGGTCTACATGATGGCAGAGATTCCATCTAACGTCATTCTAGCGGATCAGTTTGCAGACAGATTCGACGGATTCTCAATCGGCTCGAACGACCTCACTCAGCTGACCTTAGGAATCGATCGGGATTCTGAGGAGCTTGCACCGCTCTTTAATGAACGCAATCCAGCCGTGAAAAAGCTGATTCAAGATTTAATCCGCGCAGCTCATGCGAAAAAGCGCAAGGTGGGGATCTGTGGACAGGCGCCGAGCGATTATCCCGAGTTTGCCGAGTTCTTAATCAAAGAGGGGATCGACTCGATCTCTTTGAACCCCGATAGCATCGTAGGAACGATCCTCAAGTTATCTGGACGGTAATCTAATGATAGAGTTGTGATAAGCAAAAGGGTCAGGATAAATTATCCTGACCCTTTTGTTTTGTTCTTTTAACGATAGATGTTGATCGCGATGATTCCGCTAGCAAATTCGGAAGAGTTTCTTCCTCCCAGGGTAAACCAACAGCCGGCGATCGCGCCGACGTAGGCGCTCCAGTTATATTCTATCGCAGGTGCTAAGCTCCACTGTTCTGAAGAAGGAGCTCCGATGGGAGCGATACTTTTTCCGCTGAAGCGAATCTTATTTTCGTGTGAGTAGTTGATGTCGAGCGCAAGTGCCCAACGCTGCGTCCATGTATACTCTAAGCCGATGAGTCCAGTGAAGGAATTACCTGAATAGATTTTGCCGCGTGTTCCTTCGCCGCCGCCGTAGGCGTTGAGGCCTTTAACGTGAACGGGAACTGTCGGGGTATATCCAAAGAAAAAACGTGTCGCAAGATAGCGGGGGCCATGAAAGGTAAAGAGGCGTGAGAACACAATACTTGCAGCGGGTTGCCATGTTCCAGAACCGCCGATGTCTGTTCCTAGACTAGAGGCGCTTAACTTCTGAAATTTTCCGAAGGGAATATTGACAGCAGCTGTTAAGCGGATCGCAGGCCACCATGATCCGGGTGTATCATTGATCAGCTGATAGTCGATCTGAAAGGTCGCATCGCCAAAGTCCCAATGTGACGCGCCATCGGTGTGTTTCCAGAAAGCATTGGGAGTAAACGCAAAGTCAAACTTTTTGGCAAAACCATACTGAAACGGGACTTGGGTTTGCAGCGTGTAGAATTTAGGTGCGGAATGCGGTGCCCAGTGCTTATCAAAAAAACCATAAGTTGTCGTGACGTATTGATAGGGTTCGACGTTGAGGTGGCCAGTAGGAATGACATGTCCAGAAGGGGTAAGCAAGGGACCTGTTAACCAGGGAATCGCGACAGGAGTCGGAGGTTCATTGGCTTGTCGAAGTTTATATGCGTCGGATGAGCACACAGTTGTCAAAATTAAAGCGAGGGTAGAGAAAAGGAGAGAGAGTGAAATGCGCAATCGACTCATAAAATGATTCTCGGATAAAGATTTTAGAAGCAACTTTACAATGTGAGTGTTTTTTTGGAAATGGGATTATACCGAATATGTTCCAAAATTTGGGTTTTGATTGCGCTGGCATCTTCATCTTAGCGGTCGACTCCATCGACCATGTGTTTGCACATGGTCTGCTTCAACGACCGCAAATCTGAAGCGCTAGCTTTGCCAAAACCCAAATTTTGAAACACATTCGGTATATTCACGCAAAAAAATTCAGCGCCGTGGCATAATTGCATATCCTTGATGGAGGATGCATGAACGCAGTGTCACTGGGACTAGAGGGAGTGCTGTTGCTCACACCGAAAGTGTTTCGGGATGAGCGGGGTTTTTTTCGAGAAACATACCGCCGCGCACTATATCGTGAGTGGGGGATTGTGGATGAATTTGTTCAGGACAATCATTCCTATTCTAAGCAGGCGACCATCCGCGGCATGCATTTTCAGCGTTTTCCTGGCCAAGCCAAATTAATTACTGTGGTGTCGGGTTGCATCTACGATGTTGTCGTAGATATTCGACGCAACAGTCCCACATTTGGAAAATGGGAAGGGGTTTATTTAAACCATGACACTGCAGAACAGTTGTTTATTCCCTCGGGCTTTGCCCATGGATTTTGCGTTGTAAGCGAAGAGGCGCATGTAATGTACAAAGTGAGCGCGTATTATGATGCTGCAGAAGAGAGATCTTTTCGTTTTGATGATCCCGAAGTTGGAATTGCATGGCCGATTGAGACTCCTCTCCTTTCTGAGCGCGATTTGAAAGCTCCACTATTCAGCGAGGTCGTATGATGCTCTGGATTGTCGGTGCGGAAGGGGTTTTGGGCTCCACACTTGTGGAACTGTGCAAGAGCAACAAGATCTCCTATACGGCCACAGGAAGTAAAGAGGGAGATGTGACCTCGTTAGAGTGTATGTCACGTGTCGCTCAAACGATCCAGCCGACCCATATCGTTAACTGCGCAGCGTTCACCGATGTCGACAAGGCCGAGCAGTTTCCAGAGAGCGCGTTTGCTATCAACGCAACCGGCGCTGGCCATGTCGCGACTGTAGCAAAGCAAGTGGGTGCAAAGCTAGTACACATTTCCACGGACTACGTTTTTGCTGGAACGCACTCTACTCCCTATTTAGAAACAGAGGAATGTGCGCCTGTCAATGTGTATGGCATGAGCAAGTGGGAAGGAGAAAAGCAGGTGTTTGCTGCACTGCCTTCCGCATGTGTGATCCGCGCCTCTTGGTTTTTTGGAAAAAAGGGAAAGAATTTCATTTCGACGTTGCTGGAAAGGATGCATGAGAAAGAAGTGATTCCCGTCGTTGCAGATCAGTCGAGCTGTTTGACCTATTGCTGGGATTTGGGCGACATTGTTTTAAAAATGCTCGATGCGACAGGAGTATTTCATTTTGCTAACTCAGGCGGCGCTTCCCGTTTTGAAATTGCGCAAGAAATCTTAACAATGGTGCGCGAAAAGGGAATTGCGGTTCGCTGCGAAAAGATCGAGCCGGTCTCAAGCTCCTATTTTCTAACAAGAGCTAAACGTCCCGCTTACTCTGTACTCAGCACGTGCAAAATTAGCCAGTACCTTGGAAAACCGCCTCGCCCCTGGCAAGAGGCTTTTAAAGAGTATTTAAGTCATGTCTAATCGTTTACAACGTTTCCTCGTTACAGGAGGAGCTGGATTCATCGGCTCTGCATTCATCCGCATGGGGCTCTTGCGGATTCCAGACTGCGCGCACATCGTCAATCTCGATCTGTTGACCTACGCTGCTAACTTAAATAATTTATCTGAGGTCGCACACGATCCTCGCTATGTGTTTGTTCAGGGGGATGTGCGCGATGAGGCTCTTGTCGATAAACTCATCAGAGAACACAACATCGATGCGATCGTTCACTTTGCCGCAGAAAGCCATGTGGATCGAAGCATCTTAGGGCCTCGCTCTTTTTATGACACAAATGTCGGTGGAACTCTTTCGCTTTTGGAGGTTGTGCGGCGTCATCCCCAGGTGCACTTTCATCAGATTTCGACCGATGAGGTGTTTGGATCGCTTGCGGAAGTGGGGTGCTTTACAGAAACTTCGCCCTACCTTCCCAATTCACCCTATTCTGCATCGAAAGCTGCGGCTGACCACTTTGTGCGCTCTTATGCACATACCTATGGCATTTCCACATCCATCTCTTACTGTACAAACAATTATGGCCCCTATCAGTACGTCGAGAAGTTGATTCCCCGCATGATTGCTGCGCTTACGCAAGAAAAGCCACTTCCGATTTATGGAAAAGGGGACAACGTGCGCGATTGGATTTATGTCGATGATCATGTCGATGCCCTCTGGAAGATTTTAGCAAAAAAACCTTTAAACGCGATCTACGGCATTGGCGGGGAATGCGAAAAAAAGAATGTCGATGTGGTGCATTGCATCGTCGACCGTTTTGCAGCGCTGCACAATCGCTCGTCAGAGCCTCTTCGAGCGCTGATTGCACATGTCGAAGACCGTTTAGGTCACGATCAGCGGTATGCGATCGATTGTACCAAAATTAAACGGGAGATCGATTGGCACCCCAAACACGATTTTGCTTCAGGGATTGAGAAAACAATTGCCTGGTACTTAAAACACCCTGAAAGGTTGGTTCTATGATTGGTCATAAAAAAGTTGCGTGTGTGATTCCTGCGCGCTTAAAATCTACCCGTTTCCCGAGAAAAATGCTGAGCATGCTCAAGGAAAAACCTCTTTTGCAATGGGTGTGGGAAGCTGCAAAACGCTCTTCTCTCTTTGACACAGTGGCCTTTGCGATTGATTCTGAAGAAACCGCGCGCGTCATCGAAGGGTTTCAAGGAACCTATTTCATGACCTCAGAGCATTGCCTCGTGGGAACAGAGCGTCTTGTGGAACTCATGAATCGCAAGCTGATCGACGCTGACATTTGGGTCAATTGGCAAGGCGACGAGCCATTTATTGAAGAGGCAATGATCCGCGCTCTTTTGCAAACATGTGAGAAGGATGGGAGCGATGTCTGGACGCTTAAAAAACGGTGTCATAAACCTGAAGAGATCCAAAGTCCTCATGCGCCAAAGGTGGTCACCGATCACCAGGGTTTTGCCCTTTATTTTTCCCGCAGCGTGATCCCGTACTACCGAGATCTTTCTCCCGGAGAAAATCAAATGATTTTTAGACATATCGGCATGTACGCCTTTAGTCGGGAGGGCCTTCAAAAAATCTCTGCACTTAAACCTTGCGATCTCGAGCTCGCAGAGCAGCTCGAGCAACTCCGCTGGCTCTATAACAATGTCAAGGTTCGGGTCCACGAGACTGAGCACGAGGTGTTTGGAATCGATCTGCCCGAGCATCTGGCCATGGCGGAAGCCTACCTGGATGCGACGCCTCCAGTGGCCTGACTCTGTTTTGTTGAGGTAATCTCTGTATTCTGGTATGATTGATGCAAATTTATTATTTTAAACCCCTCTCCCTTTGAAAGGGAACCAACGGGTCTTATGACAACGGAAGATATCCTAAAAGACCGTGCTGCCTATAAATATGGGTTTGTCACGGACATTGAGACAGAGAGCTTGCCGCCGGGCTTAAATGAATCCACGGTCCGCGCGATTTCTGCAAAGAAAAATGAGCCTGCGTTTCTTCTTGAATTCCGCTTGAAAGCATTTGCTAAGTGGAAGGAGATGGAGGAGCCGAAGTGGGCGAACGTCTCTATCAATCCGATCGATTATCAATCCATTACTTATTATTCTGCGCCGAAGACCAAACAATCGTTGAACAGCTTGGATCAAGTAGATCCCGAGCTGATTAAAACGTTTGATAAGCTGGGTATTCCTCTTGAGGAACAAAAACGGCTTACGAATGTCGCTGTTGATGTCGTTTTTGATTCGGTGTCCTTGGGAACGACGTTTCATAAGACGCTTGTCGAAGCGGGTGTTGTGCTGTGTTCTATTTCTGAAGCTGTCCACCGCTATCCAGAGCTTTTGGAAAAATATTTAGGCAGTGTGGTGCCGATTGGCGATAATTATTTCGCGGCGCTCAACTCCGCTGTCTTTACCGATGGATCCTTTGTGTACATTCCCAAGGGAGTGCGCTGTCCGATCGAATTGTCGACCTATTTCCGGATCAATGACCGCACGAGTGGTCAGTTTGAGCGAACGCTCATCATCGCAGAAGAAGATTCTTATGTGAGTTATCTTGAAGGGTGTACCGCGCCCGCTTTTGACAATAACCAATTGCACGCAGCTGTTGTCGAATTGATTGCGCTCGATCGCGCTGAGATCAAATACGCGACAGTGCAAAATTGGTATGCAGGAAATCCGGAGACGGGACTCGGGGGCATTTACAACTTCGTGACGAAGCGGGGACGATGCCAGGGCTTTCGTTCGAAGATTTCCTGGACGCAAGTCGAAGCAGGAGCTGCCATCACGTGGAAGTACCCGAGCTGTATCTTGCAAGGCGATGAATCGGTGGGCGAATTTTACTCTGTTGCTTTAACTAATGGAATGATGCAAGCGGATACGGGAACGAAGATGATCCATTTAGGCAAAAACACCAGGTCAACCATCATTTCTAAAGGGATTTCTGCAGATGTCTCTCACAATACTTACCGCGGGCTTGTGAAAATGGCCCCGCGGGCAGACAATGCGCGCAATTATACACAATGTGATTCGATGCTCGTCGGCAATCGCTGTTCTGCCAATACGTTCCCTTATATTGAAGTCGCCAATGCGAGCTCGCAAGTAGAGCATGAAGCCTCTACATCGAAGATGAATGAGGAACAACTGTTTTATTTACAGACGCGGGGCGTTGCGCGGGAAGATGCGATCAACCTGATCGTCAATGGATTTTGTAAAGAGGTGATTCGTGAGCTGCCTTTGGAGTTTGCTGTGGAAGCCCAAAAACTTCTCACTTTAAAATTAGAGAATTCTGTGGGGTAATGAGATGTTAGAAATTAAAGATTTACACGCTTCCATCGACGGTAAGCCTTTGCTGAAAGGGATCAACCTGACCATTCGGCCAGGCGAAATCCATGCGATCATGGGGCCCAATGGAGCTGGTAAGTCGACCTTAGCGAAAATCCTTTCGGGAGATCCTGCCTATGAAGTCACCTCTGGCGAGGTGTTGTTCGAAGGTAAGAATGTCTTAGAGCTGTCTCCTGAAGAGCGCGCGCACCTCGGCATTTTCCTTGGGTTCCAATATCCTGTAGAAATTCCCGGTGTCTCCAATCTCCAATTTTTACACGCTGCTCATAGCGCTCTTCTCAAAGCTCAAGGGAAAGTGGCATTGAATGAAGAGACGTTTAGCCGCTTGCTCGATGAAAAGATTTCTCTTGTTGAAGTGAAAAACGAATTTAAGCTGCGCAATGTGAACGAGGGCTTTTCCGGAGGAGAGAAAAAACGCAATGAGATCCTTCAGATGGCAGTGCTCGAGCCGAAGCTTGCAATCCTCGATGAAACAGATTCTGGGCTAGATATCGATGCGATGCGCGTTGTTGCAAAAGGGGTTAACCGGTTACAGAATAAAGGAAATGCGTTGCTTCTCATCACTCACTATCAGCGTCTTCTCGAATATATCCACCCTCACTTCATCCACGTCGTCATGGATGGGAAAATTGTTCTTTCTGGTGGAGCAGAGCTCGCTCAAGAGCTCGAGAAAAAAGGATATGATTGGCTGAAATCAGAGGAAGTGGCTCCATGCTAGCCTTTCATTCCCATTTACTCTCCCATTTTGAGGCTCGAAAAGGGTTAGATGCGCTTGTGTCTTGGCGCAATTTGGGATGGGATCTTCTGAACGCGTTAGGACTTCCCGACAAATCGTTAAGTTCTTTTCAGTATGTTCCGTTGCGCGAATTTTATGCGCTCACCTTTGAGATGTCGCAAGATGCAGAGTGTTCTTTAGAGGACGTGCAGCGTCTTGTGTATCCCGAATGCACCCACTCCTATTTTGTCTTTGTCGATGGAACCTTGCGTCTTGATTTATCCGATCTATCCGCGTTGCCTCCTTCCATTATTCTTCTTCCTTTACACGAAGCACAGCGCAAATTTGCTCATCTTTTAAATCACCGCTTAAATACAGCGATTAGCGAAGAGAAGGATCCGTTTGCAGCGCTGAATCTCGCTTTGCATACACAAGGGGCATTCCTTTCCATTCCTCCGAATACGGAGCTCAAAATGCCGATTCAGTGTGTGCATGTGTCTACCGAAAAGAAATTGTCGGCTCCTAGATTACATCTTTTTATCGGCGCACATTCTCAAGTGAAATGGATTTCTACCTCATTAAGTTCTCCTGCTCATTTCTGCAACACGTTTACCGATTTGACTCTCGAAGAGGGTGCGCGTTTTCAATCTGTGCAGATTTTGCGCCCTGATGAGCAAAGTTGGCACTTTGAATCGCTCAGAGCCACAGTAAAAAAAGATGCTGAGCTTTCTTGCCTTTCTATGACAACAGGATCGAAAACAGTGCGACAAGATTATCGCGTTGCATTGGTGGGACAAGGCGCTTCTGCCACATTGCAGGGGATTGCAATGCTTAAAAATAAAAATCATTCCCATGTGCATGTGCATATGGATCATCAAGCGCCGCACACGCACTCATCCCAGCTCTTCAAAGGGGTGTTATGCGAGTTAAGCCAATCGAGCTTTGAAGGGAAGATTTACGTTCATCCAGCAGCGCAAAAAACACAAGCCTATCAGCTGAACAATCACTTGATTCTTGGAAAACATGCTCAAGCGTTTGCAAAGCCGAATTTGGAAATTTTTGCCGATGATGTCAAAGCTTCGCACGGAGCTACCGTCGCACAGATCGATCCCGCGCAGCTTTTTTATTTGAATACACGAGGAATTGACAATGCGCTCGCTAAAAATCTCCTCGTATCAGCCTTTGCCCAAGAAATTTTAACGCAAATTTCGCATCTCTCGATTGCTCAAGAAATGCAAATCCTTTTAAATGATTACTTAAAATGTAAGGAAGTGGGCAACAGTGAACAAAACTCTGGAATTTAACGTCACGAAGATCCGTCAGCAATTTCCCATGCTCTCTCAAATGATGCATGGAAAGCCATTTATTTATCTCGATTCAGCAGCGACAGCTCACAAGCCGCGCTGTGTGGTGGAAGCGATCGTGCGTTTTTACGAAGAGCAGTACGCGACTGTCAATCGCGCCGTCTACGATTTTGCCTCTCAAGCAACCACACGTTATTTCGATGCACGCCGGCAGATCAAAGAATTTCTCAATGCTGCTTTTCCAGAAGAGATCATCTTTACTAAAGGAACAACAGAAGCGATTAATCTTGTCGCAAGCTCCTTTTGCAAAGCCTTTGTGCAGCCTGGCGATGAGATTATCATTTCCACACTAGAGCACCATTCGAACATCATCCCTTGGCAAATCGCCTGCCAAGAGAGAGGAGCCATATTAAAAGCGATTCCGATCAACGCCCAAGCGGAACTGATGCTTGATGAGTTCGACAAACTGCTCACCGACCGCACGCGTCTTGTCAGCGTTGGACATATCGCTAATTCCACAGGCACATTAAACCCTGTTGAAGAGATCATCAAACGAGCTCATGCGAAAGGCGCTAAGGTGATGATCGATGGCGCGCAAAGTGCAGCACATATGCCTGTCGATGTTCAGCAGATGAATGCCGATTTTTACGCCTTTTCCGGTCATAAAGCCTATGGACCTACCGGCATTGGCATCCTTTACGGAAAACGCCACCTCTTAGAAAAAATGCCCCCCTATCAAGGCGGCGGCGACATGATCGATACGGTGACCCTCGAATCCGCGACCTATCAGCATCCTCCGTTGCGCTTCGAAGCGGGAACACCCATGATTGCCGAGGTGATCGGTCTTTGTGAGGCGCTTCGCTTCATCGAATCGATCGGAAGGGAGCGGATCCAAGCTTGGGAGATGGATCTTCTCCATCATGCAACTAAAAAAATGCAAGAGATCAAAGGGCTAAAAATCATTGGAACCTCGCCACAGAAAGCGGGGATCATTAGCTTTACCGTCGAAGGACTGCATCCTTTGGACATCGGTACTCTGCTCGACATTCGCGGCATTGCCGTACGTACTGGACACATGTGCGCTCAGCCTGCCCTCAAAGCCTTAGGAGTTAATTCGCTCACGCGCATTTCTTTTGCGTTCTATAACACCTTTGAAGAGGTCGACACCTTCGTCAAGGCGTTAAAAGAAGTGATTCTGCTGTTGCGTCCGTCGCTTTCGTACTAACTTCGGGCTGTAATCGATTTTTTAAACGGAGCAAATAGTCTGCAGCTTGCCTTATCGTACAGCGGTTTGCTGGGTGCAATTGTAGCAACAAGTAGATCACATACTCAATAGAGTCTTTTGAAGGCGCAACCTCAATCCAGTCATCTTGCGTTTCAAATTCGAGAAGGTCGAGCATGAGAGAACCGTGGGCAGAACGGATTAAAATTGAGTGTAAATTGGGATTAGACATAAGCCAGCTAACATCAATAGCTTTTGCGTGGAAGAGGATCTTTATTAATGTCATTCCTAAGCTCCAACTATCGTTATATTGCTTTGCTGCATAGGAAGAAGAACCCTTGACGGTTTCTTTTAATATGTCAGGGTCTACATAGTGACCCGTGCCCGAGGCTGGAGCCTTTGTCCCGCTTACGAGTACGCGTTCAAAGTCGATCAATCGGACCACAAGTTCTCCATTTTCGAAATCATAGAGATAGTTATCGGGTTTTAAATCGCGATGGACACATTCTTCTCCAAAGATCTCCTTTGCTTTAGTCTGAAACCGTGCGGTAACGTCTGCGATTTGGTGAACTAAGTTAAAACGTGTTTGAATGTTATTGAGATCGATGCGGTTAGATGAAATGCCATCACAAAGATCGCCTTCCATTTTGTGCCCTAGATAACATAAATAGCGAGCGTCCTTCTTTTGCTGAAAGATAGCGCTCTTTGGAAATGTCGGAGCGGTGATCTCAATTCCCATTCTGGCCTGGACAAGACATTCCCATTCGTTTTTTGTAGGTACACCAGGAGAAGTTCTGCTTGCTGTGATTTTTTCCTTGCAAGAGTAATAAGTGAATAAAATATTTGTGGCTAAGTTAATCGCTGTATACGTCCTTTTAGTGCTCCCTCCGACCATCAAATCACCCAGAGATTTTCGCGTTAATAACATGAATGTACCAGTGGGAACTACGTAAACGGTTCTTGCCAAACCGCTTTCCTTTGATCTGTAATAAGGATCATGCCATTCAGTGCATGCCTCGGCTTGTTTCATGAAACCTTTTAATTTCTCAATGATTTTTTCTGTATTGAGGGTAGAGATGTTTTCCGTTCCTGATAACCTGCGATGATGTGAAAACAAATGATCAAAAACGCGGGAATCTCCCAAGTCTGATCCGCCAGGAATGGAAGGGCTAGAAGTGAGGGGGCTAACGGGGCTGATGCTAGAACTAGTTGCTGCCATACAATTTCCTCTTAGGTTTTAGTTTTGTAATAATTTATTTAATTTTGTAGTAAAAGTCCAGTTAAAAAATTTTGTTTTGACGAGTAATATGTTAGTTTTGAGGGGTTTAATGTTGTATCAAATCAAGTTGGAAGGGGCAAGAATTCAAAGATTCTTGCCACCTTTAAAGACATTATGCAGCGTTGTTATTGATTTCTTCGTCTTGTTCAAACAGAACAATTTCCGTTACCGTCTTTGGCATTTGAGTCCCAATCGTGATGTGGAAGTTATGTCCCTTGAGCAAAGAGGAAAGGCCGTAACTTTCACGCAAGCGTTCAAGCTCAGGTGCGTCTACAGCAAGCAGCCATAATTTTTTCATCTTGTTGTCACGGCTGATTTTTACAGTGCGTAATTCCATCACGTTAAATGAGAACTCTTGACCAATCTCTGGAATTTCCCAGATTTCATGTTCAATCCGCTCATTTTCGTACATGATGCTAATGTGCGCGCCAATCCCTTTTTTACTTGTATAATGACGCGGAGGAACGATTTTGCCGACCAATTCAATGAGGGGAAGTGTTTCTGCGATAAAATCTTTAGACACCTCCAGATAGAGGTACCCGTTATCTTTTTGCTTTAACACTCCCTTTTGCTCGCATTGCAGCGCCTTTTCGACGATGTGCGTTTGCGGCTCGACATGATAGTCTCCCGCGATAGCAACCGAGAAAAGACAAAGGGTTAGAACGAGAATAGAGGTGAATTTTCGAATGATACTTTTCATGGACAGATCTCTTGTTTGAGGTGGATCTGCACCCGGACTTTGGACAATGCCCAGAGGGATGGAATGCATTGCCAAGTTAGACTACAAAAATAAAGAGCGCACGTCAATCGGTAATTAAGTTGTTTTATTTTTTAATTTTTTTTTAGCGTTATTTGTGCGCTTTGTTATAAATTTGTTTTTAAAAATATAAGCATTTTAGTTTTGCTCTGAATATCAATGTGTTGCAGAGAGGCTCAAAAATGTTCATGTCAATTCAAAGGATGTTTATTTCGACAGAGGCGAATTATATTGATTAAAACTGGATTAAATCGATATAATCCCCGCAATTATATTAACAAAACCGTAGAGGAACCCATGAGTGGCGATTTAAGTTCAGTACTGAGCCAAAATGAAGCGAGTCGTTTGAGCACGCATTCAAATAAGCGTATCAATTCATTCCTGGAAAACGCAAACCCCGAAACTTTCAAAAAGAGTGGCGATTTAGGCCGATTAGCATTCGATGCATCTCTTGCGATGTTTCATATTGTAGAAGCGAATCCCCACTGGGATAACATTCCTAAAAATCCTTGTCCTGCTTTGCAAAAAGAATGGAATGTTCTTAATAAGCGATTCGATAAATTAGTTCCTGATAATGATGACACCGATGCTTTTGTAGAACAACTCAGAAATCCAACAGGTGAAGCCAAGGTTGTTTCTGATAAAATGCAGGCTATTCAAAAAAGGATTGAAGCATACAAGTGCAACCTTGAAAAAACGCATCCTCAGTTTGCTAAACTTGCTCGTCAGTGGGATTGCGATAAAATTTCAGAGATCAAAAAACGGTTAGGCGCTGCAGTTCAACTGCAAAGAGAGTATTACGATACGACGTGGATGGGCTCTGTTTCTAAATTCTTTTTAAAGCTGACCGGTCAATGGAACAATGGGGATACAGCTGCTATTCAATCAGCTCTTCATAAGCTTTACAGGTGGGATTTTGAACAACCTCTGTGTAATATTCCTGCCCATGCGGAATCCGATTTCCAAGGCGGACCGCCGTTTAAAGTAGGCTCAAATGAATATGCCAAAGGTTCTGATTCAACGAGTGCAGATAGCGAGCGAATTGGTAATATCCCTTGGCTGCGCACCTCGTGGGTAAAAAAACATCTGAAGACAGATCACCTCTATAACGAGCCTTTATCTAAACAGGTCACAATCGTTAATGTCCCTGCTGTAAAAACAGCGTAACTTCTATTGCCTTAAGCTGGCTCTTTGGCAGCTTAAGGCTTATCTCAAACGTGGAGAAATGATGAGCGGTACATCAGTCAATTTAAGCCTTGTGTTGAACAAAAATGAAGCGAGTCGTTTGAATCCGTCTTCAAGCAAGCAAATCAATGAATTCTTAAAAGACGCAGACTCAGACTCTTTCAAAAAGAGTGGCGATTTAATCCTATTATCATACCAGGCATCTTCTGCGATCCGTAAAATTTTAAAGGCGAATCCTCACTGGGACAATCCTCCCAAAAACCTTTATACCGCTTTAAAAAATGAGAGGGGTGCCCTTAAGAAACGATGGACTGAAGGTGGTGGTGAACGACTCAC
The DNA here is from genome assembly GCA_020053915.1 of Parachlamydiales bacterium. Lineage (GTDB taxonomy): Bacteria > Chlamydiota > Chlamydiia > Chlamydiales > Rhabdochlamydiaceae > JAGVMG01. The sequence continues at coordinate 26,588 of JAGVMG010000018.1, read as the reverse complement.
AGATCCAGTAGGTGAGAATAAAGTCATTTTTGATAAAATGAAGGCTGTTGATCAAAAGATTAAAGAATACAAATGTGCCCTTGAAAAAACGCATCCTCAGTCTGCTAAACTTGCGCGACAATGGGATTGTGATAAAATCTCAGAGATCAAAAAACGGTTAAGTGCCGCAGTTCAACTTCAAAGAGAGTATTATGATACAACGTGGATCGGCGCTTTTGCAAAATTATTTTTAAAGCTTGTCGGCGAATGGAACAATGGAGATACAGCTGCCATTCAAGCGGCTCTTCGAACACTTTACGCTTGGGATTTTGAACAGCCGCTGTATCCTGCGAAACATAAGTGTTTTCTATTGGGGACGCCGTATCTCACAGGCACCAATGAGTATGCCAAAGGTTGCAGTTTTGCGAGTAGAGATAGCGAGGAAATGGGTGACCTCCCGGGTGACATCCCTTGGCTGCGCACCTCTTGGATCAAGAAGCACCTGAAGACAGATCATCTCTACAACGAGCCAATGTCTAAACAGGTCACAATCGTGAATGCCCCTGATGTAAAAGCGTACTGCCTCCCTTAAGTCAGTTGAGCTTTTTTATTTCAGAAAACAAATCCTACAGAAAATGTACCGCCGCAAAGAGTAATGTCGCCTTGGGTAGGGACGATGCTATTGCCCATGTTGGGGGTGACAAAGCGCAAGAACTGGTTTTGCGAGAAGTAGACCGCAGTTTCCCAGGCGAGCTTGAAGGTAACTGCCATGCTGTCGTCGTGAAAGGAGTGGTCATAGCGGATCCCTAACGCCATTTGGAGGACAGGGGCGACGCCACGCCATGTTTTGCGCACGCTGTCGCCGAGCTCTGAGTGTGGAGGGAGAGCGAGGGTGTAGGTCTCTTTGCGATGGAGCTGGAACTCTCCATAATAGAGGGAGAGAGTGGTTTCGTTAAAAATGCCCCATCCACCGGGGAATCCAAACCGGGTATCTAGTCCAGCGCGCAATCCGATCGCTGAGAATTCATCGGTCATGCGGACATGGCTGTGTCCTGGGTTGATCGGAGGTCTGCGGTATTTGATGCGGTAGTGCTGTTTGAGCCAGAGACCTGAGGGGCCAATTTCGGGGTTGAGCACGAGGTATTTGCTGACGCGGAAGGGGCGGGAGAGCATCACGTCGATTTGATTGAGATTGAGGTGCCATCTTGCTTTGGCGCGGTTGGAGAGCATCATGCCTGGGGCAAAGTCGGGATTGGACCAGATGGGGATAAAGACATCAGGTGTAGGTCCGTGGCCGAGGTCTTTGGCTTTCGTATCGAAATGGGTCCATTGAGAAGAGAGCGCCATGCCATCGTGGTGAAAGATAAAAGCGGCCCCAGCCCGGAATCCAAAGTCCCAGTCGAAGCTGAGATTTTTCATGTCTTCTCTTTGTGAATTGACGCCGTCGCTTCCGAGATAATTTTTGAGTCCGTAAGCAGTCCCATTTTCGCGGGCTTGCCAATAGAGGGCGTCTGCCGAAAACTGGAATCCATGTGCTAAATGGGCTGGGGGATTGTATCTTTTCTCGATTTGAGGCTGCGTTTCTAATGCGCTAAGGCGCTTATCAAACGAATTCATCGTTTTATTGTCGGCATTGAGTGTGCCTGCACAGAGAAGAAGAGGGAGGAGCTTGCCGTATTTTACCATCTGATGCTCCTTGGATTAGAAATCGAGGCGGACAGAGAGAGTCCCGCCCTGAAAGCTGAGGTCGCCGAGGTTGGAGACGTAGCTTCCTTTAAAGTCGGAATTCACAAGGCGATAGAGCTGATTCTGTCCAAAGAAGAGCATCTGTTCCCAGCAGGCACGTATGCCGAAATGGAATCTGTCGTGAAAAAATAAAATGTCCCAACCGATTCCCACTTGCAAATCGGCAAGAGCGCGTATTAAGTGGAAGTCGTCGTGAAAGCTGTTTTTTTGCGAAACCGTGGCGGTTAAGTGCTCGTGGCTTCTGATTTCGAATTCTCCATAGAGAAGAGAGAGCGACCCGGCACCGTAGAGGCTAAAACCCCAGAAGAGGTCCCATGTGGAATCGATGGCGGCTTTGGGACCAAATCCGTTAAAGTCGTTAACGAGCCGAATGCGGTCTTCTTGAATGGTCGTTGTAAAAAAGTGGTCATAGAGGATGTTGTCGTGTTGTTTAATCCAAACGGCGCGTATGCCGAAAGAAGGGCGTAGAGAAGCCCATTTCCCAATGTAGTATTCCCGTCCTATCTCGCCATCGATCATATCCATGCGCAGTCTCCAATGGGAGTGGGCATGTTGAAAGGGATCTTGACTGCCATCGATAAGTGAAGACCAAATCGGAAGGAGGCCATCATCCGAATTTGCACGCGTGTGGCCTGTGGCATCGGTGTAAAAGCGTGTCCAGTTTAGAAATAAGTCCCAAGCATCATGGGGAAGATTAAATCCGAGTCCGACTCTAAACCCCAGATCATAGTCGAAGTGAAGGGATTTAAGGGTTTGTTTGTCATTTGAGTTAGTGAGAAAGGGGTCGTTCGTTTTTACGACATACTCTAGACCGTTTTGCGAGGGCTTCCACCAGAGTCCGGATCCTGCGATATACACGTGGTAGCTGTCGGCTACCTGCGGACGGGCAGAAGAGTTATAGATTTTGGAGTCGCGCGATTTTTCTTCTAATGCAGAGAGCCGGTGTTCGAACTGGATCATCTGATTTGCATTTTCGTCTGCAAAGAGAGAAAGGGGAAGAAGAGAGAGCGCTGTGAGCTTGGGGAGCCAGTTGCAAAACCCCAGCGCCCAGCAAAACCGCGCTTTTGAAGCAGGTTGCATCCCTTCTTTCTCACCAACCCTCTGCGGGGTTGCCTTCGTCAGAAGGGACCTGGATGCTTCGCATCCCTTGCAATCCGCTTCAAAATCATCGATTTTTCTGAGTGCTGGAGTTTTGAAACTGGCTCTAGATAAGTATTTCATGTTGTCCTCGTGGGGAAAAATAGAAAATACTTGATATGGGGAAATTATGAAAAGAAAAAAAGCCTGAGCAAAAGATGCTCAGGCTTTTGAAGAGAACTCTTAGAAATCAAAGCGTGCAGACAACGTCCAACCTTGGAGTGTCAGATCGCCTTGGTTTGCAAAAATACCGCCGAGGTTGTTGTCAGCGATGTTGGAGTAGAACCGAATGAACTGGTTCTGTCCAGCATAGAGGTGATGTTCCCATCCGCCTTGAATGCTGATGTGGTAGCGGTCGCGATCAAACATGTGATCCCAACGCAAGCCGACAGCGAGGTCTGCGATAAATCTGGAAGTGCGGTAGCTTCCATCGAAATCGACAAAGTCATCAACAGTGATCGTATCTTGATCCACATGATTTTGGAAGAATCCATAAAGAAGAGAGATTCCTGCATTACCAAAAATGCTCCATCCGCTGCCAAGTCCCCACTGGGAATCAAGTCCGGCAACAACGCCGAGGCCCCAGAAGTTGCATTTCTGATCGACTTTAGTTTTGAGGGCAGGAACGTAATCAAACCCTTTGTGGCGCGTGCGTAAGCTTTGTTTAACCCATGCAGAGCGCAGACCAAAGTTTGGACGGAGAGTGAGCCACTTGCTCACAAAGAACTCTCTGCCTAAGTTCAGGTCGAGCTGGCTTAAGTGCAGATTCAAGTGACCTTTTGTTTTCGTGTTAAACGAATCTTGGTTGACACCTTGGGAAGGGAAGTCTGCTCTTCCACCTTGTGCGTGCGTGTGGCGATCTGCATCAGTGAAGAAGTGAAGGTAAGTGAAGCTAGTGTCCCAGCCATCATGCGGCAAGTTGTAGCCAACGCCGACGCGGAATCCTGGATCCCATTCAGAGTCCAAGTAAACGACATCAGAATTAGAAAGGTCTGTTGTTGATCCTTTGTTGCGTACAGCTAAGGGGAGGCCATTTTCATGTGCATTCCAGTAAATAAAATCAGCTGTAACAAAAAGATCAGCGCCATCTTTCACTTGAGGTCTTCCAGGTGGGTTGATCATCCCGCTTGCGCCTTTTTTTTGCTCGAGTGCAGTCACGCGATTATCAAGATTGCGCAGTTGTGAATTGTCGACATCAGCTTGCGCGATGTTCGTAAGTAAAATGAGCGATGCAGCTGCGGTTGGCCACATCTTTTTCAAGTAGCGGTGCATAGAGAGATCCCCCTGAAGTTGTTTGCGGCATAGTGCAAACTTATTAAGCCCATGCCTGTGTAAGCAGACTAACTCTAAATTTTTCAGAGTGATTCCGTCAACTGAAAACGTAACGAATGTCATTACTGTTGACGTATGATATGCTTACATTTCAAAGTTTGAGAATTTGTTCAGAAGCTGCCTTGAATGTGCAGCAAGGGGTACAAGACTAAAAAAAGCTCAACTGGAATCGTTGAGCTTTTTGGATTTTTACAGATCTATCGATCAGGTGATCTCGACAAGAACGGGTTCTTTTTTACCTTTTGTTGAGATTAGGCGTCTTTTAGTTCAACGAAATAGGAGGTCGCTCTCTCTGTAAATAGATCATTTTTCTGAAGCCACTCGAAAAGAGCTCGATCGCCGATGAAAGCAGCTGGATCCTCCAATAATTTAAATTGAGGCTCTTCTGTGAGCGTTGTCTCGACTTTTTCTGGGGAGGAAAAAGAAAGGGGTGGTAAAGGAATGTCTCTTCTAAAACAGGTGAGCTGAGAAGAGGCTCCTCTTATTTTGCGATCCGCTTGCACACCGGTATACTGCAATTGCAGCTCAGGAGGAGTTTCCCCTTTTCTTTTGAGTAAGAAAGAACCTGCGTTTCTGCTTAAAGAACGCGTTCTTAAAAAAGCTGTGTGTGTTTCAGTCATCAGTTGAAGCAAGTGCTCTTGATCCGCTTCAAACTTCTTTCCGTCCATTTCAAGAACAAAGTAACCGGAATCCATCCAGGCATATCCCTTGCCAGGTTCCAGTAATGTGAGGATTTGAGCAAAAGTGCCCAGCGGATCGACTAGATGAGGCATACACATATGAGTGATCACAAAGTGCATATTTGGTTTAATCCATCGATCGCTTAATTCTGATCCGATCTCTTCGATCTTGACTGCACCTAAATGATGAATGAGGCAGGCTTTTTTTAGAATGCATACCGAGTTAGGATCATTGATGTAGAAATTGGGGGTTTCCGGTTTGGAAACCTCCTCAAGATCAAGAGGTTCTCCTCTCACGCTGAAGATGTTGACCATGAGCTTGGGTGGATCAATTTCTGTATTAATATAGTCAGCAAGTGCATCTCCCCATTGAAACTGTCCTGCTCCTATATCTAGAATATTGAACTCCTTTTGATCTGCTGGGCATTCTCGAATTAATTGAACGACCAACTCGTGATCTTTGATCTGCCCCAACATGTGGTAATGAGGATTTCCATTAAAGACCATCCACGAGCTGCTTGGACGTTGCAACCTCCCAAAACATCGATCGATCTCGTGTTGAATTGGTTCGGGTCGGCAAGTGGGATCTAAAAAATTAGCTTTGCTTATTGAGGATGCCATAATAAATCCTGCTGTTTTTAGTTGTATTATTTTATAATTTAACTATTTTTAATTCAATTTAAATGAATTTTTAATTAACAGATTTTTCGTAAGGAATACATTTACAACGTTTTAAGTTGTTTCCGTATCATCTGTGCTTGCAAGTTGTTGTGGGCTAGTCTGTTAGATGAGTGTAAAAATAAATTACGCTCCTATAGAGAGGTCTATGCCTATATAAATTTCTTCATCTGAAAAATTTTGATTGATATCGCTTTCTTCATCTGAAGAGAATGAACTAGCTGACCACAGTTCGTCATCGGAATCATTTTCAATAAAAGAACTCTGCGTATCAGAGGCGTCTTCATCGTTGGGAACTAGATTGAAAAAAGACGATAGAGGTTCATTTGAATTGTGTCCAAATGCGCTGCTCTGTTGATGAAGAAGAGCCGATGCAACTGCGTAAGTGTGTGCAATGGTTTCCTGTGGTTCTGAATTGGGTTCTCCGTCTAAATATGTAGCGCTAAAATGATAGATTCCTCCATCTAGCGATACGATATACATAGTAGGATGATCAGCAGATGGTAGAACATCTGCAATGTAATGATTTGAAGTGCTTGAGTTTTTAATTTCCATTTTTATAATCCTTTTTTATTTATTTTATTTCATTATTATACATATAAAATAATAATCTTTCAACGTTTAAAATAAGTTTAATTTGATTGTTGAAAAATTAAAAAAATTACTTTAGGATGTGTGTTTATTTTGAGAAAATTTTAACAGGATATTAGGATGGGCAGGAGGGCGGGAAGCTATATCGAACATGTTCAAAATTTGTTTACTATAAGGCGTGAATTAATAATTCATGGTCTGAATGACTCGGGGAATCTCTTTGAGCCAGAGATGGAGCTGAACACCGAGTTGCTTGACGATGAAGAACCAGGCAACAGCGAGCATGGAAAGTCCTGCGAGGGATTTAAGGGACATGCCGAGAAAGGCAATTTGTACTTGAGGGGCTAAGCGATTGGCGATGCCGAGAAAGAGTTCGGTCATGAGAATCGCAAGGAGGGAGGGGGCAGCGAGTTGGATCGAAACCGCGAAGATTTTTGTCATTAAATGCCAGACGGTATCCCAGAAGGGATGGTGGAAAGAAAAAAAGGCGGGGTTGATCCAGCCGTCTGCGGGAATGATGTCGAAAGATCCCATCACAGCATCGAAAAAGTAGGTGAAGCCGTTCACCTCGTAAAAGATCACGATCATGATGTAGTTGTAGAGAATGCCGATATCGGAGGCTTGCGTCTGTGTAAAGGGATCATTGACTTGCAAGGATGATGAGCCTCTAGCGAAGTCGATGAGTACCCCGGATCCTTGTGCCATGTAAAAGGGAACGGAGGAAAAGACGGCGAGGATAATTCCCATCATGAATTCTTTGGCAAGCAAAGAGATGTAGGTCAAATTAAAGACGATGGCGGTTTTGCTGGTCATGACTACATGGGGGAGCATGATAAAGGCGAGGACAACGCAGAGTCCCATTTTGATATTCGCAGGGAGTTTTGAGCCTAAAAAGGGGGTGACGGCAATGATGGGGGCTAAGCGGAAGATCGTCAGTAAAAAAAGCGAGAGCATCGAAAGCGGGGCGTAGCTCGCGAGCTGACCGTAAAAAGCTGTATAGGTGTCGGTGGCGCTCATGTGGCCCACTTAAAGAAGTTCAGGAAAATGTTATTTGTGAACTGCATGATCTGCGAAGAGAGCCATCCTCCCATGAAAAGCAGGGTGAGCATCACGGCAAATAATTTGACCATGAAGGAGAGGGTCTGTTCCTGGATTTGGGTCGCTGCCTGGAAGATCGCGACCATGAGTCCGAGTAGGGTGCTGATGAGAATCGGAGGGCCTGAGAGCAATAAAATCAGGATCAGAGACTGATAAGAAAGTTGATATATTTCGGTGCTATACATCGATCTGTCTGACTCCCAGTTAACGGAATGATAATACAAGTCCTTGAATAATTAAGGTCCACCCATCGACCATAACGATCAAGAGCAGTTTTAGCGGTAGTGCAATGGTTAGCGGCGAGAGCATCATCATCCCCATCGCAAGGAGGATGTTTGAGGTGACAAGGTCGATGACGAAAAACGGAAGGTAGATGAGTACGCCGATTTCGAAAGCCGATTTAATCTGCGTGGTGATGAACGCGGGGACGAGCACGATAAAGTCGGTGGGCTTTAAGTCGTTGCGGAAGGATTCTGGAAATGATTTATATGCCAGTTGGTAAAAGCTCGTAATATGCTTAGAAGTTGTGTTGTGCTGAAGAAAGTCGCGCATGGGCTCTTTACTTCGGTCCATGACTCCGATTGCATATTGGGCGCTGTCTGCGGAAAAGAGTTCTGTTGGAGGCTTTGTTTTGATGAACTCTTCTCCAGCTTGGTACATTTTAAGGCCGGTTGGAAACATCACGTAGATGGTCATGAGCAGGGCGATCCCGTTGAGGACCTGGTTGGGAGGAGATTGCTGAACGCCGAGCGCATTGCGGAGGAGCGATAGGACGATAACGATTTTCATGTAAGAGGTGAGGAGCATGATCGCAAAGGGCAAAAGCGCCATTGCGGTGATCGCAGTCATCTCTTCAATGATGGAGGGGGTCTGGATCGCTCCTGTCGTTGGAGCTGTTGAAGGGACGTTAGGGTCGAAGAATTGCTGGGCATTGGGAGCCGCTTCTTGTGCAAAGAGGGTGTCAGAGCCGATCCCGATAAAAATAAGGAGAAGGATAAATGTGAATAAGGCTCGGCATTTTGTCATGGATAAACCGTTTTTCCTCTAAATCTATGCTATTGGGGGGTTTTAATGCTTCATGTATCTTTCGAAGGCAGTTTCAATGGCTCTCCACTGATTCTCTATAGTGGCATTGATGATCCCGCTTTCTGTTTCGATGATGCATCCGCCAGGGGAGACGTCTGCGCGCTCTTGGATAGTGAGCGTTTGAACGTGGTCTAGAATTTCTTTAATTTTAGGCTTGTTGGTTTCTAAAATATCTTTATCTGCTTTGTTGACGTAAATGGTGTAGCGTTGATTTTGCGCAATGGGCTCTAAACTTTGCAGGACGATATCGACAATAGTATCGGGATGAGCTTCAAGTTCTTTGCCGACAATTTTTTTTGCTGCTTTGAGCGCTAAGGGGAGGATTTGCTTTTGCAAATCGATTTTTAACAGGCGGAGCTGACGGTCGAAATTGAGGAGGTGTTCGTTGAATAGGGCAAGGCCTGCATCAAATCCCTCTTTTTTAGCGGCTTCTTTGAGGGCGTCGCATTCTTTTTCAGCTTCTGCTTTGTATCGGATGATCTCTTCTTTTACGAGTTTCAGAATTTCTTCTGCAGACATTAAAGTGCTGAAATGTTCCGCGGGGATTACCTTCTCTTCAGTTGCAGGGTGAACCTCGCCGTGATAAATCAAAGAAAAGAATTTCATGTGTTTATGCGGGGTTAGTGGGTTTGAAGGATTCGCTTAAGCTGACGATTTGATCGGTGAGAATCGTGGCTGCGCGCGGGTGGTCTAATGGGGTGCAAAGTTTTTGCAGCATCTGCCCTTTTTCGATGTCGAATCGGTGGGTGAGATACCAAATCAGGCTGGGGTGAGTTCCATAGAGGGCTTTTGCAAGGCGGTTCATCCCGCGTTGGATGAGGATCGATTGAAGGGCTTCGGTATCGCCATTCCAATGATTGAGTCCAATTTTTTTAAACGCAACGGGTTCTTTTTTATGGGAGAGGGTCTTTAAATAAGATTGCTGAGATGGGGTGATCAGGGAGTAAATCCTTTTCAGCTTTACAGTATCGATGATATGGCGGATTTCAACGGCCAAGTCATGCATGCTGAGCAGGTCCACGAGGAGCTGCAAATGCGGGGGCTTAAAGTCGAGTAAAGCGTTGAGTTTGCTCGTGGGAAGGCATGCGGGAGGCAGGAGGTCGGAGGGGGCGATCTGCTCGAAGAGGGTGGTTTTAAGATAGGTTAATGCGAGTGGGCTTAACGTGGGCAGGTGGTTGGAAAAGAGCAGCTGTTGCTTGAGTCCTTTAACTTGCATTTCACTTAAACTGGACAAAAAGAGGCGGATTTCTGTTTCAGAAAGAGCGCGTAGGATTGGAGCTAGCCATGAAAAATGGACGTGCGTGAGCAGCTCTTCTGGAAGCTCAAAGCCTTTTTCTGGATTTCCCAGGGGAGCTTGTAAGCTTTTGAACTGGAGGGCTTCTTCAGAGGAGAGATAGCCAATAAGAGCTTCTTTCTGTTCCGGAGGGCACCTGTTTAAAAACGCGTGGCAGACGATCTCAGGGGTGTTGTCCATGGCTCTTTGTTATTTTTCCTCTTCATCGGAAAGATCTTCGTCCAGGGTGCCTTCCATCTCCTCAATGGGAGTTGGATTTAATAGTGAGCGGAATCCCCCTCTGCTTTTCAAGATCGGATAGAATTTCCAAATCAACCAGCCTAAAATGAGTGCAAAGACAATGGCGCAGATTGTTAGGAGGAAGAAGATGACGCGGAATCTGCCGGCTGAGCTTTTGTTCATGACAATCGACCAGATGCTGACGTATTCCTTGCCTTTCATTTCTAAAGGCTCAACGACGGGCGCTAAGGAGACATCTGTAAAACGGGATCTATCGGAGATAACAGTGACATCATTGACATCTAATCCGGCAACGCTTCCAGCGACAAGGCGCTTGATTTTGCTGACGAGGTGGCTGTTAGGGTCATCCAAGATTCCTTGGTGCTTGACGTAGACAGCGGCCGTGATTCTTTGGGGAGCTACAGCTTGAGCGCCGGGAGTGGGGATAGAGGAATCATTGGTCGGAAAGGAGAGCTGCACATCGGCGTCGATGACACCGTCAATTTTGCGGATCATATTGGCGATTTGGGAAGCAAGTCCTGCTTGATAGCGGATGGTTTCTTCTTTATCGGAGGACATCAAGCCTGATTTTGCAAAGAGATCGAGAAGGTTTGTGCCTTTTTTTCTGGGGAGGCCATTTTGGTTTAAAATGGACATTGCCTCTGTCGATTGGCCTTGGTTGACGGAGATACTGAATTTAGGCGAGGTGTCTGCGCCTCCACCGGGACCGACACTTGCCGATGCTAATTTATCGGCAGGGATGCCTCGGCTTGCAAGGAAAACGACGATTTCATTGGCCTCTCGTTCATCGACATCGCTGATGATGACCATATTGTTTTCGCAGCCGACAAGGGCAAAGGCGGCGAGAAGAAGGGCTGTCATCCGGAAAAAAGGTCTTAAAAAAGTGCCGATTTTGGACTTTCTGCAACGATGTGATAAAGAGTGGGTCATAGTTCTTCTTCAGGTTAAATATTCTTTAAGAATTTTAAAGCCAATTGGTTAAATCTAAACATTTGTTTTCAGATGTGTAAGATTATAGGCTGTGTTCTTTATATCAATTTCGAGTTCCTCAGTCAAATGCAATCGCTAAAATGCCTGAAAGACGAGCTCTTTCTCTTGAGAAGAAAGCTCTAAAAGAAGAGCTTGGGCATTTTCTAAAGCTTGAGATGGATTGCGTGCGCCGACAATGGCTGCAGTAATGCCCGGACGGTGAAGGGTGCACTGGAGAACCACTTGCGCTAAGGTGGCGTGGTGCTTTTCAGCGATCGGAACGATTTTTTGTAGCTTCTCGAGGATTTTTTTTCTGTTCTCTAGTGAAAATTCCTCTTTTTCCTGACGGTGATCGCCGGGTTTAAACTGCCGTTCGAGGGAGACTTTTCCAGTGAGAAGTCCTCGTTCTAAGGGGGAATAAGCGAGAACTGCGATCTGTTGCTGCTGGCAGAACGGGAGGATCTCTTCTTGTAGCTCTTTGTGGATCAGGCTAAAAGGGGACTGAAGGCTGTCAACGGGATAAAGTGCGTGCACAGTTTTAAGCTGTTCCAAATTGAAGTTGCTCACGCCGATGGCACGCACTTTACCTTGTTCTTTGAGCTTCACCATAGCGCTCCAGGACTCTTCTAAAGGGGTGGCGGGATCGGGCCAATGGATTTGGTAAAGGTCGATCACATCGATGTTGAGTCGTTTTAAACTTTGCTCACACTCAAAAACAATGCTCTCTTTTGTGCAGTTGTTGACGACGGGGACCATCATCGTGGGATTTAAAGCTGCGGTGTGATCATTATATCCCTCAGGCATTGCCCAGAGAAGTCCGCACTTTGTGGCAATAATTACTTTTTCCCTTCTTCCGCGGATCGCTTTCGCAATGAGCTCTTCGCTGAGCCCAAATCCATAGACAGGTGCTGTATCAATTGTGTCGATTCCTTGGTCGATGCTCATCTGAATCGCAGCAATTGCATCGGCTTCATTTGTCCCTCCCCAACGCGCCCCTCCAATCGCCCATGTTCCCAGCATGAGTGGTGAAATCTGAACGGATGATTTTCCAAGAGGGCGTTTGTGCATAGAAACTCCTATTTAGGCGGTGGTTTAAATAGCCAAGCGGGTCCAGGGCCAAATCTGCGGAACACATAATCTTTAACCCCTTGGAGGGCGGCTTTTGTTTTCAGCAGTTTCTGAGCTCGTTCTCTGTGATCTTCCTTGGGTTTAAATCTGCGGAGGATCTGAAGCTGCAGTGATTTTAGTGCGCGGATCTTCAACATGTGAATGATATCGGGGATCAAGTGCAAAGACCAGATTTTAATTTTTTCTGCACGTGAACAGTTGCGCTCGATCCAAAAGAGGCGATTGCGCCACCAAAAGTAGGTGGAATGAGGCTTGCCGACAAATGATGCGGAAACTTTATGCCTGATTTTAGCTTGAGGACATGTCAGTGTTTTAAAATCGGATCTTCGCGCGCGAAAGCAAAAGTCGGATTCTTCCCAAATGAGGAAAAATTTAGGTTCGAGAAGTCCCACGGTTTCCCACACTGAGCGTTTTGCGATCAAAGCAGCTCCGCAGACATAATCGATCTCTTGAGGGTGTTGGAATTGGTCGGGAGTGTCGATCATTCTATTGCCGATGAGATCGAAGCTCGCTGACCTGGAATTCCACATGCCGCCCAAATGATCGAGAGTGTCTTTGTGGTCGAAAAGGTAAATTTTTGCTCCCAAAATGCCGGCTTCTGGATGTTCTGCAAAAGTTTGGAGAAAGGCGTTTAAAATTTGAGGATCGACCACGGTATCGTTATTGAGAAGGAAAATATAGGATGCATCGTGTTTTAGTGCATAGCGGATGCCGACGTTATTGCCTTCCGCAAATCCTAAGTTTGTTGTGTTTTCGATTAAGGTGATTTTCGGAAAGCGCTTTCGAATCACGGCGCTAGAGCCATCTGTGGAGCCATTGTCGACGATGATCGTTTCAACATTAGGGTAGTCGATATTCTCTGTTGATTCTAAACAGGCGAGCGTGTCTTTGAGTCCATTCCAGTTTAAGATAATGAGTGCGATGCGAGGGGATGTGGTCATAGATTAACACGAGCTCCTGCTAGGCTTAGTTCTAATGGACCCCAATTCATCCAAATGGGGCGCAGTGCTTCTGGTATATCGCTGGAAGGGGTTGTGTCATAGGCAGTAAATTCCACTGAGCCTGATAGCATTTCCCATTCTCCAATCGTGAAGTTGTCGAGGTAGCTTTGAATACGTTGCTGGGTTTTTTCAAATGAGTCCTGCATAACGCGAGTGCTGATGTGCGCGGTGACATGGATCTGATCTACCGATGCTCTCCAGGCTAGGGGTGTTGCCATTAAACCGGAATCTGTTTGCCAAGGCAAAAAATGCTTTATTGCATTTTTGATCTGTTTGTCTGTTTTGAGCTCTGTGTTGAGGCGTTTTTCGAGCTCGTTTCCTGCAATACTCATTGTCCAAAGAGAGTAGGCTTCAACGATAGGGCGGGTTTCCCACAAAGGGGCAAGCTGACAATCTTGAGGTTGAATTTCAAGTGGGGCCCTTTGGCATGTTGTAGCAATCAAAGAGTCGAAAATCTGATTGGGATTTCTCGCGTGATCTGAGCCAAAGGTAACGCGGTGTTTTTTAGATTTGGAATCCACTGTGATCGTGGAAATACGATCTCGATGAAGATGGAACCGTGTGGGATATGTGTGTTGTAGATAAAGGGAGATGAGGAGGTGAGCGAAGGGTTTAATGTAGCCTCCTCCTTCTTCTTTAAAACAGAGAAGGTTGTTTCTTTCTCTGAATAATGTTTGTGTGCGCAGTTCTAGAGAAGAAAGATATTTTCTTGCGTTGGGGATTTCTTCGAGTTGTTGTAAACGACCCAAGCTTGTTGGGGAAGGAGTCAGGTGCTTGATGCGCCCAGAGTGGACAAAAGGAATTTCTTCAGTAGCATAAAAGATGGCTTTGTTCAGTTTTTTTTGAAAGAGTAAAGAGTCTTTTAACAAACTGCAACGCGGGTCAGTAGAGTGTTTTTCATCTGGATCCCAATTGAAGGGCAAGAGATCAGAATCGGAAGAAATTTGAAGCCGCCCCGTACGCTCTAAGCCAAACGGAAGGGGATTCACACAGTGGACTTCTGCTTTTGGGTCTTCCATGAGCTCCCGAGCAGATTCCACAAGAGCTCCGATCCCGCCAAAATAGCAACGTCTGGGATGAGTTTCAGAGTTGCTTTCGATAGTGTTGTCTGAAAAAGTAATGAGCGGGGAAGGAGGGCCATTAAATAGATTCCTCCCCATGTTTTGAGGAAGTGGAGAGGCGATTTCAGATGCAGGGACGGGTGTGAGTAGGTGGAGTCTATTACAGAGAGCTGCGAGTTTCATGGGGAGGTCCTGACAGTGGGTTATGGAATAGTTCAACAGCTGCTTGCGTCACTTCAGAAACTCCGATCTGAAGTAAGCAAAATGGTTCGCGGCATTTCTTTCGCAAGCAGGGGGTGCAGGTGCGTTCTTTTGCAATGACCTTGACGTGTTTTGCGTGATAAGGACCACAAAGATCGGGGTCGGTGGGTGTAAACAAAGCGACTGTCGGTGTGCGCATAGCAAAGGCGACATGCATCGGTCCTGTGTCATTTGTGATCATGAGCTTCATGCGTTTCATCAGAGCGGCAAAAGGGCGCAATTTTAAGTGGGTAACGGGAATGGCCCCGGGAATTTTATTTGCGATTTCCAGCACGAGTTCTTTTTCCGCGGGAGTTCCGGTGATGAGGATCTGGCAGCCGAGATGTTGTATTAACCGATGGCCCAGTTCGATGAAATGGGAAGGCGGCCACTGTTTGAAAAGATCTTTGGCGCCGGGATGCATACTGATGATAGGGAGGTAAGAGGGGAGGTTTAATCCCGATAAAAATCGGTCTGCTTCTTGTTCATCTTCTGGGCTGATAAAAAGTTCAAGAGAGGGATCTACAGATTGCGCCCCGACTTGTTGAATGACTTTTAAGCGTCGCTCAATCTCATGCATGTGTGCAGAGGGAAGAGGATTTGTCAAAAGAGAATCGAGTCCTTTGTTCATCCCCGCCGTCCCCACGATGCTGGAGGCTCCTAGTACTGCCGTTAAAGGGAGAATGGGGCGTTGGGAGGTGTGGAAGTGGAGTACATCGGTGATCTCTTTCTTTTTTAAGGTGAAATAGAGAGGAATGAGCGCAGTAAAAACAGGGTCCTTTACAACAAAGATCTCGTCGATGTGCCGGTTATGACGCAAAATTTCCTGACCGATCGGGCTTGTTAACACAGAGATACGGGAAGCGGGGTAGCTAGAGCGCAGCGCGCGGATCGCAGGCGTGCCCCACAGCGTATCACCAAGTCCCGTTGTCGACACGACAAGAAAATGGCGTGTTCTTTGCAGGGATGGGACATTAGGCTTTAATAACTGGACAAGAGCAAAAATAAGTCGGTTTTTCATACTCATTGAGTATATCCAACCGGATCATTTTACGGTTTGACTTTGTGCCCAAAAAAATTGCTTAACCCATCGTAGGCAGCGTATTTGTAGAGGTCGTGGAGAGTGGGATAGTTAAAGACTTGCTGGATCACATCGTTGAGATTTTTTTTCTCTTCAACGAGGATCACGCCATAATGGATCAATTCTGTTGCGATGTGCCCAATGATATGCACACCTAAGATGGTAAAATCTTGTTTGCTAAAGACGAGTTTGAGAAATCCCCCTTTGGATCCTAGAATTTTACCACGCGCCATGTCTGCATAGCGGGCTTTACCCACCAAGTAATCGACTTTTTTTTCGATCGCTTCATCTTCAGTAATGCCTACCATTGAAACTTCTGGGACGGTATAGATGCCATAGGGGAAATACGTTGGAAGATGCTGCAAATCTTGTGTTTGAAAGATGTGAGCCACTGCGACTCTTCCCTGTTCCATGCTCGTGCTTGCAAGGGCTGGGAAGCCGATCACATCTCCCACGGCGTAGATATGCGGGATATTTGTGCGGTAATGCGCATCGACGAGAATTTGCTCGCGCGAGCCTACTTTAAGACCAATTTTTTCGCATTGCAACGCCTTTGTGTTTCCACTGCGCCCTGCTGCAAACAGGTACATATCGACCTGAAGTTTTTCTTTCGATTTCAACTCGATCAGGACAGGATCATTTTCGTTTTTTGGCGGTGTGATCGATTCTACAGAGGTGTTAAAGAGGACGTTCACTCCTCCTGCTCGCATCTGTTCGACTAAAGCGTTTGAAACTTCGTGATCGATAAAGGGGAGGATTGTTGTTTTATCATTTACGAGATAGACTTTTGTACCCATCGTCGAAAAAATGGTCGCATATTCGCAGCCGATCACCCCCGCTCCGACAATGCAGAGAGAAGATGGAAAGCGTTCGATCTGTAGAATGGTGTCTGAGTCGTGAATTTTTTTACTATCGAACGGGATGTTGGAAGGATGATAGGGGTAAGAGCCTGTCGCAATGATGATGTGCTCTCCTCGGATGATGACATCCTCACTTCCCTGAATTCTTAGAGAGTGGGGATCCTCAAAGGAGGCGACTCCGCGAAAAATAGTGACACCGTGACGCACTAAATTATCGTGAATCTCGGTCGCTGCCGATGCGGTGACAAAGTTCTTGCGAAACATAAAATCTTCGATGGAAGCTTCATGTTTTAAATCGCGATCGATTCCAAAAAGTCCTTTTTCATATTTGCCTGAAAAGTAAAGGGCTGTTTCCTTAAGAGTTTTAGAAGGAAGGGTGCCCGTGACTACTTCAGCCCCTCCAAACACTGCCTCCTTTTCAATGATGGCTACCTTATGTCCGAAATAGGCAGCTTTCACAGCTGCTTTTTCTCCTGCAGGACCAGTACCGATCACGATTAAGTCAAACGTTTGCATGGGCCAATCACCTTGAGCGAAGACTCTTGTGTATTAAAAAAATTAATCGCATAAAAGCGGAAAGAAAGCAATAGAGATAAGGAGGATTTATGGGAGAAAGTAGTATTCAATTACAGGGGGAGCTGCTTTCGCATAAAATCAAACATTATCTTATCACGACGATGGGAGTCACGGTCGATGAGGCCAACCCAGAAGAATTTTACCGCGCTTTTGCTCTCACATTGCGCGAAGAGATCATGATTAACTGGACGGCAACAACACATACTTATCAAAATAACCATGTTCGGCAAATCTATTACTTATGCATGGAGTACATGCCGGGCAGATTCCTCGGCAATAATGTGACCAACATCCATGCGATGGAGCTTGTGCGCCATGTCATGAAGGCGATGCGCCGCACTTATGAGAACGAGGTGCGCTTCGAGCCGGATCCAGGGCTTGGCAATGGGGGATTGGGGAGATTAGCTGCTTGTTTACTCGATTCGCTCGCCACGCAGCAATATCCTGCCATGGCCTATGGGCTCCGTTATCAATACGGGATTTTTGATCAGGAGATCTGGGACGGGAAACAAGTCGAGCGTCCCGAAATCTGGTTACTGCATGAAAACCCTTGGGAATTTCGCCGCGATACGCATGCGACCTCGGTGTTTTATGCAGGAAGAACAACTCCTGCTGTCAATAAAAAAGGGGTAGAGGTCTTAGACTTAGCCGACTATGAAGAGGTGAGAGCCTTAGCTTACGATGTTCCCATCATCGGTTATAAGGAAGCGAGTGACTTTAACGTCAATACGCTGCGCCTTTGGACGACAAAGGAATCTCCGCGCAATTTTCAGTTGCAGCGCTACAACGCGGGACTTCTCGATCAAGCAGCGGAGAACACCTCTCTTACCGATGTCCTCTATCCGAATGATAACAACGAAACAGGAAAGCGGATCCGTCTCAAACAGGAATTTCTCCTCGCTTCTGCTTCGTTGCAAGATATCTTGCGCCGTCATTTGCACCACTTCCCCGATATGAGCACCCTCTCCGATAAAGTGCGCATTCACATTAACGATACCCATCCAGCGTTAGCTGTTGTTGAGTTGATGCGATTGCTTATTAAAGAACATGACTGCGGTTGGGAAGAAGCATGGGAAATTACGCGCACGTGCTTTAATTACACGAATCACACGGTATTAAGAGAATCCTTAGAAGAGTGGAATCAAACCCGTTTACATTATCTTCTGCCGCGGCAATACCACATTATCGAGCGCTTGAATCAAGACTTTTGCAATGCCATCCGTTCCAAGTATCCCAATGATGAAGAAAAGGTGCGGCGGATGTCGATCATTGAAGGGGGCCAGGTGAAAATGGCGCATCTTGCAATTTATGGATCTCGTCATGTGAATGGAGTGGCTGAATTACACTCTGAAATTTTAAAACGAGATATTTTTAAAGATTTTTACGAGATGTATCCGGAGAAGTTCACGAATGTCACTAATGGGGTCACCCCGCGTAGGTGGTTATTATATTGCAATCCGAAGCTAGCCCACTTTATCTCGAAGAGAATCGGCAAGAGCTGGCTCACCAACTTTCCGCACATGCGCACGTTGGCACCGTTTGCCTCAGATCCCGAAGCGCAAAAAGAGTTTCTCGAAATCAAGAAAGAAAATAAGCGCGCTTTGATTGAATTTCTCAAAGAGCGCAATCCGATCCGCGATGTCCAAGGCAAAGCTCTTGGCTACTATCACGTCTTAGATGACACGGCGCTTTTCGATGTTCAGATCAAACGGTTGCATGAATATAAGCGGCAGCTCATGAATATCTTGCATGCCATCATGCTCTATCAAGAGCTCAAGGCAAACCCAGAGGCGCGCGCCATTAAGCGGATGATCCTTTTTGCCGGTAAAGCAGCACCCGGTTATGAAATAGCCAAAAATATCATCCATTTGATTTGTTGCGTGGGCCGGAAAATCAATCAGGATCCCGCTGTCAATCAGAAGCTCAATGTTATCTTTATCGAAAATTACAATGTCTCTCGAGCAGAATTAATCGTTCCCGCTGCTGATCTTTCCGCGCAGATCTCAACAGCGGGGATGGAAGCGTCGGGAACCGGCAACATGAAACTTGCCATGAACGGCGCACTGACCATTGGAACAGAAGATGGAGCCAATATTGAGATCCACCAAGAGATCACCGATGCGTGGTGGCCGTTTGGATTTGGAAAGACGGCTCCCGAAAATGCGGCCTTGCGTGCATCGCATACTTATAATCCATGGGAGATCTCCATGCATGACAAAGAGGTGCATGCGGCGCTAGAAGCCTTGTGCGATCGCACCTTTGCTGAGAATGATGAGGAACATGAATCGCATTGTACGATTTACCGCTCCCTGCTCGAGCCTCTCAATGGCAATGGGGCGGACCGCTACTTTGTCTTGAATGATTTACGCGCTTACTACGCCGCACAGAAAAAAGTCGAAGAGCTCTATCTTCAGCCTTTAAAGTGGGCGGAATGCGCCATCCAAAATATGGCTAGCATGGGGAAATTTTCGACAGATGAATCGATCCACAATTACGCTAAGTTGATCTGGGATCTTAAACCTTGTCCTGTAGATAAGACAGAACTTGAGCGGGTGCGTGCAGAATACAGCGAACACGATAAATGCCGTATTTTATGAGTTCGTCTGTTCCGTGGTAAGACTCCATTTTTTTAAGAGTTTATCGTAGGTCCCGTTACTTTTAAGTTTTTCGAGCCCTTCGTTAAACCCTTCGATCAGATCGGGTGCTGCATTATGCAATGACACCATGCGAAGACCTGAGTCATTCAGCGTCGGAGTCGCAATTTTAAGAGAGCCATGGTAGATGTCCTGCAAATAAGCTGTAGCAGTCAGGATATCAACAAGGGCGCCATCGATATCGCCTTTGACAATCGCATTCAAAGCTTGTGGGATCGAGTCGTAATTGCGGATCAAGATGCCTGGGTATTTTTCTAAAATCAATGCTCCACTTGTGCCAGAGATGGCCGCGATCTCTTTTCCGTCGAGTTGATTTAAAGCAGAAACACGAGAAGAGCTAGGAACAACAAGCACAGGTCCTGTGTTTAGGAAAAGATCAGAAAAATCAAATTGATTCTGGTTAAAGTTATAAGGACTCATGGAAATGAGGATCGCTTCGACATCTTTATTCATCAATCCTGGAATCAATTGGTCCCAGCTAACAGAGACTTTAACAAAATTGATTTTTTCGACACGGCCAATTTCCTGCAATAAATCTGTGGCAAATCCTGTAAGGTTGCTCTCTCTTCCCTTCAGAGAAAGGGAGTTCCACATCGGATCGATCGCGAATCTTCGCTCTGAAGAGTTCTCGCTCGTACTGCATCCGGAAAGAATGAATTGAAACGCCATCAAAGTTAAAAACACAAAACGCAACATGAACGTAAATCTCCTTAAAAAACCAGATTTTGAGCCTCGGGTACTTCAATTGTATACATCTTTGCGGACTTTACAAGAGGATTATCGCGAATTTTGCAAGATTTTGGATTGCAAGGAATTGTGAGAGCTATAGAATTGTCTTATCGCTTAAAAGGGTGTTTATGGAAAAGAAAACAGCTTATCTTATCGTCAATTTTGGAGGCCCTCGCGATCTGGAGGAGTTGCGTCCGTTCTTAACAGCTCTCCTTACAGATCAGGATGTGATCCGTTCTCCTTTTCCAGGCTGGTTGCATCGGTTAATTTTTACCCGGGTGGCTAAAAAACGAGCGCTTAAGATCGCCCCCGACTATGAGCTTATCGGTGGGAAATCTCCCATTTATGATGACACGCAAGCGGTGGCGGAAGCCGTCTCTGAAATCTTGCAGCAAAAAGTACTCACCTTTCATCGGTATATCCAAAACACGCATAGCGCATTTAGACAAGAGTGTGAAGCGTTGGAATGCGATGAAATTCGCGTCTTTCCTCTTTTTCCTCAATTTAGTTATGCCACGACAGGCAGCATTGCGCGGTGGTTTCATCAGAACTTAAGTCCAACGACTGTAAACAAAATGCGCTGGATCAAGTCGTATCCCAATCACCCCGCTTTTCTTAACGCGTTCCAACGCAGAATTGAAGAATTTTTGCAGGAGAACAAGATCTCCCAAGAAGAGACGATCCTTCTCTTTTCAGCACACGGTCTTCCCCAGACATTTATTGCGTCGGGAGATTTGTATGCGAGTGAATGCGAACACTCCTTTCATCAGCTCAAAACGGCATTTCCAAAAGCCTTATGCCGGCTTTCTTTTCAGTCACAGTTCGGCAAAGGGGAGTGGATCCGTCCCTATACCAATGAGTTTTGCCAGCAGTCATCGAGTTGGGGAAAGGGCTACCGGCATTGCGTTGTTGTTCCGTTAAGCTTCACGTCAGATCACATTGAAACATTGTACGAGATTGAGCATCTTTATCTGCCGGTACTGCGAGAACAAGGGTTTCATGCATGGCGGTGTCCAGCGCTCAATCGCAGAGCCGACTGGATGCAGGCCATTGCGGAAATATTCCAGGAGCGCACGACGTTGGGTAATAAGATGTTGATTAACATTTTATAAAATTAAGCAGCAGCGCGAGGGGGGCTCGGGTAGCGAACATGATTCAAGCATGTGATAGGCCATTGCGAGCCTAAGAAGATTGTTTCTTGGATGACTCAGATGTTTGGTTTTGGGATCAGTAGCCCAATGTGTCATATCTTTCTCTGGGTATTGTGTCTGTTCAATGCGTTGAGTCAATATTTGAAGTTCTTCTCTTTGAGGCAGTTCGAATGAAAACCACTTGCACAAGATCGCATTGTGGATCGCAGCATAAAAGATCCCTCTATTTTCAAAGCAATGCTCAGCGCCATAATCGCGGTTATAACTTTCTGGATCGTTTAAAATTGCAATGAATGGATAAATATGCGATTTGTCATTTTCCGGCAATTGGTTAAAAAGATCGATTGCCGTAGCGTGGACGGGGGCATTAAAAAAGTCGGGATCAGATTCTGGAGCAAATGTGATGAGGTGGTCATACAAGGCAGCCAGGCTTCCATTGAATGAAGCATCGACCGGATAGATCCCTTTTTGTTTAAAGGCAGTCATAAGGTCAGGCAAAAAATCAAGGTCTTTTTTGCTGAATGAGCTGGATTCTGGATCTTCTATAAAACTGCAAGGATTAGCGAAGACTGTGAGATAACAATTTCTTTCTGGATCTAGATCAGGTCGAGTTTTTAATCTATTCCATTCTAGCGCAAGACTGGCCAGTTTTGGCAAGAGTTTTAAGTCGGGGCCCACCTGAAGTTGATTATAAGAAAGATCGGCATCCTTTAGTCTGGGCAAGCCTGCCATTTCAACGTGTTTCAGCATGTTGTTATTAACGGAAAAGGATTTTAGCTGTGGCAAATTATAGACGCATATTTCTTCTAATTGATTGTTGTTGATTTTTAGCTTTTTTAAACTTGGTAAAGCAGGAATGGCGAGATGTTTTAATTGATTATCACTGAGATCGAGTTCCTCGAGTCTATTCAGAGAAGGGGTAAGAGAAATGCGAGAGAGTTCTAGCTTGGGTAGTTCGATGCTTTTAATCCAAGGCTTTAAATGGTCATATGTATCAAGCTCGTGAGCGTCTTTCAGAGTGCGTGTTAAAAGAGGGTGGTGATCAGTTCCCAGACCAGATGCGAAAGAAACCTGAGCGAATGGAGTGTTGAGAGTTTCCAGACGATGTCTGAGCTCTGGAGAGAATAGAGAAACATCGAAAGTTGTATGGGATTTTTGAGTTATTTTTGCGAGAGTTTCTTTAAGGAGTTCTTCATCGGGGCGGTGTGGACTCGAACTGTATTTGTAATGCTTATCCAAGTAACTGGAAAGTAATTGAGGGCGTGTATAAGAGGTGTGCGCAGCCATGATGCTTTTAGAAAGGGCTTCAAGCCCCATTGGACGAAGCAATCCTTCAAGAAGAATCGTTGTAATCGATCGTTTGCTTATATAACAGCAGTTACCTGCTCTTTGACCTTTTTGTCGGATGCTGAGTGTTCCGATGTTCATCAACCGAAATATACTTACTAACGAAGCTTTTGCAATGGATCTCGTTCTTGCGCAGCAGCATTTGTCAATGGTTTGTACTCCGAATTGAAACAGTCGTGCGTAATCATCGGTCGCGTTCATCTGCGTCTCAATGTTGCTGTGAGATCCTCGTTGTGAGCTAAAATATTCCTCTTTCCAGTTAGCTGCCTGATAGTAGTCTTGGAGAAGAGTTTCGAGCTCATCATGAGAGAAGATGCGTGTAAAAATGCCAGATGAATCCGCCGAGGTGCCAAGACCACGATTGCATCGATGCACGATGTATCTGTCCGTGGGTCCATTGCCGTCTTTGAAGATCACAAGTCCCCATGCATGTGAATTGGGAGCACCTGATATCCATTTGCTGCTGACCAGGGTCACTCCGAAACAAGCAGCGGGTTTTCCTGCAGCAAGGCGTTTGAGGGCCTTTTGCACCATGAGTTCTGGATGAGCATGTAATTCTGCTACTTCAGAATCTAAGCAGTCTTGCAGGGTAAGAAGCATTTCTTCGATTGCGGAGCAGATGTATTTCCGCGTCTCAGGGTGGTTTTCAAGACTTGTGAGGATGCCACGGGAAAGAGATGCAGTGATCTTGTCGTAGAGAGGACCTTTCCCTGCAAGCAGCTCTGTTGTGAGTGTTTCAAAGAAGAAGTGGCTTTGCGTGAGAAAGTGCTGAAGAGTATAGCGAGGTCGGAAGCCTTCCAAATAAAAAAGAACGCCTTCTAGAATAGACGGCATGGAGCGTATTGAGTATACGTGGGCAATGTTTTTTCTTTCTAAGAACTCTTGAGTGAACCCTTTGTCCAGCTCTTGCAATCTGCGTAGACTGAGGGGCATCCGATCGGATTTAAAAAGGGCTTCGCTCAATGGCGTTTCATGATTGTGTGTTCCACCGATGAATTTAACATTAGCGCCTCTATCAAGCATGAGGTTGGCAAATGCGTCATGTCCTTTTTTACAGGCAAGAAGAAGCGCTGTCATTCCTCGATAGAGGGACACGTTAACATCTGCACCACGCTCTATGGCTGCCCAAGCCAGATCTGTATCTCCGATGTATGCAGCAAACCAGAGGGCTCCTTGCGCATTTTCCTGCGTGACAGGGGAGGCATCAGGAAGGTAAAGTTGAGCGGCCGCCTGAGCAAGAGCTTGTTTGTTTGAGATCAAAGGCTCTAGGTGGACAAAAACATGCCAGAGTTTTGTGCAGCCAAGTTTTTGAGAGCTCAAAAGGACGTCGATCAGCTTCATGAGAAGAGGTGCCGTGAGATCTCTCGATGCATTAATTAAATGAGCCGCTTTGTTTAAAGCTTCTTTTTCATCTACGCGACCTGAGACTTGTCCCAGTGTCTGTATGGCTAAGAGTGCGGCATCGTCGGATAAAGGTGTAGAGGTGCTGGATTGAGAATAACTGGAAGGGTAGTAACTAGAAGATGATGCAGCCATAATTTATTATTAATATGTTATTTATTAATAATAATTATATGGTGCAAGTGCAGATACATTCAATGTTTAAATTATTAATTGCATTCTGTTTGCAATTAGACTGTGTATTAACTATTTAATGCAGAGGCTTTTATGCTTGTTCAGTTGACGGAGTTTTCACGTTGAAATATATGCAAAAAAATTGTTTATAGACTGCTAGCACATAGTTGAAAAAGTTTTTATATGTAATATGCTTCTGCTTTTGTCCCATGGCAATCTCCTTAGAAATGGAACCATGTTAAGCGAAAGCATGTTATATGTAAAAACTTTCTTAACTATGTACTAGTACATAGTTAAGAAAGTTTTTACTCTTTCGGCTGTGTCAAAGCCCCGGGGCTA
The DNA here is from genome assembly GCA_020053915.1 of Parachlamydiales bacterium. Lineage (GTDB taxonomy): Bacteria > Chlamydiota > Chlamydiia > Chlamydiales > Rhabdochlamydiaceae > JAGVMG01. The sequence continues at coordinate 2,016 of JAGVMG010000018.1, read as the reverse complement.
AACGATCGTAAAGTTAGCTGTGTGGCTGCACACAGCGGCCTTTACGATCGCTTAGCCGCGGGAGCTTTCACAGCAGCCCAAAGAGCAAAAACTTTTTTAACTATGTACTAGTAGTCCTTAACTAATGAAGATCCAGCGGAGAATGTAAAAGATCAAGATGCTGATTGCAGCACTGGCGGGTAAGGTGATCACCCAAGAGAGGATGATCTCTTTGATCATGTTGAGGTTTAAAGCGCGGATCCCGCGCGCCATTCCCACGCCGAGTACAGCGCCGACAAGGCAGTGTGTTGTAGAAACAGGCATGCCGAGCTTTGAGGCGATCAAGATCGTGGTAGCTGCGCCGAATTCTGCGCAGAATCCACGTGTGGGGGTAAGTTCTGTGATTTTTTTGCCGATCGTTTCAATGACGCGCCAGCCCCAAGTGGCAAGACCAATGACAATCCCAATACCTCCGAAAGCAAGGAGCCAAGAGGGCACGGTTGCAGCTGCTGAAATCGATCCGTTTTTAATAATGTCTAAGACGGCGGCCACAGGACCAATCGCGTTGGCTACATCGTTCGCTCCATGCGCAAAGGCTACGAAGCACGCGCTTAAAATTTGGAGGTAGACAAACATTTTTTCCACATTGTGGTACTCGGATGTGCGCTCGGCAAAATGTGTTTCTTGGCGCAACTCTCTTGAGAGAGCTTTCACATCGCGCAGCATGTTGCCCACTTTTTCGTGTGTCTCATCGAAAGAAGCGACGTGTACGCGCTGTAAGTGTTTAATGGCTTTTTCGAGGCTCACAACGCTTTGTGGAAGGTTGCGAGACGGCGGCCGAGTGCCAATCTCAGGGATAGGAATTTGTCGTACAATCAGAAAAGCGATGCCCGCTGCAACAAGTCCGACAAGAGCTGAAAGACCGAGTGCCTGAGGAAAAGAAAAGTTGAGGTTAAGGTTTTCAAGGCCATTAAAAATAAGGCTTAAGGAGAAGGTTCCAAAAAAGATGAACACTAATGTGGGCATCAATTTTTTTGTCGCTTCGGTAGGGTTAATTGCAAAGAGGATATTGCGCTGCAGGACACCGAAAATAAACCAAGAGATCACACCCGCTAAAAGAGGAGAGGTGATCCAGCTTAGCCCGATTGATAGGGTTTCTCCCCATTGAATGGCTTCCATCCCGCCGACCACTCCACCGAATCCAAGGATCGAGCCGACAATAGCGTGTGTGGTAGATACAGGCCATCCAAAATAAGAGGCAATCTGCAGCCAAATTCCCGTTCCAAATAGAGCCCCTGTCATTCCGAGGATTAAAATGATCGGCTCGGTTAAAAACATATCGGTATCGATCAGGCCCTTCTGAACCGTTTCAGATACATTGGCTCCAACGAAAAATGCGCCTGCAAATTCAAGAACAGCGGCAAGGCATACGGCTCTTCGTAAGGTTAAAGCGCCCGAGCCAACAGAGGTGCCCATCGCATTGGAGACATCATTGGCCCCAATATTCCAAGCCATGTAGAATCCAACCACGAGCACGAGAATTTTTAGAATCGATTCGACTTCCATTCCCTGAGTATTTGTTAGGGCAAAATATGCCTATTTGAGTTCTAAAATCATGCGGATGCGGTTTGCCAATCTTTCTGAAAGATGGGAAAGGGCGCCAATCTCTTCGATCAAACGCAGCCACAAGTAAAACGAAGGGGTTGACAAGGTGTCACCATTGGAGAACAGCGTTTTCAACAGGCTTTTCTGTAACTTATCTGCCTCGTATTCTTGATAAGCTGTCTGTTCCACCATCGCTTTGACTTTTTCCGCTTCAATCCCTCCAAAGGAGGATTCGAGTAGTTCATCGATCTCTTCAATAATTCGTTTCGCTTGGAAGAAGACTTCTGCATTTTTTGCAAAAAGAGAAAGGATTTCCTCTTCAAAGTTGCCAAAGGGATCTAAAGGGCGCAATGTTAAGAGAATTCCAATGTCTTCCGCTTTGTCAGCAATGCTATCTTGGATCGAGAGGATTTCTAAAAAGTGGGAGCGATC
>JAGVMG010000061.1 GCA_020053915.1 Parachlamydiales bacterium | reverse complement strand
CAAGTTACTCTAGATGCCCTCTTTGCCATTCGTGGCACTGGACTGATTGCCCCTTAATCGGGAGAAGCTTTCTGCTTCAGCTGAGAGAGAATCTTCACTGCCAACTATTTTTCTGGGTATCACATGTTCGCGAATTTGACTGCGTCGCGCTGTGTCAAAATTCACCAAATCTGATGGGGCACCGTATATGCGCCTGTGCTCGCAAATGGCAGATCCCTCTGTGGTTTCCTTTCTCTGTTGTAAAATTACATATTTTCGCAACAAGACTCATGACATCCTGCCATCTTGTTAATTATCTTCACTCACATCAATTAATTTGTTTTTAATTTAATTCATAATTTGATAGCGTGCAAATTAAATAAGGACACGTTAAAAAAAGGTCCGCAGATGAAAAAGATCTATCTCCTTCCAATTTCTCTTATCTTAATATCACAATGTTATTCAGAAGAAATACAGCAATTGGAACAAAAAAGTTCTCAACCCGTGCGCAAAGTCGAGCTCTCTCACTACCTAGACACACGCTCTCCCGCACAGAGTAAACAACCTCAGGCAACACTTCCAGTGCCAGAACCTGTTCTTGAAGTCTCACCTCAAATTTCCGCAGTTCAAGTCGACAGCTTCGAGCACACAACAGAGCCACTCTTCCAACCTGAATTCACGCCGAGCTCTCTCATCGCAGACTACGGCAGCAGCTCTCAACCCACCCCTAAATTACAACCCTCTGCCGAAACACCGCCCACGGTCCTATACAACACGCCAGTTAGACCGATCGTGCAAGATGGGATCAACCTCTGGTTTAAGGCAGAAGCTCTTGTCTTTCAAGCAGTGGAAGAAAACCTCACGTATGCTTACAAAGGATTTAACAGCGCGAGCCGCATCGAAAGAGACTTTAAAACTGTTCATTTTAACTGGGACTGGGGTTTCAGACTCGGAACAGGCTACAACATTCCGTACGATGGCTGGGATATCAAGCTTGACTGGATGCGCATCAATAATACCGCTCAAGGAAAAGTGAAAAGTGGCGGTTCACATGATGCTCTCTTTGAACTCTATGTGAATGCTGCCAATGTCAATGACACAGGAACAGATTTCCATGCCAACTGGCACAACCTCTTAAATCAAGTGGATTTGAATTTAGGACGGGAATTTCTCGTAGGAAAATACCTCGCCATCCGCCCCAATGCAGGGATGCGCAGCACGTGGATTAAGCAAAAATACCGAATTGATTACGACTTTTCTGTAGGCCCCGACCAAGACGTCGATCTTAAAAATCGCTTCTGGGGCTTTGGGTTTGTAGGCGGAATCGATTCCGATTGGCGCTTGGGAGCTGGCTTTAGCCTCTTTGGCAATGCCGATCTCTCTATTTTGTTCGGCTTTTTCGATATCGACGAAAAAGGGAAAGCTGCAGGATCCACCCTCTGGGATGTTTCGAATAGCTTCCGCACAGGAAGAGCGATTTTCGATATCGCTTTAGGAATCAAATGGTGCCGCACATTCTGGGATGAGAGCATTGGTCTCACCTTTAAAGCAGGTTATGAATACCACCACTACTTTAATCAAAACCAATTCATTCTGTCGAACGGCAATAGCGCCTTTGAACTGTTTAATCCGGTGACAGGCGATTTGACCTATCAAGGGGTAAGCCTCTCTGCGCAAATTGATTTTTAAGAGGAAACAACGATGAGAACACGGCTTTTGAGCATCTTCTGCCTGCTGCTTGCTCAAATCCATCTGATTGCGGGAGAGGAAGAAGTGGGTGCTGCGCAATCAGGAAGACGGCCTGCTGGAGGCAGGTCCTCATATCCCAACATACAACCTGCCACAAAACAGCCGACTCCCGCAGCGCCTCAAGCGCCGGCAAACCCTGCGCTTCCTAATAACTCCGGTCCATCGAATTCCAATCCTCAGGGCAGATCAACACCTGGCACTCCGAATCCCAGCGGCAGATCTTCCCCGTCGAATCAAAGTGGATTTGTGGAAGAAAAAAAAGGCCAAGATCCGCTGGCTTATCATAGCGAGCAGCAACGCCCCTCTCCCCACTGCCCCTGCTGTCACGCACATGCCCTGGCACAAAGTGATTCCGCCAATGGAACTCTTGCGCTCGAAAACACAACACCCGCCCCTCCCGTCAATCCACCTCTCCGCCCTGTCTTAGAAAAGGGCTGGAATGTTTGGTTTCGCTCCGATGTATTATTATGGAAAGGGCAAGAGGATAATCTGGTCTATTGCGCGAAGGGAGAATCGTCCCCACATCTGATCAGACAGCTCGAACAACCTGAACCTCGATTAGAATGGGGCTACCGCTTAGATATTGGTTATAACCTCCCTCATGATGGATGGGATCTCGAACTGCAATACACCCAAATCCATAATACAGGACGCGGTAAAACCAGAAATGAGGGAGGAGACGAGGTCTTCGGCACTCTTCAGCCCAACGAAGATTTTCTGCTTCCTGAACCCCTAGAAAAAGCGCATGCGAAATGGAGAGCCAAACTCAATCAACTCGATTTCGTTCTTGGAAGAGAATACGCCGTCAGTAAATTTTTCACCTTACGCCCCAATGGGGGAGCAAGATCGACTTGGGTGTATCAAACGTTCAACACCTCTTACCGCGATGAGAGCAAAGATAAACAACACATCTTCCAAAAATGCCAATTCTGGGGCCTGGGATTTGTAGCGGGTCTTGATAGCGACTGGAAAATCGGCTGGGGATTTAGCATTTACAGCGATGTCGCGTACTCTCTTTTGCTAGGATGCTTCGATGTGAGCCAGCACGGAAAGACAGAAGGGGGCGAAGACTGGGACTTTAAAAAATCCTTTCGCAGCGGAAAATCCATTGTCGACATCGATCTCGGGCTAAAATGGGGCAAGCTCTTTGCCGAAGGGGATTGGGCCATGGCCTTTAAAATTGGCTATGAATACCACATCTATTTCAACCAAAACCAGTTCCAGCAAAGCCGAGGAAGCACCTCTCTTCTTCTCGGCACACCCGCAGGCGGCAATCTCGCCTACCAAGGGGTCACCTTCTCAGGCCAATTAGACTTCTAAGAACCAAATACTTACACATTATCCACAGCATTAACTAGTTAAATAATTAATTAAGTTCTAATAATTAAACATTAATGATATAATATAACGTACATAAAATAACAAAACAACAAGGAAGCTATTATGGCAGCATCAAGTTCAACACCGGTCACTCAAGAAGCTCGGCTGGTCAGGATAAGCAACGATAATTTAGCAGAGAGATTAGAAAAGCATTCCGCTGCCACTGACATTTCTATTTCAGGAAGTCTCACCGCAACTCACCTGGAAACAATTGGTCGTCATTTAAGCACGAATACCTCGTTAACTTGCCTTCGTTTATCTAGTCTAGAAATCCACCAACCCTGTCCAGAATTTACACAATCAATCCAGAGCTCTTCCACTTTACAAATACTTCGTATTTATACTGCTAACTTTAGCGATAAAGATGTGGAATTGTGTTCTTCTCTGACCGCTAGCTCAAGCTTAACAAATCTCGGAATCAACATATCTACAGTCGATCCCTCTTGTGTTGCGGCAATGAGTCGATCTTTAGCCACTAATTCCACTTTAACCCACCTATCTCTTTCAGAAGCAAACATCGAGGATACGGGAGCTAAAGCTTTAGCTCACGCTCTACGTTTTAACTCCGACTTGCAATCACTTAACCTGGAAGGCAACAACTTAACGGATATCGCAGGCGGCGACTTAGCCCATGCTCTCGATTACAACGCCTCTATACCCCGTCCGTTGCCAAGACTCCTAACAACCACAGATCTCCCCTCCAACTCCACTCTGCAATCACTTAACCTAGAGGCCAATCCATTAACCTCTCGTACTGCAATTTATTTTGCGTATGCTTTAAGATCTAACGCAATTTTACAAATGCTAAATCTAAATAATGACACTGTCCCTCAAACGAATCGTGCTTATCCAAGCATCCAAGGCAAACTAGAGAGAAACACATGGAATACACATCAAAAAAATGTCACGTTGTTTGGGATACTAATGAGAGAACTGACGATAGCACCGCTCATGGAAGACTATAAACATCTTAAGAAAACGTATTCAGCGCTAAAGAAAGAATTAGACCTTCCTTCAAGAGCAAAATCTCAAAGACAACGTACTCGTGAATTAAGGAATCGAAACCAGTTAATTGAAAAATTTGAAGGGACACGGCAAAAGCTCTTTAACACATTAACTTTATTAAAGAAGGCCCTCCCAGATATCGATCCAAGAAAAAGAAAAATTATACTTAGATTATCACGTCTTGGATTCAGTTCAACTCCGACCCTCACATTCAGCATGCGACAGCGGTAATCCTCCTGAGAATAAGGGGGGCGCTATTACGCCCCCTTCCTTAGCCTCCGTTCGGTATAGTCATAAACATCTCTATTTCAGCCTCTTAACAACACATTCTCTTAATAAACCCGACAAGCAATGCTTGCGTCTTATTACCTCTATTTCATTAATATAATTAAGTTGAATTTTTATCAAAACTATGCTATAATGATTATAGAACATTATTATAACTAAGAGAATTAGGATGACATTATCAGTTGCTGATAGTAACAGAAGAGGTTTACCAGAAAAGGCCCCAACTGCACCTTACGCGCCTGAAAAGAGTCCAGTTCAAAACGCCCAAGCCGAGCTTCTCTCCAAAAGCATTCCCTATCGTATCCGTGCAAACACCCTTCACGATCCCCAAAAAGCACCGGAAGACCTTTTAGCAACGGTCACTTACCTCAAACGCACATATCCAAAAATTCACCTTGCATACTGTAAAACCATGGGTTTAGGGAGTGACACAACTTTTATCGATCACCTCATAGAGGAACTCAAAAAAGGAACCTGTTATGGACAAGCGTCGAGCTTAATGAAACAAGCCCGATACGATTCGCTTCTCGTTCCACTGGATAACATGCATGTCTTTTACTACCAATTTGCTCAGACCCTGCAAACAACATTAGACGACCCCGATTATCTGCGAGACATTCTTGTCACACATCCTTTGGTTCTCACAGCCAATAAACTCCAACAAAAAGTCTACGAGGCTCAAAAAGATCTCCATTTTGATTTCCCTGCATACAAACAAGCAAAACTGCAAAAATGCGCGCGTAAGCTCAAAGAATTAAGCACCCTTCCCAAAGCAGAACGAGACGAAGAAAAAAGACTCCGCCTCATTTTTAAAAGCGGACTCCTTGTAGAATTGAATCCAGACACCCTTTTCGAAGATCCATCGGAAGCACTCCAAAAGCAATGTTTTGAGCTCTTTGACAGAGAACTCCAAAAAGAAATGAAAAAATTCCACAAAGACTTGCCCATTGACGCCCTTCACCCCAGCCCCCGCTTCTCCAGCCACGCGACTGTCGGAACATATGAACAGCAATTCAAAGACACCGCCGCCCATTTTCCTGAAGGACAAGAACTCAGCGGATGCGTGAATGTCCCTGGACACGTCTTTTCCTTCCAGTACTCGCCAGAGACCGGCCATTTTTATATCGACAACTGGGGTGTTTTCCAATACCCGGACGAAAAGAGTTTTTTTGAAGGATTGAAAACACAAGTCGAACGTTCGTTATGTAATCACAATATTCATGAAGGCAACGAAAACGACCCGCGCGAAGAAGCGCCTTATGAAATCTCTTTTGCGATGGCACCTAGCTAAGAAATTCCCGATCTTCTATCATGGTCGGAACCTACATTCGCTACACCTCATGTCAGAACACTTAAATCCCCAGCAGCAGATTGCCGTCGAACATGTCGAAGGACCTCTTCTCGTCTTAGCCGGCGCCGGATCAGGAAAAACGCGGATCGTCACCCATCGGATCGCCCATCTTCTCAGCTTGGGCGTGCCTGCATCGGAAATTCTTGCGGTCACCTTCACGAATAAAGCCGCTGAAGAGATGCGCCACCGGATCTTAAAGACGACCCATCAGCAAGTGCTTACCTGCACCTTTCACAGTCTGTGCGCGCGCATCTTGCGCGAATCGATCCATCTCCTCGGCTATTCGCGCGACTTTACGATTTTCGATGAAGAAGACAGTGAAAAAGTGGTCAAAGAATGCCTCGTTTCCCTCAATCTGCAAGAGGAAAAAGGGCTGTTAAAAACCATGCGGCACGCAATCTCCCAGGCCAAGAATGCTCTTGTCGATCCCGACCATGTGGAAAAAGACGACCCCCGCTTACACGAGGTCTATGCCCTCTACCAACGCAAACTCAAAGAATATCAAGCGCTCGATTTTGACGATTTACTCTATTTGACCGTCCAGCTTTTTCGAGCAGATGCGGATGCCTTGGCCCACTACCAAAAACGGTGGACCTTTATTCTGATCGACGAATATCAGGATACGAATGCCGCGCAATATACAATCGCACACCTTCTTGCAGCCAATCACCACAATGTCTTTGCAGTCGGAGATCCCGATCAATCGATCTATTCGTGGCGCGGAGCCAATATCCAGAACATCTTGAACTTTGAACGGGATTTTCCAGGGGCAAAGATCATCCCCTTAGAGCAAAATTACCGCAGCAGAGCCAACATTCTCGAGGCTGCCAACGAACTGATCAAACACAATTCTAGCCGCTACGAGAAAAATCTCTGGAGCGATCGAGGAGAAGGGGAAAAGATCGGCCTCTATATCGCCGAAACAGAGAGGCAAGAAGCAGAATTTGTCATCCGGCGCCTCAGCCAAATCCACCGCAATCAACACATTCCTCTACAAGACTGCGTGATCTTTTACCGCACCAATTTCCAATCCCGCACTTTTGAAGATGCGCTTCTTAGAGAGCGCGTGTCCTATCAGATTGTCGGCGGACTTTCCTTCTATCAACGGCGCGAGATCAAAGATATCCTCGCTCTCTTACGCATGGTGTTGGGAGGATCCGACTTCCTCGCCTTCTCTCGCACGATCAATTTACCCAAACGAGGGTTAGGGGAAGCCACTCTTTCCAAACTGCGCACATGTGCCACCGAAAACGGGCTCGACATTCTCACCTGCTGCGCACATATCGTCGAAAGAAAGCTGCCTTTCAAACCCTCACCAAAACAGTTTGAAGGCTTAAAAGACTACACCGACATGATTTTCGCACTGCGCGAGATGGTCAAAGCCAAACTGCCTTTGCATGAGGTAATCTCCGAGGCGATGAGAAGATCCCGTTACCTCGATTTCCTCAAAGAAGATCCCGAAACTTATGAAGAAAGAAGAGAAAACCTCGAAGAGCTTGTCTCAAAGGCCGCTGAATGGGAACTCGAAGCTGCCACCCCCACGCTCTCTTCTTTTCTCGAAGAGTTGACCTTGAAACCCTCCGCCGATGAAAAACAATCTTTTCAAGACAGCGTGCGCCTCATGACCCTACACAATGGAAAAGGCCTCGAGTTTACTACCGTCTTTATCGTCGGAATGGAAGAGGAGCTCTTTCCTCACGCCAATGCGCTAGAAAGTGCAGAGGCTCTTGAAGAAGAGAGACGCCTCTGCTACGTCGGTATGACGCGCGCAAAGGAATTCCTTTGTCTTACCGCCGCTAGATCCCGCTATCTCTGGGGAATGCCTCGCATGATGCGCCCTTCTCGCTTCCTCAAAGAGATCCCTTCCCACTTTTTACAAGCGTACCACCAAAGCTTCTCATCCCATCAATCCACAGAAACGAGCTATGAGGGCAACGAAGAGATCTTTGAAGCGGGCACTGTGGTCTTTCATAAAGACTTCGGATCGGGGATTATCCAAAAAGCCTATCACACCTCTTTGGGGCTCACCTACGACGTCTTCTTTCCTCAAGCGCAATCGATGCGTTCGCTCGTCGCAAAGTTCGCCAAACTCATTAGTGTCGACAAGCAAGCTCAGCATCATCCCTCGACAGATGATGAAAATTAGCAAACACGCGCGCAACACTCACCCATTTCTTCCAATGCTCATCTCTTAAGCGCATTCCTTTGAGATTAGGGATCCATTCTTTAGGCGCAACAACGGAGCCGCGGCTCCATGCAGGGCGCCAAAATTGAGAAGTTTGCCGGCTGCGGCAGATCGTTACCGTAGGAAGACTCATGCAAGATGCCAGATGGCCAACCCCTGAGTCGTTGCCGATCATATATCCCGACTCGCATACGTAAGCCGCCACTTCTGATAAATTCGAAAATTGAGGCGCTTCGATCTCAGCTAAATTCCACTCCTTCTTCTCTTCTTCCGTTAAGATAAACACAGGGCGATATTCCAATCTCTTTAGCCTCTCAGCCAAGCGCACAAACTTCGCGGCAGGCCAATTCTTGCCCGGACGAGAACTCATGGGATGGATCACCACGCGGTTCAACTCCCGGCGAGGAACGATTCCCGATGGGATCACAATCCCATTGCCTTTTGTGACAATCGGCAAGCGCAAACTATCGCGGGCATACGCGTATAAATTATCGACAAACGGACGTCTCCCATCAAAGCGCCCATTTTCCCAGTAAGGATAATTCGTCTTCGGTGTAGCAATCGGATTAAGCACCGTCGTTTTTTCTGGGTAATATTTTTCGCAGTACTCTTGAATTGCTTTCATCCGCGCCGATCTTTCATACATAATAAAAAATCGATCGAAACGAGACAAGCTCTCTTCAAGAGAATCTAGCGAAGGAAAGGGGCTAATCGGAAGCGCAGGAAACCATGCTTGTAATCCTTGCAAAAACGGATGAAACGTCGTTGTTCGCGCTCCATTCAGAGCCAGATTGTGAGAGAGCACCAAAGAGATAAGCCCATCTCCCAATCCCAAACAACTAAAAATTGCGCAGCGTTCCATGTTCCTCCGAATTGTTGACGCATGATGGTTGTGTTGCCATATGTAATTTTACCACAGAGAAAGACAAGGAACTTAATCTCTGTGTTGAAGCTTTTCGTTTACACTCAAACAGCAGCACCACAGCATGATTATAAAATCGCCTCCGCTGTTTTTCAATGACAAAAGAAACCACGGCAAAAACAGGAAAATATTTTGCAATTTGACTAAAAAGATTGAGAAAACCTAAACTCCATGTTTAAAATAAAAACCTAACGCAGGTTTCTTCAAAAGGCATTATATGAGCTACAAAGCCATTTTCCTTTTAGCCCTACTTGGATTTCCTCTCTTCAGCTACGCTGACACAAAATCTTCCACGGAGCCGCCTCCCAACATTAGAAATCAGAGCGTTAATCCGATCCTCACTAACGCCACAAATCTCTGGGTGCGCGGAGATCTTCTCCTTTGGCAAATGTCAGAAGACAATCTCATCAATTGCTATGTCATTAATTCTGATCTAACGCTCCCTCACCGTGATTTTCGAAACATCCACTTCGACTGGGATGTCGGATGCAGAGTCGGTATGGGATACACTCTTCCCCACGACGGCTGGGACCTCACACTCTTTTTGACCCACTACGCCACAGATGGAAAATCCTCTGTCAAAAATGAGGGTGGCGACCACATCCCATCCCCCACTTGGGGTCCCGCAGCATTCAATTCGGCCATCCTCGAGCTTGAACACTCTAAAGCGCATTTCAATTTTGATTTAAATCAAATCGACCTCGGCTTAGGACGCGCTTATTACATCAGCAAGTTCTTTACTCTTCGCCCCAACTTTGGCGTACGCTCGGCGTGGATCCATCAAAAACTTCACTTTGACTACCTCAGCACCGATCCCGACCTGTCTGTGAAAGGAGTGTTAAAAAACGAGTTTTGGGGATTCGGATTGACCCTTGGCCTTGCGGCAGATTGGAAGTTCACAAAGCATTGGAGCCTTTTTGGGGAAACCGATTACGCGATCCTCTTGGGACATTTCGATTTGGATCAGAAAGGAGAGCGCGTCGGAACTCCTCATTGGAAACAAAAAAAGATTTTCGAAAGCGGCAAAGGGATCCTCGATATCTCTGCCGGATTTAAATATCTGCTGCTCTTTGCAAAAGATCGATTCAGCTGGACATTCCGCGCAGGCTACGAATACCACCTCTATTTTAACCAGAATCAATATTTGATCTCCAATGGCAGCAATGGCTTAGAAAATTTCAGCACCATCAAAGGCAATCTCGCTTTTCAAGGGGTGATGCTCTCTGGACAATTTGATTTTTAGGAATCTTATGACTACAAAACTGATCACCATTTGCGCAGTGCTTGCAATTCCCTCTCTTTGTACAGCAGCAGAAACCGAATCTCAATATATCGGCTATAACCCACCGAGCCGTCCTCTCGCTAAAGACGGGTACAACTTATGGGTACGCGGCGACGCTCTTTATTGGAGAGCCACTGAAGACAATCTCATTTATGCCTATACCAATCACAACCCCAGTGATTCTACAAATCGCACAATAAAATCCATCGACCCGAGCTGGGACTGGGGATTTCGCCTGGGAGCTGGCTATGCGATCCCCCGCGACAATTGGGATCTCGCTTTTTACTGGACCCATCAAAACGCCTCAGCAGAGAGCCATGCTGATGGAAACATCGCTCCAGTGTGGTGGCTTGCCACATATAGCGCCTACCTACCAGAAATCACTTCTGCAAACGGGCATTGGACACCTGAGCTCAACCAACTCGACCTCTCTTTAGGACGCGATTATTATGTCGGCACTTGGCTAACCCTGCGCCCCAATGTCGGCTTACGCTCTACATGGATCGACCAAGCTATTCACGTCCGTTACAAAACCCCTACAGAAGACGCTCGCATCCATCTCAAAAACAACTTCTGGGGATTTGGATTTCTAGGAGGCTTGGATACAAAATGGCTCATCACCAAAGATTGGCACTTATTTGCCAACGGATCCTATGCGATTGTCTACGGAAACTTCGACATCGGGTTCAATGGACACCTCGACAATAATCACTTCATCAATATTAACAATGACTTCCATGCAGGGCGCTCGATCTTAGATCTGCAAGCGGGTTTCGAATGGGCGCACACTTTTTTTAAAGAACGGATTGCTTTTGTATTCCGCGCAGGCTATGAATATCATCTCTACCCAGCGCAAAACCAACTCCCTCTTCCCACAGGAAATGACACCTTTTCGAATTCTTTTACCTCACTGGACGGAGATTTAGCTTATCAGGGCCTATTTGTAAGTGGACAGTTTGATTTCTAAACAAGAGAAGTTTCTATGTTGAAAACTTTACGCCTCTTCTTCTTAACCTTGCTGCTTCCTCTAGTCTCCAGCTTCCATCCTGCGGAAAAAAACGCACCAGCACCAGCACCTGCCCCCGTCCAAGACAACACCGGCCTCAATCTCAACGCACGTCCAAAGATCGGCTATAATCTCTGGGTTCAGGGAGAAGCCTTGTTTTGGAAAGCCGCGATTGATCGACTCAATTACGTCATCGAACAAAAAAACCCAGTAAACGCCAGCCCCCGCTATAGCGCCTCGATTAAAAGCGCTACTTTCGACTGGAACTGGGGATACCGCCTTTCAGCAGGCTATACCATCCCTCACGACCGCTGGGATATCGCCTCTACATGGACCAGCATCTCTAACAGCGGCTCTAAAACAGAGCATGGCACCCAAGCCCTCCGACTCCTTCAGCCCGAAGGCTATCAAAACACGATCACCAATGATATCACGCATGTCAAAGGAAGATGGAGTATCGATTTAAAACAGATCGAGCTCGCCTTAGGTAAAGAATTTCATCCCAGCCCTTGGATTAAACTCCGTCCTATGGGAGGGGTCCGTTCTGCATGGATCGATCAAGATAGCGATGTCGATTTCTTCCTAGACAGCGAAACCCAAGTCGCTCGAGAGCTTGCCGACTGGGACTTCTGGGGTCTTGGCTTTGTCGCAGGCACTACAGTCGATTGGATCCTCGCCAATAATTGGAGCTTATTCTCCTTTGCCGACTACTCCATTTTATGGGGCTGTTATGCCGTCGATCAACACCAAACAAGACTCGCTTCAGCCCACTACCGCTCCCGAAAAAGCATGCGCTGCGCCCGAGGAGTCTATGATCTCGGATTCGGCCTCAAATGGTATCATCTCTTCTCTAATAACCGCTGGAAGCTGTCTCTAAAAGCATCCTATGAATACCATCTCTATCCTGAGCAAAACCAGTTTCTCTATAACACCAATTTCGTCTCTTCCCCACAAACCGCCTCCGGCTCGTTCATCAATAACGGCGGCGACCTAACCTATCAAGGGATCGCCCTCTCCGCTCAGTTCGACTTTTGAAAATGAGCGCAGCGTCCGCAGATAAAACAAAAAAAACCGTTTCATCCCCTAAACAATCGAGAAGCATTCCCTGGCGTGAAGCTGCGCAAGATAATATTAAAAAATATACATAGTCTGGCTTGGCTGTAAGAGGTGCACGTTTTAAAGCAGAGTTAACACAGAAACAATTGGCAGAAAAACTTGGAGTGCTCCCTCATCACATTTCTGAAATGGAACATGGAAAGCGTCCCATCAGCAAAAAAATGGCTCATAAACTCGCGGAAGTACTCGATGTTAATTACAAAGTTTTTCTGTAAAGCGCCCCTATGTATCTTGCAGGTTCTTTTTGGTCATTTCTGTATAACATAATTTCATGTCGACAAAATAATACAATAAGACTATTAATCAAATTAAAAGACTAAATAAGAAATCATGGACACATTATCAATAAAACAAAATGCCAGCATTTCAACCAAACAAAGTCAACACTTGTTACTTTCTTTGGCGATGCAACAGGCATTCCATGTTCTACAGATGCCTGTCCTCGAGCTTGCAGAATGGCTCCATCTTGAGATTGAGCAAAACCCTCTTCTCGAAATCGATCACTCCCATGATAAAAACCGAGAAGCTCTCGATGAATTCTGCCAAGAAAGCGCAGACTATTCCGAATACACAGACCGCGCGACAGAAGAATTTGAAAAAAAAAGAAAGGCCTACCAAGAAAGCCTCTTGACCTATCCGACATCCCTCTATGAACATCTCATGGTGCAAGCGCGCTTTACCTTTGAAACGAAAGAAGAGTTAAACATTGCAGAGCTTTTGATTGGCCATTTAGACAAACAAGGATTTTTAACGACCCCTTTAAATGAGATCGCGCCTGAAATCGACTCCCAAGAAATTTCCCGCATTTTATCCATTCTTCAAACTTTCGATCCTCCAGGAATTGCAGCTTTCGACCTCCGCTCATCGCTCTTACAGCAATTGCGGCTGAAAGAAAGACAGCATTCGCTTGCTTACACGATCGTCCAAGAGCACTTTGACAACCTGATCCATAACAGACTGCCCATCATTGCCAAACAACTCAAGCTGAGCATTCCAGAAATTCAAGAGATCGTGACCGCGGAGATTTCCCCTTTAGACATCCATCCCGGCTATCAATTTTATGAGGAATACGCTTGCCCGCTCATCCCCGATATTCATCTCGATTGTAGAGAAGGGGAATGGGTCATCACCGTGAATCATGGCCCACTGCCCCATTTTCGGATTTCTTCTTTTACCCAGGGATTGCAAGAACAGGAAAAAGTCTTTGTACGCCGCTATCTCGCTAATGGAGAGTGGCTGAAAAAAATCGTGCATAGACGGCAAGACACCCTCCGCTGCATCGCAACCTACCTCATCAAAAAACAAGCGCTCTTCTTAAGCGGAGAACAAAAGACATTGCATCCGATGACCATCCAAGAAATGGCAAACGCACTTCAAATGCATGAATCGACAATCGCCCGTGCCGTCTCCAATAAGCACATCTCCTGTCCCCAAGGGATGTTCTCATTGCGCAGTTTCTTTACCCATGGCGTCACCTGCCAAAACGGTCAGAAAGTCTCGAACCACACCCTGCGCCAGCTGCTTGCGCAATTTGTGGAAAATGAAGACAAAATCCGCCCTCTTTCAGACGATGCGATCGCGCATCAATTCAAAAAAATGGGGATCCCCTGCGCAAGACGCACCGTCGCAAAATACCGGCAGCACATGCGCATCGCTCCCGCTGCCCGCCGTCGTAAGTGGTCATGATGACTCCTTAAAATAGGCAACGAACAACATCTTCCAGCGTAAATTCTTCCCTTTTTCCCGTTCGATGTACTCTCGAATCTCGTGCCACGAACTGTGGGCAAAAAACCGAATCTCCGCATCTGTCAAACGCAGCGCAATGGCCAAACCCTCTTTCTTGCCTCCGAGGTTCTGAAGACAGCGCTGAAACAGGCGTTGATTTCTGTACAGACGTCCTAACCCACAGCCCAAGACAAGCCAAGGAAGCCAAACGACAAAAGAACACCAAGATGGAAGATCAAAAATAATCGAGAGCCACTGGGTCAAAACCGCGAGCAGAAGCAAGCCCAAAAACACTTGAGTTTCTCTCGGCTGCTGCAAAAGAGGTCCAAAATACCGTCTCCAGCGTTGATGCGCAGTCTGATAGGCCAAAATCTCTTCAAAAGCAGGCTCTTCAAAATCGGCGCGCACCGCATGGACAATTTCATGCGCAAGCACTTCATCCTCAGGATAATAGCGACTTAAGAAAGACCGACTTAAATCCTCCCGAATCTGAATCGCTGGGATCGAATACCCTTCCGGACGCTGATCTTGCCAGGTGACCGCCCCTTCCCAAAAAGACAGCCCTTTACGCCGATGGATCACCGAGAGCCAATCAGGTGCGATATCAAAGAGGCGCGAGGTCAATGCAAATACTTGGCGAGAAACGATCTTGTCCGACTCTAATCCCTCTAACAGCTCGATCTTCGCTGCAAACTGCACTTCCGTCTGTCCCGGCCCTGGGATCAACCCCCGCCGATTCCACCAGATCAACTCCTCATCTGTAAACATGTATTATTGTCCTTCAATGTGCGGAAAATGATAGCACATCCGCTCCATCCTGACAACGCGTTCGGCACCTGTAAAATTTCTTGTGCTCAATTTGAAAATTCGATTTAATTATACCGTCCATCTCTTGAACCCTCTCTTAAGGATCCACAATATGAGTCATAAAAAAAGAATTCTGCTAATCGAAGATGAAGAAGACATTGCAGCCCTCATTAAACTCCAAGCAGAAGTCTTTGGTTATAAGCTCCACGTCGAGGTCGATGGACTCAACGGCTACAGAGCCATTGAGCGTGAAAAGCCAGATCTAGTCATTTTAGATATTATGCTCCCCGGACAAAATGGGTTCGACGTCTGCCGCAAAATGAAAAACAATACCGACTTGCGCGGCATCCCCGTCATTATCCTCACTGCGAAAGGAGAAGAGCTCGACATGGTTTTAGGACTGGAGCTCGGAGCCGATGACTACATCGCAAAACCCTTTTCCCCCAAAGTCTTATTTTCCCGCATCAAAGCAGTCCTTCGCCGCAGCAAAGAACCTGAAAAAGCTCCTAGAACCATCGTTTTTGGAGAATTTACACTCGAGGTCGATCGCTATCTGCTGCGCAAAGGGGAAAAACTGATCACGATCACTCTCTCTGAATTTGGAATCCTCCGCCGTCTACTCACCAACCGCGGTAAAGTCCTCTCCCGCAACCAGCTTCTCGACGACATCCATAACGACGATGCCTTTATTGTCGATCGCAACATCGACGTGCACATCGCTTCGCTGCGTAAAAAACTCGGTCCCAACTTCGATTGGATTGAAACCGTGCGCGGCGTCGGCTACAGATTTAAAGATGAAGCGCTGCTGGGGGCCTCGTAAACTTTAGAGCCTCGAAAGCCTCGAGATCTTTGCTCTCCGAGGCCTCAGGCCGAACGTCCGAGAGCAAATAGACGAGGTGGCGAGGCAAAAAAGTTGCAAAGTTGAGTTTAACAAATCGTAATTTTTTTTACTTGTTGGTGAAACAAATCGGCGCTCCAGCTTTCAACAAATTTTCGTTCCTCAGGACGAAGGAAGTTTTCAACATCGCGTTGAGCAGATCTCCAATCTAAGGCTGAAATCTTTTTTTCAAGCTCTTTTTGAAGCCATTGTTTTTCATTAGGGATCTCTTTTCCCTGATATGGACCTGCCTGATAAAGCGCATTTTTAAGCAAAAAGAAATTCACAGGAGTGCCTTTGGAAAGATACCAGAGGAAATCAAACCAATCGCGTCCTTTTTCATATTTTCTGCAAAGCAATGCATGGCATTTACTTGCAAACAAACTCGGAAAATCTTGTATAAGCACGGAAAATGGATAAGGATAAGTTAAAAAAACATTCTCAAAATGAGATCCTTCCGGAGGAAGCGTATCAATTTCCAATTTAATGGTAATTTTTTGCTCATCTGAAGGTAACCGATCATAGGTCAATTCTAAAATCCGGGCAAACGATTCCTCCTTTAAAAAAGCTGTCTTGATCGCTCCCTTTGCCTCTTTGCGCTCCTTGATTTCTAGATGGACGCCAAACGAATTGAATTCAATCTCTATCGCCTTTAAGTAAGCCTGCCATCGAAAGGCATCAGAAGGCTCTAGAAGCACAAAATCTAGATCTTCAGAAAACCGAGCTAATTGATGAACAATCCTGAGAGCGGTCCCCCCTTGAAAAGCAGCAATTTTAAAAAACTCGCTTCTTGCTAAACCCGCGAGAGCAATCTCTTGGTAAATTTCTTTCAACGCATTGATCTCATCTTGCTTTGATAATGGGGTGTAGTTTTTTAGCCGTTCTTGGATCAATGTGATCGTCATAAATTGAATTCTCTCAGCAAAAGACGGAGCATACTTTTTACTCTTAAACAAGGATAACTTTCAATAAGTTCTACAATTAATTTTTTATCTATATTCTGAAACTTCTCAGGCTCTATCCTAAGATCTTCAGAAAGATCTTCAAGAGATCCCCAGGTTCTCTTTCTAGCATAAACCATATCAGCAAGTGCTTTAATCGGAGTTGCAACAAAGAAGGTAGCTGATTCTTGCAAATGCCGTTCCACACCCAAGGAGAATCCCTTCATAGGAATGTGTTCATAGGAAAATACACCTACAGGCGTTTCAAATTCTTTAGTCCGCTTCACCGATACTGCGGTTGTTGTGAGCACAGCTTCCGGAATCCAACCATGATAACTTAAAGCAGATTCCAAGCTCACATAAGAGGGTCCATAAATCAATCCGGAAATCTCAAAAGCATTAACTAGAGGACTCCGCGGATTTTTGATTAAGTACAAATCTCTTCGCAGGGGGACAAGAACCCCCTTTCGGATCGCCCTTTTGATAATCCCATAGCGAGAGTCGGCAGATTTGTCCAAAATGTGATGTACATCCACCCCTGAAATATAGGGTTTGGGCCAAGCCATTAAAATTTCAAAGAATTCCTTACCCACAACTCTCGCGCCTCAAAATCATGTTATCAACTGTCTTTTTCTGACAGTTTCTAACCTAAATATAAAAAATCAGATCTTTTTTTGCAATAAACTGTCAAAAAATGACAGTTTATTGCAAAAAAAACTAAAGCGCTTTTTTCCCGAGCAGACGCTGCAACCGTACCGGGTCGAGTTTGACATAGATTGTCTGATGGCGACTGAGATTCACCTGGCCAGAAGGAGCGCCACGCGCTTTAGCGATGTATTTGCATTCCGTCATCACCACCTCATCGGCTCCCCGTGAGCGCGCTTTGCTAAAGTGCAGCGCGAGCTGGAGTGCATCTTTTACCGAATCATCATCGATTTTTTCCCCTTTGGGAACGCGGAGTACCACATGAGATCCCGGCGTGTTGGCCGCATGCAGCCAAAGATCTAGACCATTGGCAAAACTAAAGGTGAGGCGGTCATTATCAACATCCTTTTTTCCCACGTAGATCTTCCGTCCTGCTAAGGTCGTAAACTCCCGAAAAGGATGCTCTTTTTCTTTTGCTGCGACAATAGAGGGTCTTTTTTGGACGCCCGCTTTTTTCTCCCACAACCCAAGCGCTTCCTCGCTACTCAGTTGGGAGCCCTCTTCCAATAAAGCCTTCACCTTGCGGATCTCATTTTCCAGATCTGCAACAAATCCGTGGCTCAGCTCTTGCCGTTTTTTGAGCTTGCGGCTTAATTTGTACCGGCGTTTGAGCTGTTCTTGCGGTTCCAAAGAAGGATCCAGCGCAATCGTGACTTTTGCTCCCGCCTCTTGCCAATCTTCTACTTCAATCTCTTTCATGCCCCGCTTGAGCTGGGCAAACTGACTCTTTAACAGCTCCGCTTCATGCGCTGTCTTTTCCCACTTTGTCCCTACAGCACTTTCTTCTTGTAGCACAATTAAGCGCGCTTCCATTTTTTTAAGGCGCGCTTTGAGCTGCTTCTCTCCCTGTTTAACCCTCTCAGAAAATGCCGCTTGAATCTCGAGCGCAGCATACCGGCTTTCGATCTCGCTACTAACAACCCCACTTATCTCAAGCACAGGGGTTCCTTTTTTTTCTGGAAGCTGATAGTGGGATTCTGTAATCGGCTCGCGAGAAAATAGAATTTTCCATTGAGAATCCATCAGAAATACCTTGGGATGACGGATGCACAGCTCCACCACAAGGTGCAGCTCTTGCCCCTTCACCAAAAAGCAGAGATCGAGGATCCGATCCTCTCCGAGCATCTGCACATCTTTCAACACCCCACCTTTCAAGCGTTCCTCCACTCCTCGCGTAAAAGGAGTTGGGTGGGTCGCAACAGAGCGCGTGCTTAAATGAAACCGATTGAAGGGAGGACATGCCGCGATCAAGATCCGCTGGCTATTAGAAAAGGTGAGCACCCATGTTCTTTCTCCCGCTTCTGCATAGTGGGCAAAGACAGCACCCTCAAGATCCCGCTTAATCTCTCGGCTTAACGCGAGCATTTCAGATAGTTTTAGCATCTAACACTCTATGTTGTTTCGCTTGACATCCAGCACATCCAATCCTATGGTGAAGAATATCTTTAAGGATATTTAAAATGCATCATGTATACCCGACTCGGTCACAAACTTGGAATTTAGGAGCCATTATAGCGGCCCATTTTTTTCGAACTGCTCCTCGAGAATATTCATGAATATTCCCGTCGTCGCGGTTCAAAAAAACTGGACCGCTCTAAGATCCCCAAATTCCAAGTTTGAGACCAAGTCGGGTATAGAAAAACGAAGACGGCGTTCGTTGATCCCCGTTTTTCTGACTTTTTTCCTCGATAATTTTGGGCTTGCCGTCATCTATCCGATTTTCACGCCGCTTGTGATGAATCCCAATGAAGGCTTTTTTGCTTCATCACCTACGTTTTTTACAAGAACCTTAACCTTGGGCCTTCTCATTGGCGCTTTTCCCTTGGCGCAATTTTTCGCTTCTCCTTTGATCGGGCAATACTCAGATCGCTATGGAAGAAAGCGCGCTTTTTATTTTACGATCCTCGGCACCACTTTAGGTTATGCGCTCACAGCATGTGCAATTGCCTTTCATTCCTTACATCTCCTCTTTGCAAGTAGGTGGATTACGGGCCTTTGCGCAGGGAACCTCACCATCTGCCTTGCGGCACTCGCAGATCTCTGCCCTGATGAGCATATACGCGCCAAAAACTTCGGCCACATCAGTGCGATCGGTGGCTTAAGCTTTATTTTGGCAATCCTTGTCGGAGGGGTCCTTTCCGATCCTGTGTTTTATCGCTACTTTAGCCCTTCCATCCCCTTTTGGATCACCGCCTTTCTCTCCCTTCTCAACTTCATTCTCATGGTCATCCTTTTTCACGAGACGCATCCTACCCATGTCAAAAAATCCCTCAATCCCTTTCAAGGGATTCAAAATCTCAAAATGGCCGTCGCGGATGGCGATCTGCGCGTTCTTTATGGCACCAACTTCTTCTTTAAAATCGCTTGGGTCGCAAGCATGCAGTTTTTGCCTGCGTTTCTGATCAAAATCTATGCCTACCCCTCCCATCAAATCACCTACGTCCTTCTCGGTGTTGGAGCCGCGTGGACCCTTGCCAACTGGGTGATCAACCGCTTACTTGCAAAATGGGTCTATCCCGGAATCAGTCTGCTCTATTCCCTCGGATTATTAGCCCTATTTACATTCCTCTTAGCATTCGACTGGCCCGCAGCCCTCTTTCTCACATTCTTCTTTCTGTCCGCAGCCGGCGCATCGCTCAGCTGGACCACCGGAATGGCCACCCTCTCTATCAAAGCCCCTGCACAAATCCAAGGGAGCATCCTCGGCGTGAACCAATCAGTCACCGCTCTCGCCTCCGTATGCGCTCCTGCGCTCGGCGGCCTCCTCATCGGCATTGAGCCCGGTCTTCTCTACCTCTTTTGCGGCGGGTGCTGTCTTGTCGCCTTTATTCTCTTGCGTTTGAGCCACGCGTATCGCCCTAAAATACACGTGTAAAAAAAAGACTTGTTCGCATCGCTACCGCCAAGGTATATACCGAGAGCAAACGCACGGAGACCATCATGAAATACCTCATCATTACCTCGCTGACCACCACCTTGCTCGCCACAAGTTGTGAAAGTAAAGCCGGGACAGGGGCTCTCGTCGGTGCGGGTGTTGGCGTGGGAGCAGGAGCGCTCATCGGGCATTCTGCAGGAGGCGCTCTGATAGGTGGCGCTGTGGGAGCAGCAGGTGGCGCGCTCATTGGCGCTGCCCTCGATGCTTCTGATCGCGAAAACTTACAGCAAAATTCCCCTCAAACATTGCATCGGATCGATCGGGGGCAACAACTCACACTCAACGACATCAAAAACATGTCCGCGAACGGCGTGAGCGACAACGTGATCATCGGCCAAATTCAAGCGACAAACAGCATCTTTTATCTCAACTCCGATCAAATCATCGATCTTAAAAATGCCGGCGTCTCCCAACGTGTGATCGACTATATGGTACAAACAGGAAATCACTAGTGTTGCTTTTCGAAAAACAACACTAGAGAATTTAACAGAATTCGGTATAACATTATCGTCCAACCCCTTCTTAAACTAGCCCATGACAACAATAGATACAGCCAGCACTTACCGCCAATACACGAAAGAGACCTTCAGCTCTTCCCGTTTTACCGGTCTCATTGAACCGCACGTCACCCAGGCGTTACAACAATTCAAAGGGATTACCCGCCACTACGCGCTCTTTCACATCATCTTTTTTTTCCTCGGCTGCTTAGAACTGCTCGCTTTTGTCCTCTTTTTTTCTTTTCTCACGAAAACAACCATCCTCGCCTTTTCGCTCGCAGGGATCTTCCTCACCGGATTCTCCTACTTTCTCCTTCTTTTTTACTTCCAAGCGAAAAAACCAGAGCAACTCTTAGCCTTAAAGCGCACCTTTCTTGATCAGACCCAAGCAATTCTCCCTTTCGAGAAAAACACACAAGAATCTCATCAGTGCCTCTCCCATGCTCTCGAGTGCTTGATCCACCAGCTCCATGCCCAAGAGTACACCTATTACGCAGCGTTTCAGTCGTTTCAAACACTAGGGCCTCTGATGAAAAAATTCAGCGTCTGGTGTCATTGGAAAGATGTGCATCACATGAAAGAGATCCTGCTCCACCTTGTGATCAAAGAATCAATCGAGCTCATTAAAATGGCGCCGACCGATCTCGAGCCCCATGCCGCCCTGGCAACCGCCTACTGGACTCTTGCGAACCACTACCTAGACCCGCGCAAAGTGGACCCGGATACAGAGCATCTATGGGTCTCTCCCGAATACGACTCTATAGAAATGAGTGAGAAATTTAAAAGAAGCGCATCGCGCGCCATCGAAGAATTTAAGATCTTGGCCGAATACGCTCCCCGCGATCCTTGGGTACACGCACAGCTTGCCGCCATCTATCACGCCTTAAATCAACCTGAAGAAGAGATCCAGCAGATGGAGATCATCCGAAACATTCAGCCGAAAGAGAAAGAGGTCCTCTTTCGTCTAGGCATCCTCTATTTTTCCCAAGGTAAACACGCCCAGGCATTGCGTCTCTATGAAGAACTGCAGCAAGCTCACACGAGCAAAGCTGCAGAACTCCTGTCCTATTACGACGCTTATGCGCTCGATTAAGACCTAGTACATAGTTAAAAAAGTTTTTGCATATAACATGCTTTCGCTTAACATGGTTCCATTTCAAAGGAGATTGCCATGGGACAAAAGCAGAAGCATGTT
>JAGVMG010000071.1 GCA_020053915.1 Parachlamydiales bacterium | reverse complement strand
GGATTGTTCTCAGTGCAGCTTTCGAAAAGAGAAAATACTTTCTGAAAGAACACACTGCTGCCCTCATTGCGGCTATAAGACAACAAGGGATCTCAATGCCGCGTTAAATATTTTGGCCCTCGGATTGGATGGCCTGGGAGAAATCCCTAGAAGCCCTCGTCTTTAGGCGAGGGAGCAGTCACGACAAAGCCGTGCTTTTGGGGGCAACGACAGAAGGGATGCAGATTCGGCTTGATTATCTTAAACAGCTTTGGTGTGAGGGTGTTCGATTTAAGGAGGTTGTGTGGCTGACAGGTGATCGGCCGCTCGATAAACGCGTGGATCGTTTAACTGAGCGCTGTAAGTGCGAATCGGAGGCTGCTCGCGTCATTTGGGAGGAAAATGATTTGCCAGACGAGATGCGCGCTCTTCCCGTTGTCTTCGTTGCGGTTCCCATGAAAGGCGATATAGGACCGAATACCATAGATACGCTTCGTGCCTGGCTGAATCTTTCACCAGAGCCGTGCACAGCCTTATTTGTTTCGAATCAACCGTTTTGCGGGGCTCAGCATGCCATTATAAAAGCGCATTTGCCGGGTGAAATCGATTTTGATCTTGTGGGCCCTGGGGTAGACACTGTGCAGCATCCCGCAGGAGCCGCTGTGATTCTCGATGTGATCGGGTGCTGGATCTCCTTCGAAAAATAATGTGCTAAAATTGAATCGTTTTGTATGCTTCTTCTCCTTTTTACACGGAGTTTCATATGAAAAAATGGTTGTTGATTGCACTCACTTTGTTGAGCTGTTCGAGTATTCACGCTACTTCCTATTCTTATCCTGAGAAAGTTGAAGTTCTCGCTTCCAAGGTCGTTTTGCAAAATACCAATGGGTATTTTGTTCTTTCTGATCGCAGCTGTTGGAAAGCGATCGGCTATTCTCCAAGATGGAGAACCTTATCAGAATGGTGGAACAATGTGCAGTTAGTTCCAGAAAATTATGAATGTGTTCCTAATGACTGGTTTCTAGGCGCTCAAATCGAGGTTTATTCCAAATACGGCAATCTCAACATCAGCGAAGCCGATGCTTCTAATCAAGATGCTTTGAAGCAGTGCACGCATTTGCTTGTGAACTCAAGAACAGGTCAGGTTCTGTTTGCGATTGCTCTTGAGCCAGCAGAGTGTATCGTTCAGCTGTTTACGGATGCGTATCAAGATGGTTATAGCTTTGGCTATTCCGAAGGACGCTTAAATTCTTATAAGAATGCCACTGAGATTTACAATAGCGGACATTCTGATGGATACAAACTGGGCTATTCGGAAGGGTATCAAACTGCGGCGCGCGGCGATTAATCAACTTAAAGGTGGGACAAGGCTATTGTCCCTTCCTTCTATTGCTCCAGAGCGTTGATGATGCTTTGTAGACGCGTGTTAAATAAGATCGCGCTGTAACTAGGGGTGTTAGAATGCAAACCATTGGCCCCAAGCATAACGAGATCTCCTAAATTCCAAAACTCAACTGCTGCTTGATCTTTTGGAGGATAGGACCACACTGTGGCATCGCTTAATTGGATCAATCGGTTCGTAAGATCGATATCACTGATCATAGGGGTATCGGCATTGGAAAAACTTGGAATCGTATGCATCCAGACAGCGATTTGCTCATTGTTTTGAGAGGAATTGCTAAGATAAAATACAGGAGGCAGAACAAAGATGTTGCTTTCTGTTCTGATCGGAGGGGCGATAGCAAGACCCACATTGATTGACACTAGCTCGACAAAATCGCTCGTATCCCATCCTTGAAGTATTTGCATACTTAAAGGAGAGACATTAAGGACGGTGCCATTCGAAAGAGCGATCACATCGCTATTGATCGAGCTGATCTGATACTGAGGGATTGGCGTTGCGAAAAGGTGTCCTGTTAAGAGAAGAATACAAAGACTGATGACTCTTTTCATGGGAAATACCTTGAGTTAACGGCCAGAAAATGAAATCTCATTTTCTGGCTATGTATATAAACTTAGAAATCAAATCGTGCAGTTACTCTTAATCCCTGAACGGAAATATCTCCCGTGCTCAGAGCTGCGTTTCCTACGATCACTTGAATTGGTGATCCCGGCGCGACAATGGGGGCATGGCCTAACTGAATAGAGGCTTGATCCCAATAGATCGAATAATCGTAACTTACCTGAAGATCAAAAGCGCATTTTTCATGGAATAGGGGACGTCCCCATGCTAAGCCTAAGGAGAGATCTAGAATTGGCTTAACCAGGCTGATTTTTTCTTTGTTTGCATAGAGAATATCGCTCGTTTGCCCCTGAGTCAGAAGAAAGGGGAGCTTTTGCGATACGGTGACCATATCTTCCGTATGTAAAAGGCTGACGCCTAGATCTCCCACAATTTTTAAGCTCGAACAGAGATTCCAGGTGTTGCTTAATGCAAATCTTGGACCGATTGCCCAAGAACTGGATTTGTTATTCGAAAACACCGGAAGATTTTGCACTAAGGAGATGTAAGTGAGGTCATATTTTTGTTCTAGCCATAGGGTTCTCAATCCTAGAGAGGGCCTAAAGGTGAGGTGTTTCCCGCAGAAAAAATCTCTTCCTACTTCAGCATCTAAGATATCAAAATCTGTTTTCCATTTGGATTTGTAGCTGCCAAATTCTTCATTAATCAAGACTGGTGTGATGAACACAAGCCAGATCGCATGCATGTGCTGTCCACCAGGAGTGACCTGATGAGAAGAATGGGTTGTTTGGTGAAAGCGCGTATATTCGGCATAAAGATCCCAGCGATCGCGATGAATTTTATAGCCCAATCCGACTTTGTACCCCGGTTTATAGGTGAAATCGGGCTCCAAGACTTTCCCCTTAAAAATAATGTTTGCAAGGTCACCCGGATCTGGAGAAAAAGAGTTATCTAAGAAGGCGGGAGCGAGATAGTCGGCAGACGCTCTCCAAAAAATGAAAGACCCTGTCGCGTACAAATTTGCCCACGCATTTTTGTTGGCGAGGACGGGCGCATTATAGGCGCATGTCGTCGGAGGATTTTGAACTGTTGTGTCGCACGTTGCCGCTTGGGTATTTGAAGTTGCTTTCTCTTGTTGTTTAGACTCTGTTGCCGTCTGCGTTTTCTCGCTTTTTCCGCCCCAGGGGGTAAAGGTAGATGGTGAATCAGCGTTTAAATGGCAGGCGATCATCGTAAAAGGCAACAGCAGTAGGCTCTTCAATAGGGGAAATTGTGTCATAGAAATACTCCTTAAAAAATTAGCTTATCTTCTTTAAACGTGTTTTTTGTCAAACAGGAATGTGTTCGGTATAGCGTTGGAGTGAGAAAATTTTTGCCTGGAGGGAAATATAATTTTCTTCGACAATCGCAGTTGAACTTTTCATGAGGTCTCTATGAAAATCAGAACAACACTTTCCGTTTGTCTCTTTGCTTTACTCAGCCAGCTTTCACTCGATGTGTCTGCTGAACCTTTTGCCACATTGGAAGAGGAATACACACCGAACTATTGTTTGCAGCTAGAAGCTGCCTATGGAGATGGCATGATGTCTGAAGGAGGGGCTGCTGGGATCGACTTGATGTTTGATCAGATCGCATTAGAGGGGAAATCCGCACTGGATATCGGTTGTGGATTAGGCGGAGTTGTTTTCTATCTCGCTGAAAAATATGGGATGGAGATCACAGGTCTTGAAGTGAATCCCTGGATGGTGCAGGAAGCGAAAAGACGTATTTCTGAACCTCTGAATGGAAAGGTGGATTTTTTGTTGAGCACGAGCAACAGTAATTGGCCGATTCCCAATGAGAGTTGTGACTTGATCTATAGCAAAGGGGTCTTGACCCATCTTGAAACGAAAGACGAGGTGTTCCAAGAAAGCCATCGCCTTCTTAAAAGCGGAGGCTTACTCGTCATCACAGACTGGCTGAGTGCCGATGAAAAGAAATGGGGAGAGAATATCGCGCGTTTAGTCGAGTTAGAGAACCTCGTTCTTTTTCCTGAAAGCGTAGCGGGTTATATCGAAACCTTAGAGAAAAATGGGTTCACTGTTCTTTCTGTGCGCAATGATAGTTCAGCCTATTTGAAGTTTAATCAAGAGATTGTGGGACGGCTGGCAGATCCCGCGCGCCACACGGTGCTATTAAATTATTTTAGCGATAGTGAACGGGAGGCGTCTATTTTAGGATATTCTTCGATCGCAGAGGCCCTTAAAGCGGGTGAGCTCAAAGTGATGCGCTTTGTCGCTCAAAAAAAATAAGACGGCTCAGAAAATCGCGTAGCGTGTTGTGCGCTTTATAGCTATAATAGACGTTAAAAAAAAGCGATGAAATGAAAGTTTTAATTGATCATCAAATTTTGAGTCGGGTTTTAGCAGATCCCGCTTCCTTTTCACGTCAAGAGCATGAGCTCTATTTGGGCTGGTCTTCATTACTAGAGCTGCTCGGATTAGGATCTCTATTTTCAACACTGCCCTCATTCGACGATACAAATCCGCTCTTTATTGCAACTGTTGCTACGCTCTGTTCTCAGGAAGAAAAAGACGTGGTCGTTTACATCTACGATCATCTCTTTGCCGAAAGCTTGAACCAAATTCAAGCGCTTGATCAGATTAACGCCTCTTTTCTTCTGGAAGCGATCAAAAAACAGCCGCATGCGCACTTGTTCTCTGAATCTTTAACCGCCTATGAAGAAGCATTCGAAGAAAATCCCTCTCATGCGATGCACGATCTCATCCTCTATCTTGCCTGGGATCGGATGTGTGTGTGGATGGCGCGTTTGTTTGATCATCCGTCTACAGATGCAAAATTCATTCAAGGGCTCGAGATTTTAAAAGAATGCCTCATTGAATCTTACCAGTATATCGCTCGTCAAGGACGGACAGTTCCTGGTCTTTTTCGCATGATCGAAGCGCTATTTTTCTATGAAATGCGCGAAGAAAATCTCCAGAAACATCCTGAGGCAGACTTTGCGCTATTAAGCCAAAGTTTTCCGGTCTTAACTCAGCAAGATGCGTTCATGAATGCGGATTATGTCGATTATGCGGTAGCGCATCAGCTCCAAGCTCATGAGGAACGTTCCGCATTTTGCGTTATGTCTGATTCTTCGGAGCGCGTCGATGCTAAGGTGTCCTTAGCCTCATGGATGATCCAGCGATTCCCCGAGTGGGAATTTGTCTTGAATTCCCCAAAACTCACCTATTTACACTGATTTTTTAAGGCGGCGGCAGTACCCACAGATTTTCTGGAATGGTGGAGGGTCGATACTGGACTCCCGCGTTTAACAACAAGGAATTGGGAATGTTCGCTTTTGAGAAAATGGGGTGATTGTTTTGATAGCTTAGATTCACAGGATAGGAGATCCCAGCATCCGTGAAGGGGCAAATGGCGAAAAAGCCAAAAGGGGAGTAAGGGGAAAACCCGAGTAAAAGCTGATAAAAGTTGTTGTACAAGACTTCATTAGCTGGGATCGGCGCTTCTAACCAGTAATTGCCGGCATATTGAATATCTCCATAGGTGACGCACCCTCCGTTATCGCTTCCGTAAGGAGCGTTGTTCTGTATGCTATAAAGGGGATAAGGAAGCGGGTCAAATATACTGGGTGGAGGGCCATACCAGGTAATTCCAATCGGGTTATCATATGAGGCATTCCCTATCACTCGAATGTAACGGCTTCCTCCATCTGTATAAAACGTATTGCCACCTCCGTCAGGGCGTTTTCCTGAAGCGACATTTCCTTGAATCAAAAGCCCTGTCGAAAGGGATGCCCCTTGTTGTCCTGTGGAATAAATAGCGCCGCCATCCCATAACACATTGAGGAAGCTGTGGATTCTGTTTTGAAGAATTTGGCAGCCGTCATTAGAAGTCGGCGAGTTAATGATTCCCCATTCCCCGCTGAAGGCGTGGGGAAGTCCGGGAAAGCTTCCCTTGTCCAGTAAGCCCCACCCCCAGCCAATGGCAATCCCTGACCAAGGAACATTGACAATCGTGTTGTGGTTGATGATCGTTCCTTTGGTAAATCCAACAAAGATTCCTGCTGCATCCACATATTCAGCGGCAACGTTTGTGATGAGATTGTTGGTGATGATGTTGTTTTGAACGAGAGTTTTAAGATTTGTCGGATGGGCATCTAAAGCCGTCACGGCTCCCACTTCGATCGCAGAGGAGGAAATATCGGTGAAGAGGTTGCTATTAATGATATTATGATGGCTTCCGCTTCCCAACTGCAGACCTACAGCACCGAGATGTGTAAATATATTCCCATAGAAAACGATATTGGATGCAAAGGTAAACGAGATATTTCCGGGAGTGGGCACGACATTCTGATCATGGCCGATGAAATTGCTCGAGTGGCTTGAGCCGAGAAGAAGCTGGGCGCTTTGATCGGAAACATATCCATCGGGGCTGCTGGGCCCAAGCCAGGTTGCGTAGCTAAACGTCAATCCCTCGAAGCGAATATTGTGAATGGGTTGTTCCAGAGTGCCTGCACCTACTAGAAGGGTCTCAAGAAGGGGCAGTTCCACAGTGGCCGTATTCATATCTTCCCCGGGAAGTGGGATGTAGTATATCCAGTGATTCGTTCGATCCAAATACCAGTAACCGGGCTGATCGAGAAACTCAAGGGCATTTTCAAAGCGTGTTACTTGCCAAAAACTCCATTCGCCGGGGTTACCTGTGTTAATGTCGAAATAGACATTTGCATTATCCCAAGCAGGCTGTTGGACAGTGATTAAGCCATTTGTGGGAAAGCTGTAAGGTGTGATCGATTGAAGAGGCACTCTCATCATCTTCCACTGAGTAACGATCACCGCTTCGATGTCTTGTGGATTCGTCCAAAAGGCGGGGTCAAACCATAAGAGGGAGTTTAAAAGCGTGGGAATGAATTCGATTCCACCATTTAACGGTCCGCTGTTTGTCCAGTTTGGCAAAAAACCAGCAGGGTAGGGTGTTGTTTGCGCCCGCACAGCTCTGTTTCCATTGACGTAGAGTTGGCGGGATTGATAAGAACTCACAGGAGCTCGATAAATCCCGAGGAATGCGTCCCACAAGCTCCATCCCGTCACTTGAACCGCTCCGGAAATGACTGGATGTGCGCCTGGAGCGGCGGCGTAGATGACGTTGTGGCCTTGCTGACCTGAGTCAATCGAGCTGAGCACAAGCGGCTCCTGAAGTCGGTAGGTACCATCCTCGATAAAGATGGTAATGTCTTGGTTTCTGAGCGCAGTGGGCAAAGCGCGCACGGCGTCGCGCGCTCTTTGCAATGTCAGAAAAGGAGCGCTTTCTGTACCGGGATTAGCGTCATTTCCATTTGGAGAAACCCAGTAAGAGATGGGACAGGGCGCCGCGACATGAGAAGCGGATAGGTTTTGTTTTTCGTCACAGAAGAATTCATCATAGAATTCTATCAAATGCCCAAGAGAATAGGGAGATTCTTCCGCATAGAGAAACACAGCAGATAAACAGGTCATCGGAATCAAAAGGGATCTCATGAGCTTCATCATTTTCTGAACATCTCGACAATTGTAAATTTTCTTAGAGAATATGAGCCATTTGTTTTTTATAAACATCCAATTTTTTGCGATCGCCCAACCCCGGGCTTTGAAGCAGTTGCCACGAATTCAGAACTTTTGGTTTGCTATGGTTGATTGCGTCTGCTATTTTCTTTGGTTTTATAGGAGCTGGTGCAAAGATGAATAGAATAGTAGGCCTTTTTCTTCTCATTTTCTTGAACGTGAGTGGTTACGCAGAAAATAACGAAGTACAAAAAGTAATGAGCCTTAATCTGCAAGAAGGTCAGCCTCCTTCCTTGAATCCCTATGTCGGTGTGGATTTACGATCGAGATGCCTCTATTTAGGTCTTTTCGAGCCATTAATGCGCAAGAAATCGGATGGAACACTTGAATGTGCAGCAGCCCAAAGCGTAGAGGTAGACCCCTCACAAACAATCTATACATTTCACATGCGCTCTCATTCTTGGTCAAACGGGGAACTAGTCACCTCTTCCCACTTTGCAAAAGCCTGGAGGCTTGCCCTCAGTCCCACTTCTTCTTGCATTCGCGCTAACCTCTTTTACCCAATAAAAAATGGAGAAAAGGTGAAGCGAGGGGAATTGCCCTTGGAAGATTTAAAGATTTTTACCCCTGATGAACAGACTCTCATTGTTGAGCTTGAGCACCCCACCTCTTTTTTTCTGGATTTGACAGCGACCTCTTTTTTCTCTCCTTTATACGAGGATAAGGAAACAGAGCCCACACAGTTTAACGGTCCATTTGTTGTCGGGGATGCGATTCCTGACCAAAGCATGACTTTTCTGAAAAATCCGCTCTACTGGGATGCGGAGGCTGTTCAATTAGACAAGATTCATTTTACCTTTGTGAAAGATCCTGCAACAGCTCTTGAGATGTATGAAAAAGGGGAGTTGGATGTCGTTGGAGATCCCTTTAGTTCCTTGCCACTAGACTCGATTCCAAGCTTGAAACTCTCCGGCCGATTAAAGTCAAAATCAATGGCGCGTATTTTTTATATTTTTTTAAATACAAATACTTACCCCTTTCAAAATAGATCTCTTCGTAGAGCTTTAGCATTAAGTATCGATCGTCCTGAAATTATCGAACATCTTTTTCAGGGGGAGGAACCCTCTTTGTCCCTCATCCCAAAGCCGCTTTCTTTATTGGCGAGTAAGAGTTTTGAGCATGGGGTAGAAGACCCTGTATTTCTTTTCGAACAAGCGCTAGAAGAACTTCAAATCACTCGGGAACAATTTCCGAAGCTCACCTTTTCTTTTGCAGAGCTTTCGGGTCAGAAAGAATTGGCCGAATATCTTCAAAAAAAATGGAAAGAGAAATTAGGCATTAGTATCGAAATCGAATGCTCAGACTGGAATACGCATCTGATTAAGCTTAAAGCAAAAGACTATCAAATGGCCCCTCTGCATTTAACAGCCATTTATCCCGATCTGATGTTCTATCTTGATCTCTTTCGGCATAAAGCAACTCTTGGCAACTATTCAGGGTGGGAGCATTTGGGATTTCGCGATCTGTTAAAGAAATCAGAAATGGAGCTGGATTCGGGGGAGCGCACGACGCTTCTACAACAGGCTGAATGGGAGCTTTTCCAGGAAATGCCCGTCATTCCTGTCTTTACTCAAAACTTCCAATATCTGACGCAGGACTCTCTAAACTTGGTCATCTCAGAACTTGGGATTTATGATTTTAAGGCGATTCAAATAAAATAAACCATTAGAATATACAGCATCCACTCCAAAATTGGAGAAAACAGGGGGATTATGTCGATTATCGAAAAAATCAATGAAGGAATCAAAGATGCAATGAGAAGCCGAAATCAGATTCGGCTAGACACGTTGCGGATGCTTAAATCGAAAATATTAGCTGTGGATGCACGTGCAAATCTACCTGATACAGATGTCATCAAGCTGTTTAAAACGTATGCTGGTAACCTTCAAGAAGCTCTAGACATCGCCCTAAGCTCAAACCGCTCGGATATGTCCGAGAAGCTTAAAATCGAACTTCTCATTGTTCAAGAATTTTTGCCCAAAGCACTTTCTGCCGAAGAAACGAAACAAATTGTTGTGCAGGCGATTGCAGAATCTGGTGCCAAGACCAAAAAGGATTTAGGGTTAGTGATGAAGGCCGCTATGAAACTGAATAGCACCGTGGACGGAAAGTTAGCGAAAGACTTGGCGAGTGAGCTTCTGCCTGACTAAACTGTTTGTTAATTTTAAAAAAATCTGCAACCGCTCTCATTAAAAAGCCTGAGGCGTGAGTGTTAAGAAAATTTAAATTATCACTCTCGCCACTACAATCTTTTCTTTTCTCTTGTCGATAAACTACGAGCGTAGTATCTTTGTGGCAAATAACGAGGTATCCTATGGCTAAAAGAGCATTTGGGGAATTAGAATCGCAGATTTTATATATTCTTAAATCGGGCGAGCGCAAGACAGTTAAAGAGGTGCATCTAGCACTTGGTGCAAAAGATAATTATAATACTGTGATGACCGTCATGAGTCGACTGGCTGATAAAAAGGTATTGGCACGTGAAAAAATGGGATTGCACTATGAATATTGGATCCTTTCTTCCGCGCAGTCCTTTTCTTTTTTGGATAAGATCAAGCAGAAATTTTTAGGAGTTAAACCCACTACATTGGTGAGTTATCTCATTGAAAATTCAGAGGATTTGACAGATGAGGATTTAAAGGAAATGGAGAGAATCATTAAACAAGCCAGGGATGCTAAAAAATGATTTCCAATCCATTTTTCTTACTTTCGATTGTGACAAGCGCTTTTCTAGCTTTTTATGCGATGGCCTTTATCGTTGAATTAGTGATTAAGGTTTTTTCGATCAAAAAGTATCGGATACGGTCAATCTTAAGAGTTCTCCCTTTTGTCAATGTTGTCTTCGACTTTGTATTTGGTCGCTTCAGCATTGGAAATTGGTTAAATCCGCTAAGTTGCAGTAGCTGTGTGCAGAAGTTTGTGCTGCAGACGTTTTTTCCAGAATTGAAACACCATCTTGCGGTCAATGAAATCGCGCTTGTTAAGTATCTTGCGATTGATGGTTATGATACCTTATTTAGCTCTATTTTTATTGCCTTCTGCGGTGTCACAGCGTTTTTCTTTCTCCGCAAAATGTACCAGATTTTCTTTGTCTGTCGATCCTTGCGGTCCATGGAAAAACAGGGGACGCGGTACGAAGGGAAAATTCAAAATTCTCCTCTGGAAGAAGCTTTGATACGATCCAATGTGCAATTGATCAGCAATGATCAGGTCCAGATGCCAATGACGGCTTATCATTCGGCAATTTTCATCCCTTCTAAAATAAAAGAAACTCTTTCTGAAGGGGAGTTAGAAGCTGTAATTGCACACGAATTGGAGCATGTGCGCTACAAAGATCCTGTTTTTAAAGTCTTTAGCCAAACGATTGCGACCCTCATTTGGTGGGTTCCTACACAATCATGGTTGAAAAAGATGGAACAAGATCAAGAACTGGGCTGTGATGAAGGCACGGCAAAATATTCCTGCAATGAAGAGTTTCTCGCATCAGCGATCGTAAAGATGTCCAGAAAATCAAGAGACTCAGGTAATGAACAGCTCTGTTATTTAACAGAGAAAACTCATCCTTCTTTGCTACGGATTCAAGTGCTTTTAGGTCTTCTTCCTTCCAAGCAGAAAAGTTTGTTAACAAGTGGTTTAATTGGGTCTGCAATAGGGGCCTCAGTTTTGTTCGTTTGTATGATGTGGCTATAAGTTAAAGGGTTCGTTTTTTTAACCAGAATTACTACAAGCGTAGTAATTCGACGGTTGCGTTTTGTCTAAAATTACTACAACTGTAGTATTTAAAAAGGGGAAAATATATGTCAGGTGTAATAGGAACTCAGGTGGCTTGGGTCGGGGATAATGTCATCGGTCATTCGATGGATGGTACAACAGGTCAGATCGATACTACAGAAGGATTTGGAGCGATTGATAGTGTTTTTAGAGGCGTAATTTTAGGGCCTAGGATCATCGATATAGGCGGCGGTGCGTACGATGCAAACTGCGCCTATGCCAAAGAGCGCTATTTTGTCGACTGCGCAGTCTATGATCCTTACAAAAGAGATCACTTGCATAATCAAATGATCTTAGACAATGCTGCGGCAAGACCTGTCAGTGCAACACTGTCTCTGAGTGTTTTGAATGTGATTAGTGAGCCGTCAGCACGATCCGCCCATATTCGTTTATGCCAATCTTTATTAAAAACAGGCGGCAAAGCGGTCTTTAAAGTCTGGCCAGGGGACCTATCGGGAATTGGAAGGGAGACTGCAAGCGGTTATCAAAGCAATCGAGACATCGAAACGTATCTCGATGAATGCAAAGATGTTTTCGGATCGCAAGCGGTATGTTATGACATGCACGAAAAGACAGTGCGATGCACGAATCTGATCGTGACACACGTCTTAGGAAGCCGATCTCTCTAATAGTCTTACGGCAATAGAATATCGGCGATCACGGGCAAATGATCAGAGTGGAATCATAGCTTAAGCTAAGCAATCCCCCTCCTAGAAAGGGGGTCGCAGCAATAGCCAGTGACTGTAACGATTGAAAAACTCCTAAGGATTTCAACTATTCAAAATTTGGAAAAAGAGATGAAATTTTGAGAGGATTAAAGGAAAAAGCGGAAAGTGAGAAAAGCTCCCCATTGGGAGAGGTCTCTTTTTGGCAGACCCAGGGTCCCTGAAGACCCGATCGGTAATAATCGGTAGTAAGGGGCAAATTCTAACCAAAAATTCCTGACATATCTGTAGGCAACAGGGAGTTGCACTGCGACACCCGTTCTATTTTTAAGGATCCAGGCAGCTCCAGGCAAACTTTTGACTTTAAGGTATTGATTGAAAGTGGGAAGACAATCCACTTGCAAGCCGAGCTTCCAATTGTCCCAGGCATAATGAGTTTCAAGTCCTGCAACGGCATAGTAAATCGTATATTTCAAGTGGATCGGAGCGATGTTGTGATGACGTGTATGGTGATCCGAGAGAAAATCAAATCCAAGGCCGACATAAGGAGTGATCGTCCAATTCTCATGAGCTGAAAAACAGTATCCACCGACAAATTCTGTGTACGATTCACGAAGTTTTGTTTTATTCACAGAACTCGACAACGTTCCGAGATTATAAACAGAACGCGCCCCGCCAAAGAAAGCCTTAGGTTGTTGATAGGAGAGTCTGCCCAGAATAGCCCCTGTATTTCCTGAATAGGTGGGAGGTGTTGAAAACGACATCCAGGTGTAGGCGCCTCCAATATCGAAAGACCATCCCTGAGGCTTATTAACATTAGTCTGTGGCGTTTCTTGCTCTTTGGACGTATCAGCAAAGACAGCGCTTGCCGAAAATAGAATCATCGATAAAAACCAACGCCAGTTATGCTGAAAATGATTCATAATAGTCCTGCTTCGTTCAATTTGTTTATTGTTTCGTCTAGCTGTAGATTATAGATCGGTCTCAATCGATTGACATCATAAAGCACTGATGGCAATGCGATGACGCTTACTGTGTTAGATCTGTAATTAGTCACATAAGCAAATTGGCCATTGGGGGATATCGTAATCGAAGCCGGAGAGAGCCCAACTCCGATGACTTGATCGACGACTGTATTGGATTTAATGTCGATCACACTTACAGCTCCCTGGGCAGATGTTAAAATAGTAAATCCAGGGCCATTATAAACAGTGCTGTAATTCGTCACATAGGCAAAGGCCCCATCGGGGGTAATGGCAACACCAGACGGTTGTATTCCTAGAGTAATTGTTGCGACAATGGTGTTGCTTTGGATACTCACAACGCTCACTGTGGTGCCGACAGGGGAAAAATTGTTGCTCCCAAAATTAGTGATGTAAGCATATTTCCCATTGGGCGTGATTGCAATTGCAAAGGGGCCAGAAAGACCTGTAATTACATCGAGCTGTACCGAATTATCGCGTGTATTGATGATGCTGATTGTGCCTGTTCCCAGATTGCCATCGACATAATTAATTACATAGATTTGCGCGCCATCTGGCGTTATCGCCATTGCTGCGGGAGCCAGTCCCACTGTAATTGCTGGCCCAACAATCGCATTCGTGTTTAGATCGACAACTCTCACTGTTGTCCCATTTCCGCTTCCAACGCCGCTAGGGCCTCCGTAATTGTTGACATAGGCATGATTGCCATCAGGGGTGATTACAAAGCCAGACGGGCCGTCAAACCCGCCAATTACGCCCGTCACTGTATTTGTGCGTATGTCGATAATGGAGACAGTTGTGCCATTGCTATTGGTGACATAGGCTTTTGTTCCCGCTGCATTAATAGTGACTGTGTAAGGCTCGTTAAAGCTGCTGTCGCTAATGGTCTGCTCGAGAGTGTTATATGTGAGATTTAATACGCTAACAGTGTCTCCACCGGGGAGTGAATCGTTGTTGTTGTTCGCAACATAGGCAAAGAGATTGTCAGGTGTAACCGCCATTGAAGCCGGAGTATCTCCTACGGAAATGGTCGCAATCACTGTATTCGGTTCTTCTGCGCATGACAACACTGACCCTAAACATAAAAAACCTACCACATAGGCTCGTGATTTTTTTATCATCTATGTTTTTTCCATAAAAAATTTAAAGCGTTTTTAGAAGAACATATGAGATTTTAGACATCGATGCAACATTTAAATGGC
Organism: Parachlamydiales bacterium; assembly: GCA_020053915.1. Classification (GTDB taxonomy): domain Bacteria; phylum Chlamydiota; class Chlamydiia; order Chlamydiales; family Rhabdochlamydiaceae; genus JAGVMG01. Next base: position 2,815 of record JAGVMG010000071.1, on the reverse strand, counting down.
ATGGGATAACGAAACATCTTTTGCTCGCCGAAAAGTCTCTTCCCAGTATGGGGAAAGGGGATTCAAAACTCACGAAGTGAGGTCCCCAGCCCTTGAATTTGGGGTTGTTTTTGTTAATGAGGGGATTCGGACAAAAAATGTCCGAATCAGGTTAATTCGGACAAAATTCATTGAAAAATGTCCGAATTAATGCTATCATGGGCTTAAGAAGAGATTAAGAACAAGAGGGTAGTTAAATGACTCCTAGAGACCAAAAACTGGCCTTTTTACGTCAGCTGAGCCAAGAGTCTGAGCCTATTACCTTATCGGCAATTCTCGATAAAATACAGTTGGATTATAGCGATCGGACTGTGCGTCGTTGGTTGCAAGAGCTTGTTAAAGAAGGCCTTGTGCAAAAATCTGGACAAACTAAAGATGCGAAATACATCGCTGTAAAGCTTGCAAAAGAGACTTCGAATCAAGTAAGCAGCTGTTTTGGCTCTAAAAGCCTTCGAGCAATTAAGCAAATTAAGCGTCAAATCTTTGAACGTGAGCCTGTTGCATATAACGATCAATGGTTTGATTCTTATCAGCCAAATACAAGTTTTTATTTATCAGAAGCTATTCGATCAAAATTAAAAAGTGAGGGGCAACGTGCAAACAAGCACGACCCAGCGGGAACCTACGCACACCAGATTTTTAATCGATTGCTTATCGATCTTTCTTATAACTCGGCACGTCTTGAAGGATGTACTTATTCCCTCCTTGATACAGAAAGGCTTCTTATCCATGGAGATACTCCAGAAGGGAAGCTTGATGAAGAAAAGGTGATGATTTTAAACCACAAAGAGGCAATTCGGTTTTTAGTCGAAAAAGCTCCTGGTTTAGCTGTTAGTCAAGAAACATTATTTACCCTTCATTATTTGCTTTCTGATGGACTTGTTGAATCTCACTATGCGGGAAAGGTGCGAGACCACAGTGTTCGCATTGGAGGATCGACTTATGTACCATTTGAAGATCCGAAAAGATTGAAGATGCAGATCAAGAAGATCTCTGAGAAAGCAGCTGCTATTGAAGATCCTTTTGAGCAGAGTTTCTTTTTACTGGTCCATGTGAGCTATATCCAAGCTTTTACAGATGTCAATAAGAGGACAGCTCGTTTATCTGCGAATATCCCTCTAATTGTGCGCAATTATGTTCCGCTTTCATTTAATGATGTTGGTGTCGATGATTATATGGCAGCAATGATTTCTATTTATGAATTGCAAGATGTTCATCCTTTGATTGATTTATATGTGTATTCTTATATGCGAACATGTGCTGCCTATGATGCAACCGTGAAAGCCATGGGCTTTGATGAGGTGCGTGTTCGCTATCGTCAACAGAGGCGTGAGGTTTTAAGAGAGGTGATTTTGCAAAAGTTGACTGGGAATCGTTTGAAAAAATTTGTGGAAAAGGAAGCTCAGAAGGTTGTGCTTCTTGAGCACCGATCGAATTTTGTTGAAGATGTGTGGGAAGACTTAAAACAGATAGATGAGAGTCGAATTGTGGGCTTAGGAGTCACTGTAGGGCAGTTAAAAAAGTGGCTGTCGCTTCGTTCGAAGTTGTGAGGAGTTGACTTCGGTCTGATCATTCTCGATTTCTTAAGATGGGTTAATAGCCGAAGGGCTATTGACTCCTCAAAAGCAAAAAGGGCTGTTCAATTGCTTGAGCAGCCCTAATACCGAAACAACTTCAAGAGTCGATACAGCTGCAGCCGTTCCACCTGTGGCCAATAGATCATCGACAATAAGAATACGGTCACCTTGCTGGATGCTATCGATCTCAATTTCAAATGTGGTTTTGCGATATTCTAATGCGTAATCGATCTTTTCAACTTTTCCAGGCAGTTGCCCGCTTTGCGGATCATCATAAAGGGGATCTTCATTTCATAGGCTAAAGCCGCTCCAAAGATGAATCCTCGAGAATCTAATCCGACAATCGCATCGAGATTCAAATCGCAATATCTAGCTGCAAAAGTTTGAATGACGCGTCGAAAGGCTTCAGGATTCTTCAAAAGGTTAGGATAGGACTTAAATTGAATGCTTTCCTTTGGAAAGTCGGGGGTATTAGTGATGTAATTTTCGATCCACTGATTAGCAGGTTCCGTTGCGAAGAGATTGCTGTTTAGGATCAGTAGGGCAAATGCGGAAAGAAGGCTTTTTTTCCTTGTCACTCCGATGTCAAATTGCAGAGATGGTTATTGTAAACTAAGTGGATGCATTCATTTTCTCCGCGGATCAGCGGGAGTTCAAGGGCTTCAGGAAGTGTCATCCAGCGAGACTCCGTACGTTCTGCTGGGTCGATCGCAATCTTTTCTGGTTTGCTCTTTAAGCGGGCTTCAAACATCCAGTACACGAAGTCTGCTTCAGGATAACGGATGTAAACCTTGCCTATTAAACGGGGCGGGTTATCTTTTAAATCCACACCCGTTTCTTCATAAACTTCTCGGATCCCGCAGTTAAGGGGCGTTTCTGTTTTATTGCATTTTCCTCCGGGAACACCCCAGGTGTTTGCCTCAGAATCATTGGGATGTTGCTTTAAGAAGAGAAAATAATCATCGACAACGACAAAACATCCCGCAACTTCTATTTTTGGAAGAAAATTCTCGGGTGGTTCAAGATGGACGAATCGGTGACCAGTTTGGCTGGGTCTATTTAAAAATGATGGAGTTTGGCTTGTTTGCATACAAGGGTCCCTAGTACATAGTTAAGAAAGTTTTTACATATAATATGCTTCTGCTTTTGTCCCATGGCAATCTCCTTTGAAATGGAACCATGTTAAGCGAAAGCATGTT
>JAGVMG010000058.1 GCA_020053915.1 Parachlamydiales bacterium | reverse complement strand
GTTAGCTGTGTGTCTGCACACAGCGGCCTTTACGATCGCTTAGCCGCGGGAGCTTTCACATCAGCCCAAAGAGCAAAAACTTTTTTAACTATGTACTAGGCTTCAAATACACCTTGACCGACGAGATAGCTTAAATCGACTTCTCCCTCTATGCCATCGTCAAATCGTATCCAGACGCGATAATTTGGCTTTGGCGCACAAGCGACAATTTTGGCTCTTTTAAATTCCATATCCCTACATTTATTTGGAGAAGGGGCTTTTTGTTATTTGAAGAATAGCTCCAAAGGGAAGCCTCTATTTTCTTTCAAAGAAGACGCTGTCGAATTTTAGAATCTGCGATGATAGAGATTTTTTTTAATTTTTCCTAACGAAATTCGTTAGACACACGAAGGACTATGGATGCCCTGTTGTTTCAGTATAGTTGGATAAATTTTTTGCAGCTTTTCTCTTTTAAAAAAATCTTGAGCTATATAGAAATGCATCAGAAATAGTAAAATTTATAACTGTTCTGGATCTTGACTTGGATTTGGAGGAAAAATAAAGATGCGTTGTCCGTTTTGTTATCATGAAGAATCCAAAGTGACTGATTCGCGCAATGCTGCGGAAACCAATGCGGTGCGCCGCAGAAGAGAGTGTTTAAAATGTTTGCGGCGGTTTACGACGTTTGAAACGATCGACTTGACAATTCAAGTGCAAAAGCGGGATGGCAGCTATCAGGATTTTTCTCAGGAAAAATTGATTAAAGGATTGGATTCCGCTTGTCGTCATACGCGTGTGAGCCATGATCAGGTGAGAGGGGTGGCTTATCGAATTACCTCTGATTTGATGGAGCGCCAAGTCCGTGAAGTGAAGACGTCTGAGCTGGGAGAAATCGTCATGTCTCATCTGCGCGGATTAGATATGATTGCGTATATTCGATTTGCTTGTGTATACCGTCGATTTAAGGACGTTGATGAATTGATGGATGCGATTGAGAATGTAGCGCCCAAAGTTGAGGCGCAAGAAACTCTATCCTAACTAGATGTTCCACTTTTTTAGCCCGATGGGCTCGTTTCCCTGTGGCAGATCCGGATTTCTTATGAGGGGTCAATAGCCGAAGCGCTATTGACCCCTCATAAGAAATCCGGAGACGCCCAGGGAAATCGAGAATGATTGGGCTAAAAAAGCGGAATATCGAGTTTTACAAGAATATAACCCAAGAGGTGAGGACGATGGCGCTGAAGAAAGCCGAGATTGCCAAATTTAAAGAGCGTTTAGAGGCGTTGCGCGCGCAGTTAACGCATATGCTACGCGATTCAACAGAAGACGCTAAGGCAAGTGATGATTCAAAGGGCTATTCTCAGCACCAAGCCGACGAGGGCACAGACGATTTTAACCGGACGATTAGTCTTAAAGTGAGCAGCGAAGAATTTAACGTGCTCCGTCAGATCGAGCGCGCTTTGGATAAGATTGCCGATGATACTTATGGGATATGCGATGTGACGGGAGAAGAGATTCCGTTGCCGCGTTTAGAGGCGATCCCTTATGCGACGATGACGGTCAAAGCGCAAGAAAAGTTTGAAAAGGGCCTGTTGTAATGAATTGGAAAAGAGCCTTGCAGTACAGTGCGCTCGCCGTATTCATCTTTATGGTGGATGGCTGGCTCAAGGCTTATGTACACTATTATATCTCTCCGATGCACTTAGCTCATTTTGCGTATCCTTATGATGGCATTGGGGTGTTTCAGGGATGGCATGGGATTGACTTTTGCATCACGCATGTGATCAATACGGGTGCGGCCTGGGGGCTTTTTGCGCATTTGCAGCATCTGCTTTTGTATGTCCGCATCGCGATTATTGTGGGATTGCTCGTCTATTTGTTTGTGGTGAAAGGCGATGCATTCCGTAAGTTCTGTTTGACGTTGATCGCGGCAGGAGCTTTAGGTAATGTCGCTGATTACTTTATCTATGGCCATGTCGTCGACATGTTTTATTTTGTCTTTTGGGGATATTCTTATCCTGTCTTCAATATTGCCGATAGCGCCATTTTTTGCGGGATTGCCCTCATGCTCATCAATGCAGGGTGGCAGAAAGTGAAAAAGCGCTCCCACGCGGTGGATGTCTCAAAATGACTTCTCTACGCATCAGTTCTCCCCATGAAGAGGGGGTTCTTCAGGTGTCCAAGTGGCTGAAATATCAAGTTTTGCTAAGTGAACAGGAAATGAAGGGCTTGCTCGATGCATTGAAGCCTCTTTTTATCGCTGTAGGAAGCGAGCCTGTCACATTAGAAAATGCCTTTATTGCCCCTGAAGAATTTTTACGGATTTATACAGGATATGTGCAGGCGCTCGCTCAGGGTGTTTTCCCAGAAGACAAGAATCTCAGGCGCACGTTTTCTTCTGTTTTTACAGAGACATTAGATGCTTTGTATGCGATGCCGGTCGGAAATGATAAATTTTTGATCAAGTCGATTCGACCGACCATTCAACTTCAAGCGCATCAGTTTTTTTACTCCACTCTCGATGGCAAGTTTCATCCGATGGTTTTGGGAAAAGAAAGTGTACTCTGGGGAGTACAGTTTGCTTACCCTCAACTCTGCCAAGATCCCCGTTCCAAAAAAATTGCGAAGGTGGACATGAGTCCTGAATTTCCAAATACGGCTCTTTTTTCTCGGTTGACCCGTTGGATGAGGGATCACACGATGCCAACACCGTTTGTTGTAGGGGAAGTGCGCACGCAGGTGCCGATTCGGATCGGACGTGAATGCCTTGCCTGGATTGATCAGCATCCCCAACTCAAAGAAAAAGGGATTCAGGTGAGGCAACCATGCAAATCGAAGTGATTGCCATTGGCGATGAAATTTTACGCGGGACGACGGTGAACAGCAATGCGGCATTGATTTGCACGGAGCTGTTTCGACAAGGTTTTTTGGTGTCTAGGCAGACTGTTCTCCCTGATGCGGAAGAGTTATTAGAAGCGGGATTAAAAGAAGCGCTGGCTCGATCGGATCTTGTGATTGGAACAGGAGGTTTGGGGCCAACTTGCGATGATCATACGCGCTCTGCTGCTGCCCGTTTGTTTTCTGCCGAGATGGTTTTCAATGAAGCTCTTGCAGAGGACTTGCGCACGCGTTTTGGAAAAGATTTAGAGAGCGCAACAGATCAAGCTACTGTGCCAAAGGGGGCACATCTTCTGTCTAACCGTATAGGCACAGCATCGGGGCTTGTACTTTCAAAAGAGAGTAAGCGTCTTGTATTGTTGCCGGGAATTCCGAGTGAAATGCAGGCGATACTGACTGAAGAATTGATTCCTTACTTGCTAAAAACAATGCCAGGTGTTGTACAGGTGACCTGTGTTCAGGTTCACTTGTGCCATCTTTTCGAGAGCCTTGTCGATCCGACGCTGCGCGCTCTCTCTCAAAGCTATCCTTCCGTGCAGGTGGGGATTTACCCAACGCTTGGTTTTCTGACGGTTGTGTTACAAGGAACGGACAGTTCTAGTGTTCATCAGTTTGAAGCTGAACTGAAAGCCCGATTCTCTAGCTATGTGTTTTCTTCTCCCAAAGGAAAGATCGAAGAGGCGTTGCACGGTTGGTTTGTTCGAGAGAAAAAAACGCTTGCTTTGGCAGAATCGTGCACCGGTGGTCAGATCGCTGCACAGCTTGTGTCTATTCCTGGCGCTTCGGATTATTTCCTCGGATCGCTAGTGACCTATTCCAATTCGATGAAATGTGAGATTTTAGGGGTGTCAGAGCACGCGATTAAAAAAAGCGGCGCTGTCAGTCGCGAGACCGCTCTTGAAATGCTCTCTGGGGTTTTTCAGCGTACGGGAGCAGACTATGCGCTTGCAATCACGGGGATCGCAGGTCCTTCCGGGGGGAGTGCCGAGAAGCCTATAGGGACGATGTGGGCGGCTTTAGGAGCGCGAGGAGAGTCTCCCGAGGTGGGGACATTTCTAGTGAAAGGCAATCGTCAAATGCAAATGCTCGCCGCCTCAAATCACCTTTTATGCGCTCTATGGCGTAAAATCATCTATGGAATTCCTGTATTTCCATTTTTTTAAGCGTTGATACTTAGTGACTTATATATCCTCCAGATGAAAATGACCTGTTTGTGTTAAACTGTTTGGCACATTGTCATTTTAGAATAGGTTTTATGAGTCTTCAATATACCCTCCTCGATAGCGGGGATCAGTGCAAGCTGGAAAAATTTGGCGCGTACACACTTGTCCGGCCTTGTTCTCAAGCCCTTTGGCGGCCGAGCTGCCCGAAGGAGCAATGGGCCCAAGCGGATGCCATTTTCACGCGCGAAGAGGGCAATACTTGGAAGATGAAAAAAACACTTCCCAAGGAATGGATCGCCGAGGTAGAGGGGATCCGTTTTAAAATTGCGCCTACAGATTTTGGTCACCTGGGTGTGTTTCCGGAACATAGCCTGCTCTGGAAAGAAATGACTGACGCCTTGAAAAAGCATCCCGATTCTCATGTCCTCAACTTATTTGCTTACTCAGGCGGCGCCACTCTTGCTGCGGCAAAAGCAGGGGCACGCGTATGCCACCTCGATGCTTCTAAGGGGATGGTCCAATGGGCACGGGAAAATGCTGCATTGAACCAGCTCGATAAAGCACCGATCCGTTGGATTGTCGATGATGTCGTTAAGTTTCTAACCCGTGAGATCAAGCGGGGCAATCGGTATGAAGGGATCATTTTAGATCCTCCTAGTTTTGGACGGGGCAATCGTGGCGAGGTGTTTAAAATCGAACGAGATTTGCATGAGCTTCTGCATTTATGTAAGTCTGTCCTTAGCGAAAAGCCCCTCTTTGTGATTTTTACGACCCATACACCTGGAATGACCCCGATTGTGATGCGTCATCTCATGCAGCAGATGATGGGAACGCGGGGTAAGATCGAAATTGGTGAGATGGTGATTCCTGCAGAGCTCGGAAATCCGCTTCCTTGTGGAAGCTATGCGAGGTGGCATGCTTCTTGAGCTCACAAGTCTTCAGAATCCTAAAATAAAAGCGGCATTGAAGCTCAATGAACGAAGAGAGCGCAACCGCTCCGGCTTATTTGCCATCGAAGGGTATAGAGAGCTTTCGCGCGCTGTTGCAGGAAAAGTTCAACTGCAAACCTTGTTTTATTGTCCGCAGCTCTTTTTAGGAAGCAATGAACCTGCTTTGATCGAACAGATTGGACGGCAGGGCACCGAGCTGATCGCTTGTCATCCGAATGTGTTTGAAAAACTTTCTTATCGGGACCGTCCTGATGGCTTGCTGGGCATCGGCGTGCAGATGAAGCAAACGTTGCAAGATTTAGACCGCGCACTTACAGGAGTTGCTCATCCGTTTATCATTGTGGCGGAAGCCATTGAAAAGCCGGGGAATTTGGGAACGATCTTGCGCTCTGCCGATGCTGCCGGCGTCGATGGAGTGATCGTCTGCGATAGATGCACGGATATCTACAATCCTAATGTGGTCCGCGCGAGTGTCGGTACATTGTTTACGCTGCCAGTTATCGAAGCCTCTAGCGAAGAAACTCTGAATTTTCTGCGTGCAAAACAAATTCGGATCGCAGCTGCTACACCTTCTGCCAAAGAGATGTTTACAGATGCTCAGCTTTCCGAATCGATTGCAATTGCTGTCGGCACAGAACAGCTCGGACTCACAAAAACATGGATGGACGCTGCGGATCTCCAAGTGCGCATTCCGATGCACGGTGTCGCAGATTCTCTTAATGTTGCCACTGCAACCACCCTTCTTCTTTATGAAGTGGTGCGTCAAAGACAAGTGCGCGCATGAATGTAATCTTTGTCGATAATCATCTTCTCGTTGTCAATAAACCTGCAGGACTTCCTACGCAGCCGCATGGTCCAGGACTAGAAAACCTCACGGATCAAGCAAAAGCTTGGGTAAAACGCACCTATGCAAAACCGGGTAATGTTTTTTTAGAGCCGATTCATCGTCTTGACAAACCTGTGAGCGGCCTTGTTCTTTTTGCGCGGACGAGTAAAGCGTTGTCCCGTCTTCAGGAAAAAATGCGCGAACGCGCGTTTGTCAAAACGTATTATGCCCTTGTCGATCCCACACCGAGGAAGCAAGACGGCAATTTAGAGCATTATCTTGTTCATGATGAATACCGCGCTCGGGTTGTTACGGCCTCTCATCCTGAGGGCAAACGTGCGCGCTTGTCTTACAAAGTCATTCAAGATTCGCTTTTAGAAATCGATTTAGAAACGGGTCGTTACCATCAGATCCGCGCGCAATTTGCAGCGGAAGGCTGTCCCATTATCGGCGATGTCAAATATGGCAGCACAAGCCATTGGAAACAACAAGGGATCGCTCTACATCATGGAAAACTTTCTGTGCCCCATCCAGTCTCGCATGAGCTGATGCTCTTTACTTGCGATGCTCAATGGGTATCAAATACCGGTATTTGTTCCTAATAATTCAGCGATTTGCACAGCGTTTAAAGCGGCTCCTTTCAATAACTGATCGCCGACGACCCAAAGATCTAAAGTCTGTGGAAAAGAAAGATCTTCGCGGATCCTGCCGCAAAAGACAGTGTCTTGACCGCTCGCATCGACAGGCATCGCAAACCGATTCTCTTTCCAATTTTCCAAAATGGTCAAGCCCGGAACTTGTGACAACACCTCATACGCTTGGCTAACCGTCACAGGATTACAGAAGGTGACGTTGAGCGCTTCTGCATGAGCTCGTAAGACAGGAACGCGCACACATGTCGCATTCACCCAGATCGAAGGATCTTCCAAAATCTTGCGTGTTTCATCCAGCATCTTAAGCTCTTCTTCCACATACCCATTGTCTGTCATCGGAGAATTGTGAGGGAAAAGATTAAAGGCGTAAGGGTGTGGGATCACGGTCCTCTCAAATGTTTTTCCCTCCAAAACAGCGCGCGTTTCCATCTCCAGCTCTCGCATCGCAACAGCTCCCGCACCGCTTGCCGCCTGGTAGGTCGCTGCAACGACACGCTGAATTTTAAACGCGCGGTGCAAGGGTCCTAGCGCCATCAACATAATAATCGTCGAACAGTTAGGACAAGAGACGATGCCGTTATGCTGTTTCAACGCATGAGGATTAATTTCCGGGATAACAAGGGGAACAGAAGGGTCTTTGCGAAAGGCTGAGCTATTATCGACGACAAGCGCGCCTTCGCGAACAGCTTCAGGAGCGTATTTCAAAGATACAGTTTTGCCTGCGCTAAAAAGAGCAATGTCAACACCGGAAAAACAACCTGGAGCTAACACTTCAGTGGGAATCGTTTCTTCTCGAAATTGGATTGTTTGGCCTTTTGAGCGCTCTGATGCAAAGCAGCGCAAAGAGGCGAGCGGAAAGGCTCGCCTCTCTAGGACATTAAGAATTTCTTGGCCGACAGCTCCTGTCGCACCGACAATCGCAAGATGTAAAGGTTTTTTAAGCATCATAGGCCTTTACAATACGAGATCGTCTGCTTTACGACAATGGGGTATCCTCGATTACGCGTGCCCAGGCGGGGGCTTCAGGCTTTTGATGGCTTAAGTGATTCCAGGCTGCACAGAATGCAGTTCTTTGAAGCACCGTTCCTCCGACTTGCCGGAGGCTTGTCAAAGCTGTTCCTTTTTCTAAGGTGTCTCCGCTGCCAAGATATCTCAATATCCCTTTTCCGCCTGTTCCATCCGCCAACGCGCGCATGCATCCATTGAGTCCATGCTGAGCTATCGAGGTTCCAAAAACTGTTTTTCCAAGATCCTTATATTCGCGCAAGGGATCCTCTTTCTTTTCTGTCAATGGATCCGTTATTTCTGTATCGAGTGCGCGGTATTGCACGAGAACCCCAGATGCAAGACGCCCAACGACAAAAGTCGTTGCAACGGGCGCGATACGCGAGAGCATTTTAGAGGGGCTAATCCCGCAGCCAGAAGCCTCGACAACAAATTCGATAGGAGCGCCCAGACCTAAAAAGACTGTTGCCTCAGCCATGTCGGCAGCAGTCGTCGTTTTCTGACCGGGTATTTTTTCTTTGAGATATCCCTTGCGCAAATATTCAGCTTCGATCGCAGGAAGAGCCACTGCAGCAGTCCCGTACATGAGCATTACAGCAGGAAGTGTCGCTGCGGTTCCTGTAAATCCTCTTAACAAAGATTGGGGAATATGGTGCCGCATGGGCAAGCCAGAGCGATGAATGAAATGATAGAGACTGTAAAAAAGAGGAGATGTAATGACTACATTCACGCCTGCTTGATAACTTTTCCAAAGGGCGTCTCTCGCTTCTGCATTGGAGATCAATTTAGGATCGACCCATTTTTGGAATTCAGAAACATATTTTGTTACGATTTTGTTTTTTTCTTTTTCAGGAAGAAATGTGGACACAACAAACGTTCCAGCTAACAATACGGCTCCTGTTTTTGCAAGAGGCGTCATTTGGATATTTTTAGAGGATAAAGCGTCGGGGATCTGTTTGCGAAGAGAATTAAAGAGGCTTTGAAATGCAGTTGTCATAGTTGCTCCAGTGAAGTGGTCTAAAGAACGTGGAGCAGTTTAAAGAAGCACTAATATAAAAGACAAATTTTTAAATATCGGGTAGCTTGGTAATAGAGGGATTTAGCATGCAAGATTCGAATAGCCGCGTCGCTCATTCTGAGAAAGTAGAGCTCTTGGCAAAACAGATCGGACAGTTTAAGAGTAAGGGAGGATCGTCTCTTTCTCTTCAATACAGTGCAAAACAACAGGCCAACACATCCCGTTCTAAATCCTATAAAAAATCTGCAGCCAAACTGCAATTTGAAACTTTTGATGAGATTCTGCACATCGATAAAGATAGGCGCATTGCGGTTGTCGAACCGCGCGTTACAATGCAAAAGCTTGTGCAGACAACGCTCTGTCATGGTCTTATTCCTCTCATCGTTCCCGAGTTTAAAGGGATCACAGTGGGCGGTGCTATTCTAGGCGAGGCGGCTGAAAGCTCTTCTCATCACTGGGGCACATTTGCCAATGGTTGCGCAGCGTTTGAAGTCCTTACAGGAGAGGGGAGATTGTTGCGCTTGAGTCCGAGCGAAAATTCAGATCTCTTTCATGCATTTCCCGGCTCGTATGGCTCGTTAGGAACTCTTGTCTTAGCAGAGGTAAAGCTTGTTCCCGCTAAAGAATTTGTGCATCTGCGCTCTCATTTTTATTCAAATCCCCTCGAAGCAGTTTCTTTTCTACAGCAGTTGGTTCAGAAAAAAAATACACCTGATTTTTTAGATGGCATGGTCTTTTCCAAAAATTCAGCGGTCATCATTGAAGGCTCACTTCAAACAGAAAAAAGAGCATTGCCTACCTATTCTTCTGAATCTATTTGTGCCGACTGGTATTACCATCACATTGAAAAGATGAGCACGCGTGCTCCTATTTATGAAGAAGTGATGACCATTTCCGATTATCTTTTTCGCTATGATCGGGGAGCGTTTTGGATGGGCGCCTATTTATTCCGCCTGTCATTATTAGCGCGTTTTGTTGGCCAAGGCATTTTCAAATGCTGGGATTCGACTAAAGATCATTTTAGCGAAGAGCAACTCAAGAAACTTCATCGTGTTCAAAGTCCTAATCTATGTGAAAGAATTTTGTTTTATCCTTGGCTTACCAGCCAAAAACTGTGGCAACTCTTTCATCAAGCAGAAAAGTGGATTCAAGATCGATGCATTATCCAAGACTTTTGTATTCCTGAACGCGATGCACGGAAGGTGTTGGAAGATGTTTTAAAGGATCCGGGGACATTTCCTCTTTGGCTATGTCCCATCAAGGGAACAAAAGCACCACAAATTTTTGCGCCCCATCTTCTTTCTGATACGGCAGATTTTACCCACTTCATCAATATTGGCATTTACGGATTGCCTTCCTATTCCGCTCCCATTGAAGAAATCACACGGTCTCTCGAACAAAAAACTACAGCGTGTGGAGGAAGGAAGGTTTTGTATAGTCGCTCTTATTACACAGAAGAGGAGTTTTGGAAGATTTATTCCCGTCCGGCTTACACGGCATTAAGACAAATGACTAGATCCGATGGTGTATGGCACGACATCACAGAAAAAGTGCTTTCACGATGAGATAAAACAGTGACGACAAATTTTCGGCATTTGAGTAAAGTGGAACTTCAACGAGGTGTGATCATGCAAACTGAAATCGAACAAGCAATTACTGATGCCGTTAAAGCGATTGAATTTCTTCGCTCATCTGAGAGCCTTGCATTTATCGAACAAGCAAGTGTTGCGATTGCGACATGTTTTCAGAACGGTGGAAAAGTGCTTATTGCGGGAAATGGCGGAAGTTTATGCGATGCGATGCATTTTGCAGAAGAGCTCACTGGACAGTTTCGGGATAAGCGCAAAGCGTTGCCAGCTCTTGCTTTTGCAGATCCAGGTCACATGAGTTGTGTCGCAAACGATATGGGTTTTGATGAAGTGTTTGCGCGCAACGTTGAAGCGTTTGGAAATGTGGGCGATCTTTTCATTGCACTTACGACAAGCGGTAATTCTTCCAATCTCATCAAAGCCGTTGCAACAGCAAAAGCGATGGGCCTGAAGACGATTAGTTTTTTAGGTAAGACGGGTGGAAAACTGAGGGGAGAGAGCGATCTAGAATGGATCGTTCCCGGCTTCACTTATTCCGACCGAATCCAAGAAGCGCATATGACCGCCATCCACATCATTATCGAGATGGTCGAAAAGCAGCTCTTTTCTCCGGTTGAAGCTATACCGAAACTACTTCAAGAATCGGTTTCCGGCCACGTCGGCGCTTCTCTCGATTTTCCTTTTCGGGCGTAACGCCGTGTCTATCAACACTGTCGTTAACCCGAAAAGGAAAATCGAGAGAGCCTCCTTGCCAGAAACCGATTCTTGAAGTAGTTTCGGTTTGTGCGCTAACAGTTTGATCTTAAGTTAGTTCAGTTCAAAGAACACTTAAATTCTCAGATTGTGATACACTCTGATCTTTTTTACCTTAGACAATTTTGAAAAAAATTATTTTAGATTCTGTCACAGGCAAGCGCAGCGCGCCTGCTCTATTGAAGTGTTTTCTTCGGGCGTCCAGCCGGTTGTGGCGCTTGGTCATTCGCGCGCGCCATGTTGCTTATGACAAACAACTGTTTAAAAGTGTGAGCGTTAACGTCCCCACCTTTAGTATAGGCAATATCGCCATTGGGGGAACCGGAAAAACACCACTTGTTCACTTGCTCACAGATGCATTGCAAGAGACGGGAAACGTGGCCATTTTGACGCGAGGGTTTCGCTCTCAGTTTGAAAAAGAAAAAATCCCCATGCTGATTTCTGAAGGCAACGGTCCTCTGTATTCTGTAGAAGAATGCGGCGATGAACCTTTTTTCCTAAGCCTAAAGACGAAAGCGTGCATCTGGGTAGGGAGGAATCGACGCTGTAGTGCGCGTTTGGCCGAGATGCATGGCGCGCATTGTTTAATCCTCGATGATGGGATGCAGCACAGAAAGTTAGCGCGCGATGTAGAGATTGTCACAGTTGATGGAACAGATCCTTTAAGTGGAGGCCGCCTTGTGCCTGCGGGGGCTTTACGCGATCTTCCTGAAAGACTGCGCTGTGCAGATCTCATTGTCGCAACGCACGTGCGCACGCTAGCGCATTATGAAGAGGTCAAAAAACAACTGTCTGATTATACTCGGGCTCCTGTTGTCGGCATGGAACACACCCTTTTAGAGCCGAACTGGATTCAAGGTCGAAAAGTCGGCGCTTTTTGCGGGATCGGCAAGCCGGATCATTTTTATGATCTCATCACTGCACATCAAGGTCAGGTGGTTGGCATGCTGAGTCTACTCGATCATGAAGCGGCACATGAAGAGGAGCTTACCAGCTTTGCTGAAGAGTGCTTGAAGCTGGGAGCAGAGCTGTTGGTCTGCACAGAAAAAGACGCGGTAAAATTGAAAGATAACTTAAAGCTTCCCTTACGAGTCGTTCCGCTTGCTGTGCGTTTAGAGATCACAGCGGGAAGAGAACATTGGGAAGCTGCACTCGATAAAATGAAAACATTGATGAAGAAGGTAATGACATGAGCGAAGAGATTAAAATCGTATTGCCCAAACTGGGAGAGAGTATCCACAGCGCCACGATTGTGCAGTGGTTTAAAAAAATTGGCGATCCGATCCAGCTGGATGAACCTCTTCTCGAAGTGTCCACGGATAAAGTCAACAGTGAGATTCCCTCGCCTGTAGCGGGTGTTTTGCGCGCCATTCACGCGCAGCCCGATCAAGAACTTCAAGTTGGAGATTTGCTAGCTGTTGTTGCCGTCGGCGTTGCTGTAACCGCAGCGATCCTTCCTACAGCTTCTATTACTGCCGCAGCATCAGTGAGTTCATCTACATCTTCTGAAGAGATGAAAGATTTCTTTAGCCCCGCGCTTTTGCGCCAAGCTCGTGAATTAGGCGTGAGTCTAGAAGAACTGGAACGGATTCCAGGAACAGGAGCCGGCGGTAGAGTCACGAAACGCGATTTAGAAACTTTCGCAGATAAAAAAGCCCCGGCGCCGAAACCCTGTCCTGCGATGGCGGCAAAAACGGCCTGCGCTCCTGCAAGTAATGAGGTTGAAAGGCTGAAGATGACGGGGATGCGCAAAGCGATCGCCGATAATATGGTCCGCTCCTTTTATGAAGCCCCTCATGCCACACTCGTCACTGAAGTCGATGTCACGCCTATTTTAAAGCTCATCCAAAAAGAGAAAGAGACTTTTCTAGCCAAGCACGGCTGCAAGCTGACGATTACAAGTTTCGTTGCGCAGGCGGTTGCAAAAGCTCTGCAGGAATTTCCTCTCATTAATTCTTCTTTGGAAGGGGATACGATCCTCGTAAAACGCTTTATCAACATCGGCATTGCCGTCAGTATTGATCAAGGATTAGTGGTTCCTGTCATTAAGAATTGCCAGCAGATGAATATCCCCGCACTCGCTCAAGCGATCAGCACGCTTTCCATGAAGGCGCGCACGAATCGCTTAAGCCCGGATGATGTGACAGAAGGGACGATCAGCATGACCAATTTTGGAATGTCCGGCGTGCAGATCGGCGTGCCGATTATTCGTTATCCAGAAGTTGCGATCATCGGGATTGGCGCGATTAGCAAACGGGTAGTTCCTTTAGAAGATGATATCCTTGCGATCCGACAAATGGTCTATATCTCCCTCACCTTCGATCACCGCGTTCTCGATGGTATGTACGGCTGTGGTTTCTTGGGAGCAGTGAAAAAGCACCTCGAAGTGGATGTGCAGCTCTAAATAGATTGCTCCCATTATGGGAGCAATCTAATGAAATCTTAAGAAGCTGTGTAGATCTTGATGTAACCATCAGCGAAACCCTCTGCAGAGCCCCACCAAGGTTCACCCGTAAAAAAGACCGCATCTCCGTAGTTGAAAACTCTCCATTTTCCTTCAGGTGTGCGCAAAGACATGCGTCCTCCTTTCATATGGAAAAAGTAAGTGATTTCTGGATGTTGATGCGCAATTTCATAAGCTTGGCCTAACGAGATCCCTTTGCTGATTCCAATCACATTATTCCAGTCAGCGCCACCATATTGAGCAACATCGGGAACCTTTTGAAAATACTGCGCGAAAGGACTCTCAATGAGAGGAATCTGATCGGTGATATTTTCGAATGTTTCAGCTTTTGGAGACAGGCAGCTCTCGCAAAACGCGGATAACCCTGTAAAATTAAATAGAGAAATTGTGGAGATAAATAAAGCTAACTTTTTCATAAAAACTCCGTTGTAGTTGAACTTCGGAAGAAATTTAAATGAAGGTAAAAGAAGGTTCAAGGAAATTAAATTCTATTTTTTTTTGATGCGGCAGCTTTTCTTGCCAAGCAAGTGAAACAGAACACACCAGCTCATGTAAGCTTCAAAAAAGGTAAACAGTGCAGCAGCGAGGAGCAGCCAGCTGCGATCGAAATAAGCCCAGATGAGTAACGCCACGCCGAGTGTTGCGCGAAGCCATCTTCCGGAAGTATTGATGTTTTTTGGGAAAATTGTTCTGAGTTGCAAAGTTGGTTACCTCAAGTTATCATTGGTACCATGATAGCCATAAAACTCTTGCTCGCCACTCTTTTTTTTATCAGCCCCGAAGATCCAGCCTTGGAGTCTGCTGCGGTAAGCGCGTATGCTGTCAATACACGCACAGGCGAGGTGATCATCGATCAGAACAGCCGTAAGAGCTTGATGCCCGGATCGTGTATGAAAGTGATCACGACAGCTGCTGCATTGCATCTTTTAGGCCCAGAATTTCAGTTTCAGACCGATTTGGAATACGACGGAAAGATCGATTCAGAAGGGACTTTGCACGGCAACCTCTACATTCATGGAAGGGGAGATCCTTGTTTAGGATCGGAGAGAATCCCTCCCGCGCTTTCTTGGCGTGCGCAAGCAGAGGCTTGGGCGCATGCTGTGGAAAAACTGGGTATTCGCAAAATTGAAGGGGACGTAATTGGCGATGCTTCCGATTGGGAAAGGGCGCTTGCGGTTCCCAGCTGGAATTGGGAAGATCTCGGAAACTATTATGGAGCCGGCGCCTCCGCTCTTTCATTTCATGAAAATGCCTACACGCTTACCTTTGTTCCGGGAAGTGCTGTGGGGACAGCTGCGCACCTAGCTGGCACAGAACCTCCCTTATGGGGAGTCACTTTGCAAACGGAAGTGACAACAGGCCCTGTGGGCTCTGGGGATCAAGCCTGTATCTATGGGTCAGAATACTCTCCTATTCAAGCGATCCGAGGGACCATTCCTGCCGGCGTCAAGCAATTTTCAATCCGAGGAGCGATCCCCAATCCTCCCGCCTTTTGCGCACGCGCACTGCTTAAAGCGCTGCAAGAGCGTGGAATTGCAGTGCATTCAAGAGCGATTGATCTCTCTTTGCCTCGCATTGTCTTTCACACAACGCTCTCTCCGCCGCTAAAAACAATTGTCCATGCCGTCAATCAGGTCAGTCACAACCTCTATGCTGAGCATCTTCTGAAAAAGATGGGCGAGAAGATCGAATTGCAAGGATCGACTGCTGCAGGAGTCCAGGCAATCACACAATTTTTGCAGCAACACAAGATCGATCTCAAAGGCTTTAACATAGCAGATGGGTCAGGACTATCTCGAAAAAATATGATCACAGCCCAGCAGCTTGTCGCTGTATTAACCGAGATGAAAACATCAGAACATTTTTCTTGTTTTCTTCAGTCCCTGCCTGCAATGGGAGCGCATTTACGCGCAAAATCAGGATCGATGGCATTTGTAAGAGCCTATACTGGCTATGCAGGAGATGTCGCCTTTGCCATTCTTATCAATCATAGCCAAGATCCCGCGCTCGGAAAAAAAATCGATCAGTTTCTCAGCGATCTGGATCAACCTTCCGCAGATGAAAAGCCAGCCACTCCATCAAAACGATAAAGATTTTCTGTACGGATCACATCATATCCTAGTTCTGCCACTTGAGTGAGCGTGCGCAAGATATCACCATGAGTTGCTGTACCCTGTTTATCTTTTGGTCCAAAACGCAATCTCCATTGATCGACGCAAAATGTTTCTGGATGCCCACCTGGCCATACGCGCACTCCGCGGTTCGTGATCATTTGTAGCGAAAGAGGTGTCCATGCGTGTTGAGTGGTTTGTTTGGTGAGCGCTTCTGCTGTATCGCGCGAATAGACGTAGATATCCACTCCTACAAGCTCCCGCTTTACAGCTGCCGCAGGCTTGGGAAGTGCCAACGTGGCAAATTTTTTTGATCCTTCATAAGAAATCGCCGGCAATGTCGATGGCTTTTGCCCTAAGTGTTTAACAACAGCCGTTGCAAATTCTTTTGTTCCCACTTTAACCTTGCTGATCCCTTCTTTGAAAATGTCATACGTATGAATGCCAGCTTCCAGCGTATGCAGCCACGCGTTATGAATGCGGGCGGCAACTGTCGTTTCTCCGAGATGTAATAGCATTAAAACGCTCGCGAGAATTAAACCGGATGGATTCGCTAGATTTTGACCCGCTCTGCGCGGCGCCGATCCATGAATCGCTTCAAACATTGCCCCACGATCGCCAATGTTCGCAGATCCCGCTAGACCCACAGAACCTGAAATCTGAGCCGCGACATCGGAAAGAATGTCGCCATAGAGGTTCGGCATCACAATCACATCGAAAACCTCGGGAGTATCTGCCAGCTTAGCTGCCCCAATGTCCACGATCCAGCTCTCATTCTGAATATCGGGATATTCTTTTGCGATCTCATCAAACACCCGGTGAAATAAGCCATCGGAAATCTTCATGATATTGTCCTTCATGAAGCAAGTCACTTTTTTGCGGTTGTAGTGGCGCGCATATTCAAACGCATAGCGGATGATTTTTTCAGAACCAGGACGAGAGATCAGTTTAATCGATGTGCAGACATCAGGAGTTTGGCGGTATTCGATCCCCGCATACAAATCTTCCTCGTTCTCGCGAACAATCACCACATCCATCCCCGGATGCTTTGTCTGGACAAAAGGGGAGTAGGCCACACACGGGCGAACGTTAGCATAGAGGCCCAATGTCGTTCTTACAGTCACGTTCAGACTCTTAAAACCGCCCCCTTGGGGCGTTGTAATCGGCGCCTTCAAAAAAGCTTTTGTCGAGCGGATCGTGTCCCAGCAGGACGATTCCATTCCCGTGGGGATCCCTTTTAAAAATATCTTTTCCCCAATTTCGATCACATGCATCTCTAAAGGAGCTCCCGCTTCCTTGAGAATATGCAGAGTTGCTTCCATGATTTCAGGGCCAATCCCATCTCCATAGGCAACGGTAATTGGAATCTTATGTGTCATGAGAGCCTCCGTGCAATGATGTCTGATAGTTTTGCTTGTATGACTTTTGAATGAAGACTTCAAGCAAAAAGACCCAATCCAGTATACTCAAGTGTTGCAGCAGAAAAGGAATTTATGGAAACAGTGAAGAAACTTTTAGAAGAGCAACGCCGCCATCTCGATCACTACTTCGAGAAGATCGATCTAGCTCAGTTGGCTCAGGTTGTCGATGCCGTAGCAGAAGTACCTGGACTCATCGTTTTCACAGGAGTGGGCAAAAGTGGGATTATTGCAGAAAAGATTGCAATGACATTGGTGTCGACAGGCACGAAAGCCCTCTACTTGCCTCCGACGAATTTTCTACATGGCGATATAGGCATTCTTACAGACAACGATTTGCTCGTGCTCATGAGCCGAAGCGGGGAGACCGAAGAACTCTTAAATTTAATCCCCTTTGCCCGTAAGCGGCAGGCACGCTTGCTCGCGATTGTCTCAAATCCTCTTTCTCGCATGGCTAAAGAGTGTGATTCGGCCATTGTTCTGCCGATGGAAAAAGAACTGTGTCCCTTCGGATTGGCTCCTACGACATCCACTGCCGTTCAGCTTCTGTTTGGCGACCTTCTCGCGATTGCCCTCATGAACCGCAAACAGTTCGATCTCGCCAGCTACGCCGTCAATCACCCCTCCGGAGCCATCGGCAAAAAGACAACGCTTAAAGTGGAAGAGGTGATGATTCAAGGGGATCATATACCGCTTTGTCGCTCTTCTGATCTGTTAGTCGACATGCTCGTAGAGCTATCCAATAAAAAATGCGGGGCTCTACTTGTGAGCAACGAGGAAAAAGAATTATTAGGAATTTTTACAGATGGAGATTTGCGCAGATCTTTGCAGTCACAAGGCCCTGCAGCACTCGATAAAACGATGGGAGCATTGATGACCCCGACTCCTCTTGCGGTAGAGCAAGAGGCTCTTGCTTGGGATGCAGTTAAGCTCATGCAGAAAGATCCCAAGAAATTTGTCATGGTTCTTCCCGTCCTTCATCAAAATAAAGTGGTCGGCATCTTGCGGATGCACGATCTCATTCAAGCAGGCATCGCGTAACACAAGGTTTTGAATATGGACATCGCAAGTTGGAATACGTTTTGGATCCTCTTAGTCTTTGCATTAGGCTATAGCGCGATCATTTTAGAGCATTACATTAAAATAAATAAGGGAGCGAGCGCCCTTTTAATTGCCGTTCTCTGTTGGACGATCTACCTTTACTCTAGTGTAGCTCCAGTGAGCGAAGACATTAAAGAACTGGGGCACCATGTCTCAGACGTCTCTCAGATCATCTTTTTTTTGATGGGAGCTATGACCTTGGTCGAGCTCGTCGATTCTCATAAAGGATTTAAAATCATTACGGATCGGATCAATACCAAGTCCAAGCGAAAAATGCTTTGGATTATTGCTCTAGTTTCCTTCTTCCTTTCCTCTGTGCTGGACAATCTGACCACAACCATCCTGATGGTCTCGTTACTCAAGAAAATCGTTCCTGAGCGCGCAGAGAGGCTTCTTCTGTGCTGCGTGATCGTCATTGCAGCCAACGCCGGCGGCGCATGGACTCCGATCGGAGATGTCACGACCACAATGCTCTGGATCAACGGTCAGCTGACCTCATTTTCTGTGATTAAAGCTCTGTTGATTCCCAGCATTGTCTCCCTCCTCGTTCCCTTAGCTTATTTCACTTGGAGAACTAAGGGCAAGCTGCCCCCGCTCCCGAAAGACCAAAAAAATGCAAAAAGTGAACCCGGTGCCAAATTAGTGCTCGCATTAGGAGTGGGAGGGCTCGTTTTCGTTCCGATTTTCAAAGGGTTGACAGGCCTGCCTCCATTCATGGGCATCCTTCTTGCTTTAGGAGTGCTTTGGCTAGTAACAGACCTCATGCACCAGAAGCACGATGGGCGAGAACATCTGCGCGTCCCGCATATTTTAACACGCGTCGACACCTCAGGCATCCTCTTCTTTCTAGGGATACTGCTCTGTGTCAATGCGCTGCAAACAGCCGGAATTTTACAAGCCCTGGCAACTTGGCTTGATGCCACCGTGCATAATCAAGCGATGATTGCCACCCTTATCGGTATCTTCTCTGCGATTATCGATAACGTGCCCCTTGTCGCTGCAACGATGGGGATGTACCCATTAACCGCATTTCCAACTGACTCTAGCTTATGGCATATGATCGCTTATGCAGCGGGGACAGGAGGGAGTATGCTCATTATCGGCTCGTCTTCCGGAGTTGCTTTAATGGGGCTCGAAAAGATCGATTTCGTGACCTATGCCCGAAAAGCAGCCCTTCCAGTACTTGTTGGATTTCTTGCCGGTATGGGCGTGTATCTTTTGCTCTCTCCTTGGTTTGCATAGAACTAATCCCACTTTGAACAAGCTGCAACGCTTCTTGTTGCAGCTTGTTTCTTCAAAACTGACCATTCAAGCTGCTAGCAGTCTGTAAATAAAGTTATTGCAATAATTTTTGCGTCAAAGCCCCGGGGTTGAAATGAGATCAAGGGGAGCTGTGTTCATAGACACTGCCTCCCCCCCCCTTGATCTCGTTTCAACCGCGGGAACTTTCACGCTAAAAATCAGACCAAAAACTTTATCTACAGACTGCTTTCACAACATCGACTCGCCCCCTAAAAAATCACACTGTTGAGATGTTTTAGTGTCTCATTTTCCCCGTTGAGTATGACCTCAGCGGCCGGGTGCGGCTAGATAGATCACATCTGTTCCTATGGGGTTCTTAAACCGCACATTAGGAGGGCTGCGCTGGCAAGTGTTGAGGATTGCCCTCCAAAACTGTCCAGTCGGTAGCAATTTTAGCCAACTGCAACAGCTTAATCGATCAGAACTTCAGAAAAAAATCCCAACGCAAAACGCAAGGTTTTCATAGAGGAAATCGAGGTAAGATTTAATTTTAATCCGAGAGTCGCAAGCTTTTTTTCTGAAAAACGTTTGCGGTAAATTACCCTCATTTTGTATGTTATTGACATCCTTTTGAACGTAATCCGAAAGAAGAACGAAACGAAAGAGAAAAGCGACCGCAAGACGGACGCAAAGTTGTTTTGACAGCAGAAGTGAAGTGATGTGATAAACAAAACAAAGCTTGTGCGGATAATTTGAGAAATCAATTATTTGCCATTATTTAGAAGTTTTTTAT
>JAGVMG010000023.1 GCA_020053915.1 Parachlamydiales bacterium | reverse complement strand
TGATTTTTCTCATATATACCTCGATGTTTGATAACCAACGAGATATAGTGGCATTTCAGCGAGTTTCTTTCTTCAAATCATTTTTTGTCGTGTACAGAGGTTCTTACAGTTGATCTTATTCTAAGCCTCTAAAATTCAGTAGTATATAATCAGCTCTATGAAATAGAAAGAACTTAAGTTGCATGTGGCCAAAGGGATCTACTTCCCTTTGGCGTCTTTGAACCTATCCAAGTAAACGTCAGCATCTCGAATGTATTCCCAAATCAACAAAAACGTTTCTATGAAATTTTTCACAAAATTATATTTATCAGAGATTGAGCACTGATTAGATAGAGCGAGTCAAAAACTTAAGCGCATTCTCGCTCGAGATCTTCTGCAGAACCTCTGCACCTAAAGACAGGCGCTGTGCGCACCTTTCTAAGATGAGCGGATAGCAAGAGGCGTCGGCATAGTCTGGGAAGTAAGGAGCTTTACACTGGTGTTTGGCAAGAAGAGCTGAAAAGTCTTCGGTGTCAAAGAAGTCGGCGCCGAAGGAAAGGGTATCTTGAGCTCCTAAGGAGAGAGCATATTCGATGTGGGCAAAGAGTGCTTCGGGGTCTGTTTTGTGGACAAAGGGGGCAAAGAGATTAAGACCAATGAGTCCTTGGCGGCGGATGATCTCTTGGGCGAGCCAATCGGGGAGATTGCGTGGGTGGGGGCAGATGGCGCGGAAGTTGCTATGGCTAGCTAGGATTTTTAAGTTTAATCCATTTTGCTCGCTATGATTGAGGATCTCTTCAGCGAGAGCATCGCTCGCATGGCTGAGATCGACAGCGATATGGTGAGCGCTCATCCAATCGAGGAGCATTTTGCCATCGTCTGTCAGTCCTTGATCGGATCCAGTCCCTCCGCCGAATCGATTTTTTCCATTCCACGTAAGAGAAATGTAGAGAATCCGTTTCAAGGCTTTGTGCCAAGCGCTTAAGCGCTGCAATCCTTGGGCGATCGGCTCATTCTCTTCAATAACCCCGGAAGCATTTTCAATGGAGGGAATGAGATAGATTCCATTGTTTTTGGCAAATGTTTCACTCTGGGTACCATCCAAAAAATGGCCAGGGTGTTCTAAAGGGAGTTTCAAGAGACGCTCGATCTGCGCCTGTGCTAAACGAGTGCTTCCCGGTTTTGTTTCCGTGAAGATTGCTGTAATCTGAAGAATGACGCCACCATTTTTGAGTTGGGGATAGGCGCAACGGCTTTTCTCCTCGTAAGGAGTGCGCTCGTTTGCTCTAGCGAGGT
Source organism: Parachlamydiales bacterium (assembly GCA_020053915.1). Lineage (GTDB taxonomy): Bacteria > Chlamydiota > Chlamydiia > Chlamydiales > Rhabdochlamydiaceae > JAGVMG01. Next base: position 26,765 of record JAGVMG010000023.1, on the reverse strand, counting down.
ACTCGAGCAGATCGCAATGCAGGTCAACCACCGGAAATGGATGTGTCATTAGACCCCTTCTTGAATTTTGTGGAAGTCGATCAATGCTTGGAAGTAGGCAAAGACTTTGTGTAGTAAAGCGATCCGGTTGGCTCTTATTTTGGGATCATCTGCGAGGATTTTCACCGAGTCAAAGAGTTTGGCTAACGGAGGTTGCAATGTCGCCATCAAACGGAATGCTTCTTCATAATTTCTCTCTTGAAGCAGCTCTGCCCAACGTTTATGCACTGCGTCAAGAGCTTTGAGCAGTTCTTTTTCTGAGCTCTCTTCTGCAAGGGTGGGATCAAATGGGGTAGAAGAGGGGGTGGCGAGCTGTCCTTTCGCGCGTTTATAGACTTCAAACAATTGAGCGAATTCAGAGCCCGATTTGCGAAAGGCATGCAGGGCTTTTGTTTTACAGAACTGATCGTAAGGATCTGAGCAGTGTGTCTGCAGAGATGCTTCGATTTCATCTTTCTTAAAACCCTCATCTTCAAAGACGCTTTTCGCACGCGTTGTGATAAAGGTCAAAATTTCAGAAACGGTAGAATTCGCGAGAGCTTCCTTGCCTTTCAGATTGGGGAAGGCTGCAGAGCTTGCAATTAAGACTTTCTGTAAATCGATCCCTCGTTTGGTATCGATGAGGATTTTGAGAATTCCCATCGCCTGGCGGCGGAGTGCGTAAGGATCGCTGGAAGAGGTTGGTTTTAGTCCGATGCTAAAGCAGCTGATCAAATTGTCGAGCTTATCTGCGATGCTGAGCACAACCCCTGTCGGAGTTTTTGGGAGTGGTGCTCCTTCCGAGCGCGGCATCCACTGCTCTTCGATCGCGGTTGCGACCTCAGGTGCTTCCTTTTGAGCGAGCGCATAGTACTTTCCAATGGTTCCTTGCAATTCGGGAAATTCTCCCACAAGAGCGGAGGCTAAATCCGCTTTGCAAAGAATGCTTGCGCGCATCACTTTTTTGGGATCTGCGATCTCGAGATGTTCGTTCACAATGTTAGCGATGTGCAAGATGCGTTCCACTTTATCGAGCATCGAGCCGAGTTCTTTTTGATAGGTCATCACTTTGAGCTTTTCATTAAACTGCTCCAAGGGAACCTTCACATCTTGAGTGTATAAGAACACGCCGTCGGAAAGACGCGCAGAGAGGACTTTTTCATTTCCCTTGCGAATCAAGTCGTTGGGTGTGTTGTCTGCAGTAATGATAAAGAGGTTTAAGAGAGTCCCTTCTTTGCCGGAGACAGGGAAATATTTTTGATGCTCCACCATCTCGGAAATGAGCACTTCTTTGGGAGCTGTTAAAAATTTAGGATCAAAACTTCCATGGGTGAGCTGAGGCCACTCAGTGAGGTGCAGTACTTGAGCCAGCACTTTGTGGTGCTCCAGTGTTTTTCCGTTGAGCTTTTCTTCTAGTTTCTGAAGCTGTGTTAAGATCGACTGTTTCCGCTCTTCGATATCTGCGAGAACAAAGTGTTTTTTCAGCGTTGCAAGATAATCCTTGGGAGCTTCGATGTTGAATTTTTGGGGATCAAGCTGCGCATGACCGAAGGAGAAGCGATCTGATACGAGATTGCCGAGCTCGAAAGGAATCACTTGATCGCCAAAAAGAGCGACAATCCAGTGAAGAGGGCGTGCGTAGCTGATGTCGAGATCGCCCCAACGCATTTTTTTGGGGAATTCGAGGTTGAGAATGAGTTTAGGAAGCGCATCTGCAAGAAGAGCAAAAGTCGATTTCCCAGCTTCCTTGATCGATGCGAAGAGATATTCAGCTTCTTTGATTTTCTCTAATTTAAGACCTTGGATTTTTCCAGCGCGTATTTCGTTGAGTGTGGGTGCATCAAATCCTAGCGATTTCAAAAAGCCCTCACCTTGGGGCGTCAGGTTGCCATCGGCGTTAAAACATGTCGCAATCGGAGGGCCTTTTCTCTCAATTGTTTTTTCCTCTGTTCCTTCCACAAGACTTTTCACGAGGATGCTTAAACGTTGCGGTGTGCCGAAGGTTTGGAGAGAGTCAAATGACAGCCCGGCATCGTTTAAGAGGCGGCGGATTGCTTTATCAAGATGCTGACAGCCGATGGGCACAAAGGTCGCGGGAAGTTGCTCGGAGCCGATTTCCAGAAGGAAGTCTTGAGATTTTTTTGGATGGAATGCAGGAGCTGTTTTTGACGCAAATGCTGGCTGAGCGGGTGTTGCGCTGGTTTTGGCAAGAAGAGGGTAGCCCAGTTTTTCACGCGAAGCTACGTACTCCATCGCAATTAAACGGGCAAGCTCGCGGATCCTTCCGATGTAGCCTGTACGCTCTGTCACCGAGATGACTCCGCGAGAATCTAAAAGATTGAAGGCGTGAGAGGCTTTGATGACAAAGTCGTAGGCGGGAAGGGGAAGATGGCGCGCGATCAAATGCTTGGCTTCTCGTTCATAATCTTCAAAGTGGCGCATCCACATTTCTGTGGAAGCTTCTGAGAAGTTATAAGCGCTCCATTCCACCTCGCTGCGATGGGAGATGTCTCCGATGGTGAGCTCGTCATTCCATTGGACGTCGAAAATGCTGTCTTTGTTTTGGATGAACATGGCAAGTCGCTCGAGGCCATAGGTGAGCTCGACGCTAATTGGCTTCAAGGGAACGCTTCCTACTGCCTGAAAATAGGTGAATTGGGTCACTTCCATTCCATCGCACCACACCTCCCATCCTAGGCCCCAAGCCCCTAGTGTCGGGCCTTCCCAGTCATCGTGGACAAAGCGGATGTCATGCTGCTTTAGGTCGAAATCGAGCGCTTCGAGCGATTCTAGATACATTTTTTGAACGTCAGCAGGAGAGGGTTTTAGAATCACCTGGTACTGATGGAACAGCTGAACGCGGTTTGGATTTTCCCCATATCGACCATCACCCGGCCGGCGGGAAGGCTCGACGTAAGCTGTATTGTAAGGTTCTGGTCCTAAGGCTCTTAAGAATGTCGCTGGATTGAATGTGCCCGCTCCCACCTCAAGGTCATGCCCTTGGTGGATAACACAATGTTTCTTTTCCCAAAATTGGGTGAGCCGCTGGATGATCTGTTGGAAAGTTAACATAATAATTGGGGGGTAATCGATTTGGTAAGTGCATTTTAGCCCCCGTAGCTAAAAGATTCTACAAGAATGTTCTTAAATGCGTCCGGTATATAGGTTGTTTTTACAGGGTCACTTTCAGGGTCGTTTACAGGGTCATTTTGTCGACAAGAAATAATTTAATTTCGGGTCGCACGGAAAGAGCTTTGATTTCTAGGGGAGTTTCCTATAAAATAGACGAAATTAAATTCTTGAAAATTTGGAGTGACCGATGCAAATATCCCCTGATAAATATCGCGCCCAAGCTCTGCAGACAGTGTTTAGATATCTAGCCACTGAGCTGAATTTGACGCAGAAGGTATCGTTGCTGACGTTGACTTTGTCTAAATCATCTGCGAATCAAGTGTCTCAAACCAGTATTGACAATACCCAGAAACTGTTGCAAGAGCACGCTCAAGCGCATGTTGAATTAACCAACATTCGAAGAATCAAAGAAGCTTTTGTGCGCATGCTGCAAGAGAATCACGTGATTACGCAGCAACAAAGCGCTCTTTATCTTTATACACCTAAACCTTAAGGCTAGAATAATTTCATGATCCCATTACACGCTTTAAGTTTAGATGAGCTTGCAGAGTGGTTCGTAGCCCACGATGAAAAACCCTTCCGCGCGAAGCAGATCTTTCAATGGATCTACGAAAAGAAGATTTCGGATTGGGAAAAAATGACCGACCTCAACAAAGGGCTGCGCCAAAAATTAAGCGAAGCGTTTACGTTAACGACGCTCATCCAAACGCGTGTCCAGCATTCAAAAGATCATGACACGACAAAATTTCTCTGGCAGCTTCCCGATCAAAAACTTGTCGAATCGGTGCTCATCTGTTCAGGAGACCGGCGCACGGTGTGTGTGTCTTCTCAAGTGGGATGTCCTGCGCGCTGCGCTTTTTGCGCTTCGGGCAAGGAAGGATTAATTCGCAACCTCACTCCTGCTGAAATTTTTGAACAAGTCTACCAGATTGATCAGTGGTTAGCGGAAAAAGGGGAGCGCGTCTCTCACATCGTATTTATGGGAATGGGAGAGCCTTTTGAAAATTATGACGCTGTTCTCTCGTCAATCCGTCTGTTAATTGACCCTCTTCGGCTCAATATTTCTCAGAGAAGGATCACGGTTTCGACCGTGGGTGTTGTTCCTGGAATCCGCCGTTTGATGGATGAAGGATTAAAAGTTAATCTGGTGTTATCGCTTCATGCTCCGAATCAGCAGATCCGCAAGAAAATCATTCCCTACGCGCGCAAATATGAGCTTGAGGATATCCTTTCTGCGATGCTCGAGTACGGGCAAAAGACTCATCGAGACATCACTTATGAATATACGCTCATTCAAGGGATCAACGATCGCAAAGAACATGCGGAAGAGCTGTGCCGTCTGTTAAAGCGACAGCAGTGCACCGTAAATTTAATTCCCTATAATCCCGTTCCAGGATTGCGTTTAAGTCGGCCGGATAAGGATAAAATCGAAACCTTCAAGCAGATTTTAACGGATGCAGGGATTGTAACGACTTGGCGTTATACGAAAGGAAAAGACATTGCAGCCGCTTGCGGACAGCTGGCGCTTCAGGAAGCAAAACCCTTAAATCTCGTAAATGCGTAGATAAAAAATAGGGGAATGAGTATATCTTTTTAAAAACAGGTTCAGGAAAGGAAGATAAGGTATGAGCATTGCATTATTCTTAACACTGTCCCGCATCTTGCTCGGTCCGATCTTTTTGATCGTTTACCTTTACTATTCCTCCTTTGGAATCACCCTTTCATGGTTACCTTACATTCTGCTTGCGCTTGCGGGGATTTCTGAGCTCTCCGATCTCTTTGATGGGAAAATGGCGCGCCGGCATAACAAGGTGACAGATTTAGGCAAACTGCTCGATCCGATGGCAGATAGCATTTTTCGTTTGTCGGTGCTCTTAGCCTTTACACAAGGCATCATTCAGCTCCCGTTGCTTCTTGTCTGTATTTTCTTCTACCGCGATATGATCATCAGCACGTTGCGCACCTTATGCGCTTTGCGCGGAGTGGCTTTAGCTGCCAGGATGTCGGGAAAGATCAAAGCCGTTATTCAAGCCGTGGTGATTTTCTTTATTCTGATCCTCATGATTCCCTATTCGATGGGCTGCTTAGAACTTTCTCTGTTGCAGGGAATGAGTTTTTATAGCGTTTTCTTAGGAGTGGCTTATACCGTCTATTCAGGGATCGAATATATCTACGCGAACCGGAAGTATATTCAGAGAGCTTTAGGTTTATCCGCTTAGAAAAAGGGGCTGTGAGCGCGCTTTTCTGTCTTGTATTTATTTCTAATCCTGCATGAGATTTGAAAGAGGCTGGTTTTCAAAATCTGGCGTTGTGATTTATCTAAATAATGATCCTTTCCATATTTGATTGAGTTGGCAAGAGAGCTGCTATTCGATCGTAAGTGCTGCTCTCCAATCAGCGTATAGATCTGTCTGCGCACGCTACCGGGCAATTGATTGACTAGGACGAAGAGGGTATTTGTCGTTTTTGATTCTAGCAAAAAGGTTCTACTTGCATATTTCAATTCAGTCATCTTGCCCGACAACAATTCAGTTTGATAAGTTTTGAGCTGTGCACTGTAGTGATCGATTTCAATCATAAGCCTTGATAGCTTCCCAAGTAAGTCTGTCACTTTCTTTGGGTGTGAAGTAGAGGATGAAGAGCTGGATGCGACGTTTTCATCCAGTAATGATTTAATGTGAAGGGGAGGGGTGCTTCCCCCAAAGCTTTGTGCGTCAGCTACCTGGTGGTGAGTCCACACTAAAATTTCAGAAGAGCCAGAGCTTTCAATGGAGAGTGAAGAATGAGTGGGAATGCAGCTGAGGGAGAGAGAGGTGTGTGGAGATCTGTTGTGGAAAAAGCAATGGAATTGGGAAAATTGTCCATGAATCGTATGAAGAAGGCCGTGGAGTTTTTCGATTTCTGGAAGCGAAGATCTCAGCAAATGGGCAATCTCGCGTTTTGAATCGTCAATTTTAAATATCATTTGTTCAAATGCTTGTTTTTCAGTACTTATGCTGCTTTGAAATGAGGGCAGATGCATTGTTTTAAGTAGCTTCTCGCCGAATTGATTCACCTCTTGAGCATATCCAATGAGCTCTTCTAAATGGCTGCGTTCATCTGAGGATAGTAATAGGGGATGAGGGGGCTGTTCCCCTTTGGAGTAGATGCTGGACATGGATGATCTTCTCTTTTTTAATAAGTTATTAGTAGGCTCAGCGCCTGGTGATGTTTTGCCTTTCATTATATGACAAACCTTAGTAGAAATCAATTTAAATGTATAAGAGTTGTTAATGTGGTTTATCACATTAAATAGTTTTTAATCAATTAAGGTTGAGAGGTTTGTGAGCGTGGTTGTTCACATGAATCTAATGAATTCGAAGTGGATAGCGTCAGGTATGTGAGAGCTTCTGATAGAGCGACACATATTGAGGGGCTGCATGTTTCCAGCTAAAATCCATGCCGATCCCTTGTTTGATCAAAGTGCGCCATGTATTAGGATCGTCCATATAGAGTTTCAGGGCTCGATCTAAAGCCCAATAAACCCCCTGTTCGTCAGGGTAGTCAAAGGTGAAGCCGTTGCGCTCATTGATGGGTTTTGAAGCCGTGTCAATGTCGAATACTGTATCCGCTAGGCCTCCAGTGACGCGTGCGATGGGAATGGTTCCGTAGCGTAGAGCAATCAGCTGAGTAAGGCCGCAGGGCTCAAACAGAGAGGGGATGATAAACATGTCTGCGGCAGCAAAGATGAGGTGTGCTAATGTCTCGTCGTTTTCAAAGACGAGAGCGACATCGGGGTTGCCTTTAAATTCCTTCTGAAGCCGTTCAAATTCGAGCTTGATTTCGGGGTCTTGAGTCGTGCCGAGCAAGATAAATTGCCCTTCCTTTTCTAACGTGCGCACAAGGGCTGCTTTGATGAGTTGGGGCGATTTTTGAGGCACAAGACGCGTAATGGAGGTGACAAGCGGGGAGTTGGACGTGCGCATCTGCAATTGCTTGCAGAGATAGCGCCGATTTTCCTGTTTTCCGAAAAGAAGTTCGGACATCTGCTCATCTGTTTTTACGCGATGCGTAGGATATTTTCGGATGAGAAGTGGGTCCTTTTCTGGGTCCCAGAAGTTCTCGTCGATACCGTTAAGGATTCCACTGAGTTTATGTTGATGGGCGATTAGTGTTTGATGGAGTCCGCAGCCTCCTTCCACAGTGAGGATTTCTTGTTGGTAGTTCGGGGACACGGTTGTGATCGCATCGCTATAAACGATCCCGCCCTTTAAAATATTGGCAGATTCAGGATCAGCAGGATCTTGCATTGCATCCAGCGTGAATACCTTTTCCTTTTTTAATCCTAAGGAGGTCAGTAGGGAGAGGGGGCATTGGGCTTGATGCTCGAGGTTGTGAATGGTCAGAAGGGTCTTGGAAACCTGTTTGGCATCGGTGTTGCGCTGCAATACAGAGATGAGGGCGGAGGGCCAATCATGTAGATGGAGAACATCCGGTTCTCGTCCGCTTTGTTGGATAAATTCAAGCGCCGCTAGTGAGAAAGTGGAAAACCTCTCTAAATCATCCGGGCAACCATATATCATGCCTCGATTAAAGAAGTCGGCGGGGGGAGGGGACTCGATCAAAAGGAGTTTTAGGCCCTCATAATATGCAGACCAGACTGTGTAAGAATAGGAAGTGTCATTAATGTTTATTTTAACATCCTGTTTCTCCACTCGAAGATTTTCAAGAAGGCAAATGGGAATGGAGTCATACTTGGGCAGAATGATTTCAACCGTGTGATTGAGGCGAACAAGCTCTTTAGAAAGGCCGTAAATGACATCTCCCAATCCTCCCACTTTTGCAATGGGAGCTAGCTCTGAGGCGATCTGAATGATGTAAGTCATAAAAAACTCGTGTAAATTAATTTTTTTTATTCTATTTTCCGATTTGAGGCTACTTAAAAATTCAAACACGACACCGTGAGTTCGGAACCTTTGACATGCGGGAATTAAATTCCGTGTTGCAAATAAATCTTCATCCGACTAGCATGGTGCTCATTATAAATTTTGACTAAAGATGTGATGGGGTGTCGCCAAGTGGTAAGGCAGCGGTTTTTGGTACCGCCATTCGGAGGTTCGAATCCTTCCACCCCAAATCGTCAACTTCTAAACTTAAAGTAAGATTTAAGCTTAAGATAAAGACAAATTACCTAAGCGATACTGATGGCAAGCGAACAATCCATGATGCTCTTTGCCGGCACATCTCATCCGGAGATGGCTAAGCAATTAGCAGCTTGTCTGAAGTTGAATTTAGGAAAAGCGATCATCGAAACATTTCCAGATGGCGAGATAGGCGTTCAAATTTTAGAGAGCGTCCGTGGCCGGGATGTCTTCGTCCTGCAGACTATCGCACGACGTCCCAGTTTCTATCTCATGGAATTGTTAATATTGGTCGATGCTTTGAAGCGCTCGTCAGCGCGTTCGATTGTGGCCGTCATTCCTCATTATGGGTATGCACGTCAAGATCGAAGAGGGAAAGGGCGTGAGCCGATCACCGCAAAACTCGTTGCTAATTTGCTCGAGAAAGCGGGGGTGACCCGTGTGTTGACGATGGATCTGCATACAGAGCAGATTCAGGGATTTTTTGATATCCCGCTCGACAACCTCTATGCGCGCCACATTCTTGTGGAAGCGATAGAAAAGCTAAAACTGAATAAGCCGGTAGTTGTGACTCCCGATATTGGGAGTATCAAACTCGCTAGATCTTATTCAGAAGCCTTAGGTGTCGAACTTGCGATTATCGATAAGCGTCGTGTCAATGCTGAACAGGTCGAAACAAACGCCCTGATCGGTAATGTGGAAGGATGTGATGTCCTCCTCATCGATGATGTGTGCTCGACAGGAGGAACGCTCAAGAAGGCGTCCTGGGTGTGTAAAAAAGCAGGTGCAAATCGGATTTGCGCAGCTGTCACTCACGGATTGATCATCGGAAAGGCGTTCGAGGAAAGTGCGATTGAAAAGATGTTGATAACCAATACGGTTCCCGTGTTGGAAGAAACGGATCAAAGTAGATTAGAGATCGTTTCTGTAGCGCCACTTTTTGGAAAGGCAATTGAATACATGATCGGTGCCAAGTCCATTTCCTCCCTGTATTCTTAAGGTGTAGCCTTAAGCGTACCCTCTGTCGTGATAACAATGAATAGAACGCCTCATAATGAGGCATCCTGCAGTCACCTTGCGTTTAACGCTTAAGGGTGTGTTGGAACCGAATAACATTATTCCTTTGGGGAGATCCATATGAAACTCACGACGAAACCGCGTACCGGTGAAAAGAAGAGTGATATTAAGCAGATTCGACGAGAAGGCGATATTCCTGCTGTTATCTACTCTGCAAAAACTCAGCCGGAAAAACTCATTATTACTGGCCCTGAATTTGGCGCCATCTTGCGCGGAGTGAAACCTGGTCAGTTACCAACAACTGTATTTACGCTTAACGATGGGAAAAAAGAGCGCAGAGCGATCATCAAAGATATCCAGTATCATTTGACCTCTTACCGCGTGTCTCACATCGACTTTGAAGAATTAAGCGACAACGTTTTAGTGAGTGTCAAAGTACCTATCAATTGCACTGGGATCGCAGATTGCCAAGGGATTAAACTAGGCGGTTTCTTGCGCCAAGTGATTCGCCATGTGAAAGTGGAGTGTTTGCCAAAGCATATCCCTTCTGAATTCATGATCGATGTCAGAGATTTAGGGATGCGCCAATCTAAGCGCTTAAAAGACCTCGTTCTCCCAGCAGGTGTTAAACTGCTTTGCGCTGCGGAAGAAGTGATTGTTGTGATTGCAAAACGATAACAGTTAGATGAAAGAGAACCACTTAATTGTAGGACTTGGGAATCCGGGAAAAGGGTATCAAGATACTCGACATAACGTCGGATTTCAAGTTGTTCAAGGCTTTGCAAAAGCACGTGGAGTCTCTTTCCGACATTCGTCTGATTTCATTGGGGAGCTTTCCCAATGTGAAGTTCAGGGAAAAAAAATGACCTTGTTGCTGCCGACGACTTATATGAACAGCAGCGGAGATGCAGTGCGTCGGTGCATCGCCTATTATAAAGTGCCTGTGGAGAATCTGATCATCGTTTGCGATGATATTGCTCTGGATCTCGGGATGATGAGAATCCGAGCTAGAGGAAGTGACGGCGGGCATAATGGATTGAAAAGTGTTGCGGCGCATTTAGGGACGCAATACTACGCCCGGTTTCGGATCGGTGTGGGTTCTCCTGAAGGGAAGGGCCTTGCTGATTATGTTCTGGGGCGTTTTACCTCAGAAGAGAAACCTGTGGTGGAAAAAGTCGTAGAAAAAGCGATAACCATCCTCGAGCTGTGGACTACAGCCGGAATTGCTGCGGCGATGCAGATGGCCAATTCCCGAGACAGCGGGTCGCGTACAACAAACGTAGAAAACAAGAATTTGGAAACTTAGGAGAAACACATGTCTAAGCAAGGGGAGCATCTTTACGAAGGGATGTACATCTTGAGCGCGACACTCAGTGATGATGCGCGGCAAAAAGCGCTAGAGAAAATCACTAGCGGCATTACAACGCGCGGTGGTGAAATCTGTAAAATGTTCGATCAAGGGCGTCGCAAGCTCGCTTACGAAATCAATAGTAAGCGTGAAGGCTACTATTACATCTTGTATTTTTCGATCTCTACGAAGGTCATGAACGACCTGTGGAGAGAATATCATCTGAACGAAGATCTTTTGCGCTTTTTAACACTGCGCACTGAGAGCGTTCCAGAAAAACTAGAATTTAAATCGATCGCTCAAGAGTAAAGGAGCCCTATGTCCACAACAGAAGCTTATTCAAAGAAGCCGCCTATGGAAGGAATTTTTGTCAGAAAACGCAAACAATGCCCTTTTACAGCTGCTGGCATCCGCCATATCGATTATAAAGATATCAATACGCTTTATCAGTTTATCACTGAGCGCGGAAAAATTATCCCTCGCCGTATCACTGGTGTTTCTGCTTATCATCAGCGGCATTTAGCTCAAGCGATTAAAAGAGCACGACATATGGCTTTGTTGCCTTTTGTCTCTCAAGATTAAGCTCAAAGGAGAAATGAATTCATATGGGAAATCAGTTATTACTCCTCGCAGACGTCGAGGACCTAGGGCGAAGCGGCGATCTCGTCAGCGTCAAACCGGGCTATGCACGTAATTTTTTGCTCCCGCAAAAAAAAGCTGTGTTTGCAGATAAATTTACTTTGCGACTGCAAGCTCGTCTTAAAGAAGAGCGCGCAAAACAAGCAGAGGTCGATCGCAAAGAATCTGAAGATTTGGCGCGTCAAATCGATGGTGCAGTCATCATCATGCAAGTTAAAGTCGATCCAGATGGTCACATGTATGGTTCAGTGACTACATTGGATATCGTCCGCCATTTCGATACTCAGGGAATCAAGTTGGAAAAACGCAGTATTCTGTTGGCATCCCCAATTAAAGCCACAGGCGTCTATCCGCTGAACCTAAAACTTAAAGAAGGCGTACCAGCGCTTGTTACTTTAAAAGTCTTTAGCGAAGCGCAAATTGCAGCTGATGCTTTAGCTGAGGAAAACCCAGCTGAGCCGTTCCAGGAAGAGTACGAGTCGTAAGATTGATGAGCGCTTCTTAAAAGGCTCTCACCTTTGTTGAGCGGAGGAATGCCTCCGCTCCATTAATTTTATCGAGACTATGAACGCCCAAAGCTCTCAACCGATTTTATTTTCTTCCCCTGCAAAGGTTAACTTGTTTTTTCAAGTCCTTAACCGAAGAGCAGATGGCTATCACGAAATTTTTTCCCTCTATCAAACGATTACACTCAAAGACCAGTTGTGGATCAGCCTATCCTCCCAGGATCAACTCACCTGCACCGATCCCCATCTCGCTTGCGATGGATCGAACCTAATTATCAAAGCCATTCTAAAATACCGAGAAAAAACGGGATTTACATCACCTGTTTCCATCCATTTGGAAAAGAAGATTCCGATTCAATCGGGGCTTGGCGGAGGAAGTGGAAATGCAGCCACCACACTCTTTGCTTTAAATACTCTAAATCCCTATCCCGTCTCTGAACAAGAACTGTGTGCTTGGGCAGGGGAGTTTAGCTCAGATGCTCCCTTTTTTTTCTCTACAGGAACAGCTTATTGCAAAGGCAAAGGAGAGATCATTGAGTCATTGCCTCCGCCTGAACCGCTTCAGTTATGGATCGCAAAGCCCCAAGAGGGCTTATCGACTCCCGCCGTTTACCGTGCGGTATCTCTAGATGCGCTGCCTAAACGCAGCCCGGACGATGCGTATTTTAACGATCTGGAAATTCCCGCTTTTCAGCTGTTGCCAAAACTAAGCTCTACGCGCGATCAACTCTATGCGCTTGGATTTACAACGGTTGTCATGACTGGCAGTGGGACCGCTTTTTTCTGTATCGGGAGCGTCGCTTCCCCTTTCTTACCCGATGTGCATTTTTATCCCGTTTCTTTTCTTAACCGGAAAGACGGCTCCTGGTATGATTAATCTTATTCGTTTCTAAAAAGGCTTCTCTCATGTCTAAGTTATCAAATGATAAAATGATTGTCGTTACAGGTGCTGCTGGATTTATTGGATCTGGTGTTGTCCGTTATCTGAATGACAAAGGAATTACAAATCTACTTCTCGTCGACGATCTCAAACAAACAGAGAAGTGGAAAAACCTACTCAATAAAAAAAGTGCGGACTTTATTTCCAAGCACGATCTTTTTCGTCATCTCCAAGGGAAAGAAGATGAGATTGCTGCGATCATTCACTTGGGCGCGTGCTCTGACACGCTAGAAGCGGATGGTAGCTATCTCATGGAAAATAACTACCGATATTCTTTGCGTTTAGCGGAATATGCCTTGAACCATGATATCCGATTTATTTACGCATCATCGGCTGCAACATATGGAAATGGGCTGCTCGGATTTAAAGATGAAGAAAATGCAATCGAGCATTTAAAACCTTTGAACTTGTATGGATTTTCGAAATACTATTTTGATTTGTGGCTTAAACAACAAGGCGTCTTAGGTCAAGTTGTCGGGTTGAAATATTTTAACGTTTACGGGCCCAATGAAAATCATAAAGGACGTATGGCGTCGATGGTCTATAAGATGCTGCCGATTGCCCGCGATGTTGGCGTCATTAAGCTCTTTAAATCTTCTGAGCCAGACCGTTTTCCGGATGGAGGACAGTGCCGCGATTTCATTTATGTGAAAGACGTCGTGCGTTTGACATGCGATTTTCTAGAGAACAAAATTGCAGGGATTTTCAACATTGGCTCCGGAAAAGCCACGACATGGAATGAACTTGCGCATGCTTTATTCAAAGCTCTGGACAAACACCCGCAAATCGAATATATGGATATGCCAAAAGAACTCATCGGGCAATATCAGAACTACACTAAAGCAGAGATGGACAAGTACCTGAAGCAGCATAAACTTGCAGTAGGTCATCCATTTTGTCAGTATTCTGTTGACGATGGGGTTTCGGATTATGTTCGCAATTATTTATTAAAGGATGAACGATGGTAAAACTCAGCGGGAAATTGCGTCGATTTGGCCCAGTGCGTGTACTTGTCATCGGCGATTTTATGCTCGACACCTACACAACAGGCAAGGTCAAACGGATCTCCCCTGAAGCTCCCGTCTCCGTTTTGCATGTCCAAAAAGAAGAAAGCCGTCCTGGCGGTGCTGGAAACGTCGTTCTTAACCTTATTTCTTTAGGCGCCAAGGTGTCTGCAATCGGACGCATTGGCTATGATATCGGAGGCGAACAGCTGCGCGATTCTTTGGAAAGTGAAGGAGTTGACATCGAGCATCTCTTTGTACAAAAAGGGTATAAAACCCCCGTAAAAAACCGCCTCATCGCCGATGCTCAACAAGTCTTGCGCGTCGATTTTGAAACGATTACCCCTCTTCCTGAACAGTTAGAGCAGCTTGTCATTGAACAGATCCCTCCTCTGCTAGAAAAGGTGAACATCATTGCCATTTCCGATTACGGCAAGGGATTTTTATCTCGCAGCTTGCTTAAACAAATCATCGAAATGGCCCGGCTTAAACAGATCCCGGTGATCGTCGATCCAAAAGGGGATGATTTTACCAAGTATCAGGGAGCCACCGTCATTAAGCCCAACTTAACAGAAGCTTATACTGCTGCAAAACTTCCTCTTGAAGCGCCTCTCGAAGATGTCGCTGCCGCCATCTTACGTGCGAGCAACATTGAAATGCTCCTCATTACACGTTCCGAAGCGGGCATTTCTCTCTTTAACAAAGAAGGACAGCGATTTGATTTTCCTGTGCGCACAAAAGAAGTAAAAGATGTGACCGGAGCGGGAGATACTGTCACCGCCATGATCAGCGTCGCTCTTGCCAATAACCTCGATATCAATTACGGCGCGCAACTTGCCAACATTGCCGCAGGAATGGCGATCGAGCGCCTCGGCTGCGCGCGCATCTCTCTTTCTGAAATGTCTGAACGCCTTCTGGAATACGATGTTGAAAACAAGATCTTTGACGAGGAGCACCTCTTCGCTCTTCAGCAAGCCCTCAAGGGTAAGCGTTACACGGTACTCGGCTTAGAGAGCCGACAGGGGATGTCTACAGCGCTCTTTCGCAGTCTGCGCAAGCTCGCTTCTCGCGATGAAGAGAAAAACCTGATTGTCTACGTCCGTGACAATGATCCTGACGAAGAATTCGTCTCGCTTCTCTCTTCTCTTGCCGAAGTCGACTTCATCGTACTCAAGTGCGAAAGCCTCAAAAACCTCTGTGAGATCATCCATCCCCACCAAGTTTTTGTTATCGAAGACGACAAGCTCGTCGTCCTCGATCACGCGACCGCTCTTCTGGAGCGGATGCGCGAGAACCGCGAGAAGACGACCTCATTGGCTTAAAAATGGTTTATTTGGTGAAATTAAAATTTAATTAACGCTTGATTTTCCTACGTCTCAAACGGGACATTATTTCCCATTTCTGCTATGCTCTGGACTAATTTCACAAACTTTATTAATAACTCTGAGTCATTTATGACTCAAGCCACTTAGCATAAGGGGGAAGCAATGAAGCTGATCACAATTCCACTATTAGCACTCACATTAAGCGCCGTCGGCGTTCATAGCGACAGCAGCCGCCCGCAGATTACGTTGAGAAGCGGAGGAGTTGAGATCACCCAAGCTTCTTCGTCACAAATTGAAGAGAAAATGAAGGCATGCCGGGAGGCTCTCTCAGAGCTCGTTCATGCTAACCTCACGTGTATGAATAATTTTGATCAATTAGCCGGCCATTTAGAGAAGGCTTACACACAAGAGGGGACTTTGACCTCTTCTGATATCGATCAGATTTTATCTGCAGTGAGTTTTGCTGCTGAAAAGCATAAGCTCCAAGTGCGCAAAAATGAAGAGAAAACACCTTATATTTCCCACCCGATTGGCGTCGCAGTTCATCTCATGAACCTAGGGGAAGTGCGCGATGCTGCTGTCATTATCGGCGCTCTTTTGCATGACACCGTCGAAGATACAGAAACGACTTACAGTGAGATTGAATCTCTCTTTGGTAAAGAAGTATCCAACTATGTCAAAGAAGTGACGGATGATAAATCCATATCGCGCGATCAAAGAAAACGTGGCCAGAT
This sequence comes from Parachlamydiales bacterium, assembly GCA_020053915.1. Classification (GTDB taxonomy): domain Bacteria; phylum Chlamydiota; class Chlamydiia; order Chlamydiales; family Rhabdochlamydiaceae; genus JAGVMG01. The sequence continues at coordinate 10,982 of JAGVMG010000023.1, read as the reverse complement.
CATTAGCGCTGCTAAAAAATCTGTCGGTGCCGCGCAAATTAAACTCGCTGACAAGTTCTATAACCTGACAGATCTTTTTGAAAATCCTCCTCCAGATTGGACGCGCGAGCGGATTGACCAATACTATCAGTGGGCAAAAAGTGTTGTCGATAGACTTCCTGCTTCAAACGAGCACTTAAAAGATGCCGTACAAGACTTGATCCACAACTACTGGGAAAAACAAGGTAATTCAGAGAAACGCTCGTAAAGTTTAAGGTACGATGTTTAAATTGGGCATGCGCACTCGCTATTCGGAGACAGGACAAGACGGAATTATTCACCATTCGTCCTATGTCATTTACCTAGAAGAAGCGCGTGTGGAGTTCTTTAAAAGCATCGGGTGCAATATCAATGAGCTCGAAAAACAGAAGATCTTTTGCCCCGTGGTCGACCTTGCTGTGAAGTATCTCAAGCCCCTGTACTCGTTGGAAGAGATTGAGGTTCAAGTGTCTCTCCAATCATTCTCGAAGGTGCGCTTTATTTTGGAATATCAGATCTTAAGAGAGGGAAGTTGTGTCGCAACCGGCACAACCTCCCATTGCTTTACCAATGGGGCTTTTAAGCCGATTCCCATCCCTCCGGAGCTATTAAAAGGCTTAAGATTGACGCAACCGCTCGATCCTTGTCTCTAGCGGAGGATGGCTCGCAAAGACCATCATCCATCCGCTCTTTCTACCCGTCGAGATTTTCATCGTCTGAAAGGATGGCTTATCGACTTTGGGGTCTTTAATTTGTTGCATGCGTTTTAAAGATTCTAGAGCGGAGATCATTTTTTCTTTACCAGCTAGAGCGGCTCCCCCTTTATCTGCTCTAAATTCGCGGAATCGGGAAAACCACGCCACGACGATCGATCCTAAAACCATAAACACGATCTCAAAGAGAAATGTGAACAAATAGTAGGACATATACGATCCTGATGAGGAGCCATTGCGACCGCGGTTGCCAAGACCTGAAAGCGCATAGGCAAGGACTCTGGCGAGAAACATCACAAAGGCGTTGACCACACCTTGTAAAAGAGCCATGGTCACCATGTCCCCGTTGGCGATGTGCGTAATTTCATGGGCGATCACCCCTTCGAGTTCCTGTTGAGACATCTTCCGCATGAGACCTGTCGACACTGCTACAAGAGAGGATCTTTTAGTGGCGCCTGTCGCAAAGGCATTGGGCTCAGGGGACTCAAAAATGCCGACGTCGGGCATCTTGGGCAACCCTGCTTCTCTTGCTAACGTGTGAACCGTCAACACCAACCGGCGCAGCTCAGGGTCATGCTCGTTCGGATCGATCAAGTGCACTCCCATCATCCACTTGGCCATCTGCTTCGAAAGCGCAAGCGAGATCAATGCGCCTCCCATTCCCCAGATCAGACAGAAAATCAGAAGGGATTTGATATTGAGACCGTAACTCTGTAGGTAGGGCTGGATATGGAAAACGTTGAGGATGATGGAGAGCATCATCACAACGAGGAAGTTGATGGCTAAAAACAAGAAAACACGCTTTGCAATGGCCATAGGATAAGTCCTCATGTTTGGTGTGGCTCATTATCCTTTCTTTTTTACTAGCTGTCAATGAGCCTATTTTTACTTTCAAGATAGGCTCATGGGGTATTGCGACAAGAGCGTTAAATAAATTCTAAAGAACGACAATAATTTAAATTAAATCTTTTCTTTAATTTACGAAAACATAAAATCTTTCGCACAAATGATTTTTCCTAAAGGAGAAAAAGCAAATGGCGATCGCTGCTCTGCAAGACATCTATTTGGTTTATCAATGTGAGTGCCAAACCCTGGCGGATCCTTATTTGACGCGTAACGTGCGCTATGCTGTCATTAAAAGTTGTGAGCAGACCTACCGCCTTTTTAAAACAACGGCACGCTCTCATCTATCGAATGAATCACCCTCTAATCCACGTGTTTGTGAGATCCTCACCAACATCCTAGCAGACGTTAAGTTGTTCCATGCAGGAATTAAACGAAGCAAGAGAGAATTTTTAGAGACGGCGGTTGAAATTCTCTATGAAAGATATCGACTATATGACAGCAATTGCAGAACCTTGGAAAATTCTTATTTATCACTGATAAACAAGTGTGCACTATTTGAACATTGCGAGCGCTGCTATCATATTTTTAAAACTGCAGCATATGGCATGCTAGAGAATGAGTTTGATTCTAATCCTCGTGCTTGCGAGGTTCTGACAAACATCATAAATGATGTTAAAACTCTCCATGCAAGACATAAGCAAAGCAGGCTGGAATTTTTAACAGATTTTTATGAAGAAAATACAGGCGTCGAGACATCTGCTGGCATTAAGATGTGGTTGGAGTCTGTGTGTGTCCAAAAAATGGTACTTATCCTAAATGCTGCAAAAATGATCAGGCAAGCAGAAAAATACAAGTTTTACGCTCCGATAGCAGGGTTGTCCCAGGAGGACGTTCAAGGAATCGAACAAACAATCCGAACTTATCAACTGTCGTTATCTGATCTGCGGTTCGTATTTGGTTAATAGAATCTGTGCCTATGTTGTTTTATACATACTGTAATCGCGTTTTGCCTAAGGGTCTTTAAGCGCGATTACAGTATGTATATTATTTTGCTTCTTGCTGAGACGGGTGTTGATCTCCAGGTAAGAGAGGTGGGACAAAGCCTGTCCTTAAGGGGTGGTTTTACTTTGAACAATTCTTAGTGCTTCTTCGTAAGGTTCTTCTTTTAGAGTGTCGTATAGGTTGGGATTATTGCGATTTGTCGCTTGGTAGAAAATCTTGTTTTTCACGTGAAATACCAATTCTACATTGTTATTTGATAGATTGAACTTTTTTGTTTTATAAAACCTAATCATAACATCTGTTCGGTTAGCTGGAAAAGGGTACTCTCTAAGAAAAGGTCTGATTTTTTCATGCGCATTGATGCATTCGACAAATTTTTCTGTGATTTTAACTTCTAGTTCGCGAGCTTCGCCTACTGTAACTTGTCGATCCGTGGAAAACCTTATTGATATTTCTTCAACATCATAGGGCATGCTCCCTCCGCTAGCTTCACAATTAAATCCAAATTCTTTTTTTATTTGTTTTGAAAAGGAATGGATAATTTCATTTGCATAGTGCGTGTAATCAGGAGATTCGTATTCTTCCGCATGGATCGAGGTCATTGAGAGCGTTAGAAGTGCTAAAAAAATGAAGTAGAAGAGTTTATTTGTCATGGAAGTTCGCTTTAGGGATGAGAAGTGTTGTTTTTCTTCATAATAGCCTTTTGATACAGTTTGGTGTTAAGGGGTGATCTTGCCTTGAACAATTTTAAGTGCCTCTTCATAAGGCTCTTCTTTTATTGTGGCATATAAGTGAGGGTTGTCGGGTTTTTTTGCTTTATAGAAAATTTTATTTTTCACGTGAAATACCAATTCTACAGAATCATTTGATAAATTGAATTTTTTTGGCTTGCTAAAGCTTATCATTATATCTGCTCGACTGGAAGGAAAGGGATATTCTCTAAGAAAAGGCCTGATTTTTTCATGAGCATTGATACACTCGACAAACTTCTCTGTAATTCTAACTTCTAGTTCTCGAGCTTTTTCGATTGTTGCTGTGCAACTGGCGTCAAACTGCATTGATATTTTTTCAACATCGTAAGGCATGCTCCCTCCGCTAGCTTCACAATTAAACCCAAACTCTTTTTTTATTTGTTTTGAAAAGGAATGGATAATTTCATTTGCATAGTGCGTGTAATCAGGAGATTCGTGTTCTTCCGCATGGATCGAGGTCATTGAAAGCGCGAGAAATGCTAAAAAAATGAAGGATCTGAAGAGTTTATTCGTCATGGAAGCTCACTTTTGGGATGAGAAGTTTTGTTTTTCGTTAACAGTACCTTTTGATACAGTCTCTCCTTAGTGGCTGGCTTTACTTTTAACAATTCTTAGAGCTTCTTCATAAGGTTCTTCTTTTAGAGTGTCGTATAGGTGTGGATTAGCAAGATTCTTCGTGTTATAAAAAATTGTGCTTTTTGCTTGGAAAACTAATTCCACATTATTAGTGGAAAGACTAAATTTTTTGGGTTTGTAAAATCTAATCATTACAGATGCTCGGCTAGAGGGAAAGGGATATTCTCTAAGAAAAGGTCTTATTTTTTCATGCGCATTGATGCATTCGATAAACTTTTCGGTAATTTTGATTTCAAGTTCTCTAGCTTCTTCAACCGTAACCAGACGATCTGTCGAAAATTTTATGGATATTTCTTGAACGTCATAGGGCATGCTGCCACCGCTAGCCTCACAGTTAAAGCCGTATTCTTTTTTTATCTGTTTTGAAAATGAATGGATAATTTCATCTACATGTCGAATATATTCAGGGGAATCATATTTTTCTGCTTGGATCGAAGTCATTGAGAGCGATAGAAAGACTAAAAAAATGAAGGATTTAATGAGGTTTTTTGCCATGAAAGTACACTTTAGGGATAAGAGATCTTGTTGTTCGTCACCATAGCCTTTTGATACAGCTTGTCCTTATGGAGTAGTTTTGCCTTGAACAATTTTAAGAGCCTCTTCGTAAGGCTCTTCCTTTAGGGTGTCATACAGATAAGGATTTTCTCGATTTGTCGCTTGGTAGAAAATTTTGTTTTTTGTTTGGAAAACTAACTCAACTTGATTATTTGATAAACTGAATTTTTTTGGGGTGTTGAAACTTATCATCACAGCTGCTCGACTTGAGGGGAATGGGTATTCTCTAAGAAAAGGCCTGATTTTTTCATGAGCATTGATACATTCGACAAATTTTTCGGTGATTTTGATTTCCAGTTCTCTCGCTTCCTCAATTGTAGCACTACGTGGTGCGGCGAATTTCATTGATATCTTTTCAACGTCATAAGGCATGCTGCCACCGCTGGCTGTACATTCAAAGCTAAACTCTTTTTTTATTTGTTTTGAAAAGGAATGGATAATTTCATCTACATATTGAGTATATTCAAGAGATTCGTGATTTTCCGCATGGATCGAGGTCATTGAGAGCATCAGAAGTGCTAAAAAAATGAAGTAGAAGAGTTTATTTGTCATGGAAGTTCGCTTTAGGGATGAGAAGTGTTGTTTTTCTTCATAATAGCTTTTTGATACAGTTTGCCCTTAGGGGGCGGTCTTGCTTTGAACAATTCTTAGTGCTTCTTCATAAGGCTCTTTTTTTAGAGTATCATATATATTGGGATTTTTACGGTTTGTTGCATTGTAGTAAATTGTGCTTTTCCCTTGGAATACTACTTCGACATAGTCGTTAGAGAGGCTGAACTTTTTTGGTATATTAAAACTAATCATTACAGTTGCTCGGTCCACAGTAAAGGGATATTCTCTAAGAAAAGGTCTGATTTTTTCATGAGCATTAATGCATTTTATAAATTTCTCAGTGATTTTAACTTCCAGTTCTCGGGCCTCTTCGATTGTTGCGCAACGGTTAGCGACAAATTTCATAGATATTTTTTCAACGTCGTACGGCATGCTACCACCGCTAGCTTCGCATTTAAAGCCAAATTCCTTTTTTATCTGTTTTTCAAAAGAATGGATAATTTCATCTGCATATTGAACATATTCAGGAGAATCGTGTTCTTCAGCATTTATAATTTTTACAGAAGACAAAAAAAGAAGAGCTAAAGCGAGAATATTAACGTGTTTTTGCATCGTAAAACTCATGCATGTTTCGTAATTCTAAAATGTGTTTTTTTTGGACACCTTTATATGTCCCACCCAACCGAGCATGGTCTGCTATCCCGCCGGTTAGGTCCCCCCAGCCTGATTGGGACTGGACAAACCTGATATTGTAGTTTGGACTAAGGAAAGGTATTATTGCAAACCACTTCGTAATAAGATCTTCTTCAGAATAGACGTTTAGTACATCTTTGCCAAATCGGATTGGCAGCGGCTTCGCGGGCCCGAGGCCGAGATAGAGCATTTTGGATCTGGCAAGAGCTTTTTGGTCGTCGGGCATGCCGTTGAGGATTGAATAGGTGGTGGCGCCGCCTCGGCTGTGAGCCATGTGAAGCCAGAGCATGTTGGGGTTAATATTTTGAATGACGTTAAGCATTGCCATTAAAAATTGACGGCCCATGACGACCTCTGTGGTGTCTTTGCTTTTTCGCTCTCTAAATGTTTGTGCAATGTCTTGGGTGATTCCATGGGGCATACTGTACATAGCGAAGGTGAGAGTGCCTTCGGGAATTGCGCTGTTTAAGAACTGCAGGTTGTCGTAGACGTTGATGGGTTTGACTTGGACTCCATTGATATCTGTGATGAGTCCGATCGAACTGCCTTCGGTGGGCACGAGTTCATGAAAATGGTCTATGATGTTAACGACCCCTGTTTTGAGTTCATCTGGGGTAAATTTGAGTTGGTGCCAATGGCCACAGGAAACCATCCAATGGGACATCGCTCGATCGACGTATACTGTGCAATGCATAATACTTTGCTGATTGAGCATGACAAAATTAAGGTGCTCAACAGTTGTTAAAATGCGGACGTCGGCACCGTAATGTTGTTCTGATGACAATCCAAAGAGATCGAGGCGATTCAGTGGGCTATTGAGGACATAGACGTAGAGGTTGGGACCGTCGGCAAAGCCTGTGGGATCAGGGGTGAGCCATCTGCCAAGTTTGGGATCGTAGAAACGTTTGCCGAAGAGAACGAGGTTGTTGGTTGTGCGCTTGGAGCAGAATCGCCAAGGGTTTAGGGGAGGGGAAGTGAGTTTTTCTTTTCCAAAGGCATCAATCTCGTAGGATTCGATGAGTTGTTGATCGGCAGCGATGAGTCCGATGACATTTCCTTGAATGTCATTGAGTGGAGCATAGGGGGTCCCTGCGATTTCAATGGCGATCGTGGCTCCGATTTCTCCTTTGATGCCAAGTCCTAGGACTTTGAGTTGCAGGAGTGTGTTTTGTTCGTTTACGGTTCCGATTTCTTGGAGGTGATCGTAGAGGTAGAAGAGTTGAGTGTTTTGGTTTTTTTCTGAAATGAGTCGAGACAAGGGATCGTAAATGAAGGTGGTATGAGTGCCATCGGGGTGGATAATGGAGATGAGTCTGTTTAATGCATCGTAGGTGTAGGTTGTAGTGCCGTCTGAGGAGGTGCGTTTTAAGGGATTACCGTTGAGATCGTATTCGAATTGTTCTTGGGGGCTTTCTAGGATTTGGTTGTATTCATTGACGGTGCAGGAGGTGGGATTTCCAAGGGAGTCGAAGGTGTAGCTTTCCTCTCCTTCTTGGATGAGTTGATTGAGAGGATCGTAGGCATAGGATTTTTCTCCAAATAGGGAGTTATTGATGTGCGTGACAAGACTGGAAGGACCATAGGAAATGGTTTGAGTAAGATAGGGGGATTGTTGAGTGATGGGACGCTCGAGAGTGTCTCTTAAGGTGTGTTGAATGCCGTAGTTTTGGATGAGTTCCTCTTCAATCACATGGCCATTGGGATCGAAGGTATGATAGGTGTGGGTGTAGAGGGTTTGTTCTTCGGAAGAAAGACGAGAAACTTGCTTGAGATGGCCGTCTGAATAGTTGTAGCGGATGGCTGTGTGATCCGGAAGTGTATATTGGGTACATCTACCGGAGGAATCGTATTTCCAAGAAAATGTGTGCTCGTAGGGAGTGGTTTCTTTGATCAGTTCTGCGAAAGCGTTATACTCTCGCTTTAAGGTGAGGCTATGTGTGTAATCGATGATTTCGATGGGCTCCAGGTAAGTCGAATAGTTGTATTGGTAATGGATGCTTCCATCGGAACTTGTGAGGCTTAAAATGCGGTTAATTCCATCGTATGTGGAATCAAGATGGGTGCCGTTGGAGTGAATGCGTTTTTTGACGCGACCTCGTTCATCGTAGAAATAGAGCGTTGTTTTATCGCTTCCCTCACGTTCTTTGATCATGCGTCCCATTAGGTCATATTCCCAATGAACAGTAATCTGAGTTTGAGGAGTATTTTGATGATAAACCGTCGAAATGCGCTTTTCCAGGTTGCCGGTGGGGTCGTAAAAAAGTTCTTCTTTGGAGACGGTTCGAGCAGCAGGATCTTTTTTTTCGGTCGTGACGAGACGATCCTGTGCATCATAAATTTCCAAGGTTTGGTTGCCTAAAGGATCGAGAGTTGTTTTGTGTAGAACAAACTGTCCTAGGTTGTTTGTTTGATCTTGGGTATAGAGAAATTCTGTGGTGTTTGATTGAGGGTCGACATGACGGGTTAGACGGAATTCTCGGTCGTAAAAGAAAGTATCGGACACTTTACCTTGAGATGTGATTCGGTCGGCTTGGATTTTTTTGTTTTCTTCGTTGTAGAAAAACCACATGTGATTTTCGATGTTCCCATCTGAGGTTTCATTCCAGTCTTCGGTAATTCTTCCTCCCTCATCGTGTAACTGGATGTGGGTGATTTCTGGAGTCTGTGTTTTTTCTACAAAGCCGAGGGCGTCGTATCTTGTCGCGGTGTATCGATCTTCTTGTTTTTCTAAAATGAGTCTTCCCGCTTCGTCATAGGTGTACGAGGTCGTCAGCCCGTTGGGGTCGGAGTAGGAAAGAAGATGAAAGGCGTTATAGACCCAGCTTTCAGAACTTAAGAGATCCCCTTTTGAAGAATAGGTTTTTTTGGAGGTCATCTGCTGGAAAATGTCGTACTCTTGGTCAACATAAGTGCCATCTGCAAAGAGGGTTTGGCGCAGTGTCCCATTTGTGTTGTAGTGGTACTTGGTGGAGGAGTTGTCTGCATGGATCACTTCGATCGGTTTTCTTAAGGTGTTGTAGGTGGTTTTTGTTGTGCCACCATCTGATGCGCACGTGGAGATGATGTTACCTTGAATGTCGAAGGTGAAGTGAACTTCAGGGGTATATTCGTTACCTTCATGATCTGTGATTTTGGGAAATTGAGTGGAGATGCAGCGTCCAAAGATGTCGTAGCTTTGATAGGTGGTATTTCCTTTGGCATCAGTTCGGGATAATAATCTTCCACTAGCGTCATAAGAGGTGCATGTTTTTGTAATGGTTCCCAACTCATCCGTTTCTTCTACAAAAAGAGGTCTGCCTGCTCCATCATAGGTGAATTTTTTTAAGGGAGAGCCGACCTCTTTTGCGAGGTGTGGTTGGTTTGAGGAATAATAAGTATAGGTGTTTTTTTGTCCTAAGGGTGTAGTTTTAGATGTAATGTTGCCGTAGGAATCGTAATCAGTATGGATGGTGTAACGGTAGAGGTTGTTTGCATCATAGACCGTTTCTTCGATAACGCGTTTTTGTGGGGAATAAGCGTAAAAGACTTTTTTCAGCTGAACTTCTGTTTGAGTTTCTTGATCGAGATAAAGTTCGGTTAGGGATGTGATAAGGCCTGTTGTTGGATCACGCTCAAAGCGCTTGATGTCTCGATGAGTGACATGAGATAGGTCGTGTGGATCTGAAGACGCGCCATTATCAGTGATCTCTGCTATAGGTAAATGATCGTCGTCGTAAAGAGTAAACTCGCGGATCAATATTTGAGTGCCGTTGCATGTAAACTTGGCGGTTGGAAGGTCTGTGTCAGGTTTATATTCATAGCGATAGGTGAGCCCGTTTTCTTCTTCTTCAATAATGGGAATATTGAAATGGGGAAGATAGGTGTATTTTTTAGCATAATGCTCAGCGTTCTGAAGGGTGCCATCTTCGTTGAGAATGTAGGGACCGCTTGAGGTTCCTGTGAGAGAGCCCCAGAGCGTCTCTTGGCGGACGTTGCCGATTTCATCGTAAATGAATGTTTTGGAAAATTGAGGATTTAATGCGCCATCGAGCATGACTTTTGCAACGAGATGATTGCCTCTCCAAAGGAATTTGAGGACGGATACCGGCTCATCATGTTCATTAAAATACTGAATGGAGGTAAGTTTGCCGTCGTTGTGGGTGTAGCGTGTGAGTTTATTATTTGTATCCCGCACATCGGTAAGTCCTGGATGATATGAAAATTGAGCTAAGGGGAGCATTTCTCCATTAGAACCGATAGGTGCCACCAGAGCTTGGACCTTATCGGCTTGAAAGGGTTTTTTCTTGGGACGTTCTTTCCATACGATTGCTGTATCTCGATTGGGCGGAAGATGGTAATGGGCTTCAAATTGAAGTTTTCCGTCAAAAATCAACTGTTTGATTCGAAGGCCGATCCCTTTTCGATCTTTAAAGTTGGCAATGGATTCTTGAAAGCGATGATTGCTGTGCACGCTGCAGAGATAGTCTACATCTTTGACGTTGATTGCTTTATATATGATTGCTTTCTGGTCTGTTGTTGTTAATCGAATTTCATACTTTGGGTGCTTTTGAAGGAGATCTAGATGCATTGAAGCGAAGATCTTTTTCCCCGAAGGATTGAGCATCGCGGCATCGATCAGGCATAGTTTATGATCGTAGGAGTATTGAATGATGTGTTTACTTGGAAGCACTTCTCTCATCAAGCGGTAGTAGCATTTTCCTTGTGTCTCGTGTTGAGCACATTGGAAGTTACGGCAATCCCATTTATGGAACTTTCGACCTTTGTAAATGCGATAACCTCCATCAGGAAGATGTAAAATTGCCTCGCCTCTATCGGCGTGGAGTTCTAGGAAATAATTTGCAATGTTGTTTTTTGCGGTTAAAATGGTTGAGCTTTTAAGGCTGTTTTTTTCAGGTGTAAAGATGTAGGTGTATTTGTTTTTTTTGCGTGCAAACGTGTAAGGGATTAAAGAACCGCTAGGTTCTGGGAGGTAGATCTTAAACTGTTCGCAGTGGAAAAATAGATCGATGAGTAAGTTCGCATGAGGAAGGAAATTCCATCCCCCTTGGATTAACCAACCGCCTCTAGCTTTTCTAAGAGAATGAACGAGCTCAGGCGGTTCTAGTACATAGTTAAGAAAGTTTTTGCTCTTTGGGCTGATGTGAAAGCTCCCGCGGCTAAGCGATCGTAAAGGCCGCTGTGTGCAGACACACAGCTAACTTTACGATCGTTTAGC
>JAGVMG010000049.1 GCA_020053915.1 Parachlamydiales bacterium | reverse complement strand
CAAGGGATCTCAATGCAGCGCAAAATATTTTGGCCCTCGGATTGGATGGCCTGGGAGAAATCCCTAGAAGCCTTCGCCTTTAGGCTAGGGAGCAGTCACCAACGCGCTAATGTCGTCCCCATCGCAAGAGAACTGCTCGGAAAGTTTCTCTTCACGGAGGTCGATGGGATCATCACTGGCGGCATGATTACGGAAACAGAGGCATATGCCGGCCCCGAAGATCGAGCTTCTCATGCCTATGGCAATCGGCGCACCCCCCGTACAGAAGTGATGTTTCACGCAGGCGGGATCGCTTATGTCTACCTGTGTTACGGGATTCACAATCTCTTTAACTCGGCTTTGTACATTTTTATGCCCCGAATCCTGGATAGGGAGCCCTTCAGGTGTAATTTTAATTCTCAGGATTGGCTTGAATAAGCCTTCCTGAGAATTAAAATTACACATCAAGGGTTCCCTGCCAGGAGGCGGGGCACAAAAATGTACAAAGCCGAGTTTAATGTCGTCACGCATGTAGAAGGTATTCCCCACGCCGTGCTGATCCGATCGATTCAGCCGACAGAAGGGATCGAGACAATGATCGAACGACGGCACAAGCAAAAGCTCGATGCGACACTGACCCGTGGCCCGGGAGCCCTCACCCAAGCTCTGCAAATCACGCGATCTATGAATGGAATTCCACTTACAGATTCCCCTTTGTGGATTGAAGACAGAGAAATTGAAATTCCAGAATCTGCAATTCTCATCACTCCGCGCATCGGAATCGATTATGCTGGCGTAGACGCAGAGCTGCCATGGAGATTTTTAGCCATTGATCATCTACTCTAGAACCGCTATAAAGTAAAATAGACAGTACATCTTTAGGAAGCACTCATGAAAAAGCATTTTATCACAGGCCTTGTCATTCTTCTGCCCCTTGTCGTTACGATCATGGTTTTGGTTTTTCTTATTAACTTCTTAACACAGCCGTTTGTTGGCATGGTTTCGAGTGCTCTTAAAGAGTTGGGAATTTTGAATAAAGGATTTCTCTTTCTCTCTCCGGATCAATTGATCCGCCACGGAAGTCAGCTGATCATTTTAATCCTTCTCTTCCTTTTGACGGTCGTTCTTGGCATGGTCGCTCGCTGGTTCCTCATTCATTCCTTATTCAAAATAGGTGATAAGATCCTGCACAAAGTTCCCATTGTCAACACGGTCTATAAAACGACCCAAGACATCATTAAAACACTGTTTGTCTCCGACAAAAACTCCTTCAAACAGGTCGTCATGGTGCCGTTTCCCCGCCCCGGAGTTTATGTATTGGGACTGATCGCGCGCGAATCCCCTCCTTCTTGCTGTCGAGCGACCGATCAAGACTTGATCTCCGTACTGATCCCCACAACGCCAAATCCAACGACAGGCTTTCTTCTCATGTTTAAAAAGGACGAGCTAATCCACGTCGATATGAAACCCGAGGACGCAATCAAGTACATTGTTTCTTGCGGAGTGATCATACCCGATGGGCCAGCCCCTGTTCCTGCGGAGCACTCATGAAAAAATATTTTTTCACAGGTTTTATCACGCTTCTTCCTATCGCGCTAACACTCATCATTGCCCTTTGGTTATTTAATCTCTTTACAGAGCCTGTGTCAGGTCTCACCGAATCGTGGATCTTAAGTCTTGAAAAAAGTTGGGGATTAAGCCTCGAGCTCCACAATACATTAGTCGGCTTTTTAAGCCGGATCCTCGCATTTATTCTCCTGATGGTGGTGATCTTTCTCCTCGGCTTTTTTGGCCGAAAGCTCTTTCTCAATTTATTTTTAAATCTTACCGACAAAATCTTTTCCCGCATTCCCCTCGTGCGCACGATCTACCGCTTGAGCCACGACATCACGAAAGCGATGTTTTCCGATACAAAAAAAACATTTAGAGAAACTGTCCTCATTCCTTTCCCTCATCAGGACACCTACTCGATCGGTTTTGTCACAGGGGATATCCCCGCCCGCTTTAGAGAAAAAACAGGCACCGAAATCGCTGTATTTGTGCCCACCGCCCCTCACCCCATGTCGGGCTACGTCCTTCTCACTCCGAAAAAAATGGTCGTACCCGTCGACGTCTCCGTCGAGGATGCTTTCAAGTTTTTGATCTCCTGCGGCGTGATCCATCCCGGAGAGGCAAAGCCAGAAGAATCTAAGGAAAAACAATAGAAATGGATCCCACCTTTTGGGATCCATTAGAAACAGATGATCTAGACAGAGCTTGCAGCTCTAGACTCGTCAGACTCAACTTTTTCACGAGCCCTTTGAACAATCGAATGGATCGATGTTCGAATCTTAGTATTTTCTTCTTCATTGAAGTGCCATGTCCAAAACGAATAATTCCCTTGAATTGCTTCAACCGTTCTTTTAAAAGGGGCGATCGTCATTCTAGCTGAAAAAGTAAGAACTTCTAGAGAATGACCCGCAACAAATAATTGTTTACGCACCTCTCTAACAAGAAACGGGTCTAGACCAACGGGTAAATCTGACAAATCTTCCTCGCCAAATTTCTCAGTGAGCATCTCTTCAAAAAGTTCAAACAGTGCCAAACGTTGGTTTTCCAAACTGGGAACTGGTATTCCCTGTTCTTTAAGTAACTCTTCCTGACCTGTATAACCACCGTAAATAGTATTGAGCTTCGCTACATCATCACGCAATTCCCTAAGACCTCCAAATTGTTCGCCAACAAAAGTATCAGGACTACCAGAAGCAGAAGAAACGAGCGCGGCAAAAGCAATCGCGCGCGGATTCAATACCCCGTCAAAACGAGCCCAACTCTTTACGTGTCCTAAAAGCTGGTCCGCAGTCTCGAATTGACTGCAACGCTCCATGATTTCTGTAATATGGGGGCGAAAAAATCCTCTTAGCACCTCTCTTTGGGTGGGAGAAAGAGTGTAAGAAAGGGTGCGTTGAGAAACAATCTGTTCATCAATTTTAGCAGCCAATGGGTGCTGACTTAACGCCAGTCCCTCTTCACTAGATAGATATCCCGCTTCTCTTAGAAGGGCTATAGCCTCACGAAAGACTTCAATAGTACGGATATCGATGCTTGTGACAACAAACCGCTCATCCTCTGTCAATTCAACAGGCTCCTGTACGGAAGATGCTGTCGGAGAAATTTCAGGTTCCACAGGTTCTTCAATTTCGGGTAAACCCATAGCCTTCGCAATCGCATCTGCCATTGCCTTCGCAATCTTCTCGCCCATCAGGGCCCCTCTCCTAGCATTTTCAGCTTCCTGGCGCAAGCGCTCCGCTTCTCTATTCGGCTCCTTATTTACACATACCTTAAGCCCAAGTTTTGCTGACATCATCTCAGCAAGAAGGTCCGCTTCTCGGCAAGATACAAACAGGGATTGTCTTGCCACAGCTTGAGCAACCTCAAATAAATTAGTCCCTTCTTCAATAATCTGTGCAGACGCCATAGAGCGACTTGGAGTCTGTTCTGAATCGGAAGCCCCCATGATACGATGGAGCAAAAGATCAGCTCTAGTTTTTACATGCTCAGGAATTGTATCAAAATGAAAACGCATGCACCCTTGGGTCCGGTTATACCGTACACCCAAATTGCATTCGAGATACTTAATCTTTGATTCTTGACTTAAAAGTAAAATCGAGGAACCAGGTAGAAAACTAAAACATGACATAACAAACCTATAATTGAATAAATAAAAAGTTACTTAAGTTTAGAGGCAATTTTAACACAAAGCTAAATTAAACAAAATATCAAATAATTTATTTAGAAAATAAGAGATTAAACTAATTATTTTAATCAAGAAAGAGCAACTGCAACCTCTTTCGAAGTCAAAAAAATGAAGTTGTTTGCGTTGGCAAAAAACGATTCTTGAGATTATTTAGGTGTACATCTATACTAAATCCATTCAATTCAAAGTTCTCTAGGAGTACTCACATGGTTCGCATTAGTAAACAAGAAGAACGGAGAGCTAAGTCTCACCGCCGCCCGAGACCTCCCTCGCCTAAATCAGGTCCTAAAAAAGATGCTCTTCCTAAAGGGTTTAAAGAGCATGCGAATGCTATCGAAGGCAACCTTGCTCACCTTAGCTTCATCCCGAAAATCAAGTAAATTAAAAGGATTATTTACCTATGTCCAGACATCCCAGTTACGGCAAGTCGAATAAGGGTGGGAAAAAGCGGAATGTCTTGAAGCGCTTTGAGCGTATCGACGTTCTCCGCAAGCTTGGAAAATGGAAAGACGGTGAAAACAGCCGTGTGACCAATCTTCCTAAGACTCCCATTGCTCCTTAATTCCTCATTATCTTCGTGAAGGTTACCCTTTACAATCAACAAAGAGATCTCCCGATTTCACAACATTCTGTGAAACGGTTGATCTCTTGTTTATCAGCCATTCTTAACATCGAAAGCGATGAGCTCACGCTCCATTTTATTTCTGACCGCAGGATGAAAAAATTGCATCTCGATTTTTTTAATGATCCCACCTCCACAGATTGCATCAGCTTTCCCCTTTCCTCTTCTGATCCCAAACGAACGACCTACTCGGTTTTAGGAGAAGTGTTTGTCTGTCCTAAAGTCGCCATCGCATATGCTAAAGAGCACGCCCTGGACCCTTACGAAGAAGCTTCTCGTTATGTGATCCACGGAATCCTACATCTTCTCGGCTATGACGACCTGCAACCTGCAGAAAAACGCAAAATGCGCGCTCAAGAAAACAGATGCCTAAAGCTTTTGAGTGCACAGGGAGCTTTACTAAAACACCCCCAACCGCTATGAAGAAGATAAACCTTTAGGTTCATTTTAATGACAGAATCTGCGCTCTTAGCGCTCCTTTTCCTGATCTCCGCAAGCCTTTTGTCTGGAACCAGCAATGCCCTGCATCGCCTCGGAAAACTCCAAGCAGAAGAGATGCTGAAAGAAACGAACTCTCCTTTTTTCTACCGCCACATCCTATCTGGCCTGTTTGGAAAGCAGATCTGGAAAGAGCTTCTTTTTTGCTTTGGTCTCACGAAATATCTCTTGAGAATTGGATTTGCCCTTTTCGCGTTTTTAACCCTAATCGAACTTACGCCTTGGGCCCACGCATTTACAGTGTCACAAGCTGGCGCAGTAAAGATCGATCTTCCCATCACGTTGCTGTTAGGACTTTTAATTCTTCTCATCTCTCTTCTGACCGATTGTCTTTTCTCTCTATTTAGCCAAATTAAACCCCTTTCTGCCTTCCGTTTGTACGCCCCTTTCTCTTCCCTCTTACTTGTCTTAAGCACGCCGATCACAGCTCCTGCATTCAAAATTCTCAAACTCCTCTTTCCTAAGAGCCCCCAAGACAAAACTCTGAAACCCAACTTCCGAATCCGAGACAAAGTCCACGAGCTTCTGCAAGAAAGCGAACTGGGCAATTATTTAGACTCGAATGAACAGAAGCTGATCCTCTCCGTTGTTTCATTTAAAGAACGTATTGCGCGTGAGGTGATGGTGCCCCGCATCAATATTTTTAGCCTTTCCGCTGAAGACACCTTAGAAGAGGCCGCGCAGAACTTCTTGAAGGAAGGCTATAGCCGGATCCCTATCTACAAAGACAGCGTCGACAATATCATCGGCGTGCTTCTTTACAAAGACCTCCTCAAGGTCTACATCGATCAAAGACAATTTCAACAAAAAATCGAAACACTTCTAAAACCTGTTCTTTACGCCCCCGAGACAAAAAAGATTTCCCACTTGCTTCAAGAGTTTCGCAGTAAACAAATCCACTTAGCCATCGTCGTCGATGAATGGGGAGGAACAGAAGGGATCGTCACAATCGAAGACATTTTAGAAGAGCTCGTCGGTGAAATTGCCGATGAATACGACATCGGCCAAGTCGAATTATTTTCTTCTGTGCCCGGTGGCGGCTGGATTGTCGATTCCAAGATGTCGATTATCGACATTCAAGAAGAGCTCGGGGTGAAAATCCCCTTCGGCCCAGAATACGATACGATCGGAGGCTACATTTACCATCGCGCTGGCGCTATCCCCGCCAAAGGGTGGAGGATCCATCACGACGACTTTGATCTAGAAGTTGTCAGCTCCAGCGAGCGCGCTGTCGAAAAAATCCGCATCACTCCCCACTAAGTCGTTTCAAGGTCGTTTCGAGAAAATTTCCATGACTGTAGATCGCGTGAATAAAACTTCGTTGCTGCAGGTATTTCTTTTGTAGCTCCTGCGTTTCCGTACTCTCCGGATCAGCGACAAATCCAGGCACGTACAAAAATTTAAAACACTTTCGACTATTTTCATGCGTAAATGCACCTGTTAAGGTGTTTTGATAATAGGCGCGCTCTTCAGCAAGAGTTTTAAAACCTGGCGAAGGGTAAGGATGTGTTTTTAGAGTAAATGGATAAAAATCTTCGCTAATGCGTTCCCGCTTTTGATAGAGCCAAGCATTCCGCTTTCCAAACCCGAGCAAAATCCCCAGCAACCCGTGATGCTCTTTTAAAAGATCGAAGAGAGCGACATCCCCCTTCTGATACCTACTTAACAATTCAAGAGGAGTGATTTTCTCACCCATGACCTTCTGAAAATCGCTTAAGTGCTGCTTCATGATCTGAATCACATGCTTCTTGTGGATGAGAACAAGTTCCACTTGATTCGAGTTAAGACGCCTAGATTGAAGAAGAAATTGATGAGACGGAAAGAGATGCTGATATTTTTCCCAGGCTTCCCATCCCTTTCTCAATTGCATGTTTTCCAAGTAAGATCTTCGGCACAAAGAAGTCCACTCCCCTGCAAAAGGATCAAAATAGGAATCAAAGGTCATGGGTTTATCTGAAAAGAGAGTGTAGGCCCCTGCGCTTTTAAGAAGAAAGATTCGAAAAAATGTATCGATTGCCAAACGATCGGTCACAGGAATCGCTTCGATCTTATTTTTTATGAAATTTTTCGAATGCCCCCTGGGCAAAAAATAAAGACAGCAAGCAATACAGCATAGGATTAGTAAAACCCATGCCGCACATTTTGTCATTTTGACACTGCAAATCATAGACTAGACTTATTTCCAAATTATGTCGGCTTGCGGCAATAGGGGCAAATATCGAATATCTCATGGACGCACCGCTTGCAATTGCGGCATACAATGTAAGGTGAAGAACACCCGTCATCGCTCGATCTTAAGTTTTGAACGAACACCCCACGATGATCGGAAAATAGAGACTCTGTTTGAAACCATTTATCTTCAAACTTCACGAAAATTCCCTCTGCCGACATCGCCACTTGCTCTGGTGCGACATAGATTTTTCCACAACAACGAAAAGAGTTAGTTTCTTCCGAATAGTGCTCGGAAGCAGCAAAAGCTCCCGTTGTCTGTGAAAACAACACACACAGTGTAAATAGCCGAACGAACAATTTTCTCATCATAAACCTCACGGTTAAAGATCCTGTGAAACGTTAAAGGCGTCATCTATAAAGCAGGAATTTTGAATCTATCACTATTTTTTTGCAAATAAAAAAAACACTAAAACGAGCCCTTCACTGCTAGTACATAACAAAAGCTGTCTCATTGAGGAGCGATCATCCCCAAAACCGCTTGCCAAAGAAACTCCTCTTCAGGCAAAATGTCCTTACCGGAGTTCTATTATTAGGGTATTTTCATGCGACGATCGATTTGTTATTGCGAGCCAAACATGGCTCTTGCGGGAGCTGTTTCTACTTGGAAGTTTTCCTACACAACTTCTTCTTCTCTTCCAAAGGGAACACGACTGAAATTCGATCTCCTCTCTCGAGGACGCGACGTCGATTGGGAATGCCCCCAAGTCAATCCCAAGGAAAAAACAAATTTAATCTGGGCGGAGCTGCCCGATGGCAAACCTGTCTATGCAAAGCTTCTCGAAGTGGACGAGCAGATAACCCCCTCCTTCGAATTTACGCTTCCCTCTGAGGTTAAAGCGGGTGATACCCTCGCAATCTTTATGGGTTCTCCTGATAGTAAAAATGAAGATGGAAAGAAAAAAGGAAACCGCGCTCAGACACACATCCAGCGCAGACGCCCCTTTTACCTCTATATCGATCCAAAAGGAAAAGGTGACTACAGAGAACCTGAGATCTTCACTTTAGATGTCCGTGGTAATGTGTTAAAAAACATCCGGATCATCGCTCCCTCCATGGTATCAAAAAACAAACGCTTCGATGTGATCATTCGCTTTGAAGACATCTTTGGCAACCTGTCTAGCAATGCTCCCGAAGGAACACTTGTCGAAGTGAGCTACGAGCATTTACGTGAAAATCTCAATTGGAAGCTCTTTGTCCCCGAAACTGGTTTCATTAACGTTCCTAACCTCTATTTCAATGAACCGGGCGTCTATAAAATCCAGCTTCTAAACCTTCAGTCCGGCGACAAATTTTTCTCAGCGCCCATCAAATGCTTTCCCGACAACGACAAAAGCTTGTATTGGGGCCTGTTGCACGGCGAATCAGAGCGTTTCGATTCTTTAGAAAACATTGAAACCTGCTTGCGCCATTTCCGCGATGAGAAAAACTGCCAATTTTACGCTACGTCCTCCTTTGAAAGCAGCGAAGAGACCTCCAATGAACATTGGAAATCGATCAGCACACAAGTCGGGGAATTCAACGAAGACTTCCGCTTTTCGACATTCTTAGGTATGCAATGGTTCGGAGATTCTGAGGAAGAAGACGAAGAGGGCCTACGCCAATTCATCTACGCCAAGGACAACAAGCCCATTCTGCGCAAAAAAGACTCCAAGTCAAATGCGCTGAAAAAAATCTACAAAGGTCATAACCCTAAAGAGCTAATTTCAGTCCCCTCCTTCTCTATGGCCAAAGGGTTTGAAACCACATTTTCCGAATTCACCCCCGAATTTGAGCGTGTTGTCGAGATCTATAATGCATGGGGATGCTCTGAATGCACTGAAAAAGAGGGTAACCTCCGTCCTATCCGCTCCGAAGACCGCAAAGGGGTCTTTGAATCAGATAAAGGATCGATCCGAAAAGCACTCAATAGCAATTGCCGGTTCGGCTTTGTCTCTGGTGGATTAGACGATCGGGGCATTTTTAATGAATTCTACGAGAGCGAGCAGGTACAATACAGCCCGGGACTCACAGGCATCATCGCCATCGAGCAAACGCGAGAAGCCCTCTTTCAAGCTTTGTATAACCGCAGCTGCTATGCCACAACAGGACCTCGAATCATCATTGGATTTTCCATTGCGGGCTTCTTCATGGGCTCTGAAATCAACACAAAAGCAAAGCCCGGGTTAAGTTATAACCGACACATCACAGGCTACATCGCAGGAACGGATGTAATCAAAGAGGTCACCATTATTCGCAATGGCACCGTTTTCCAAAAGATTCAGCCTAAGACAGCTCACTATGAATTTGCGATCGATGACTCAGAAGCTCTTTCTAAGATCGCATTCCGTGCAGTGGGTGAAAAACCCGCATTTGCTTATTACTATATCCGCGTCGAACAAGAAGATGGCCATATTGCTTGGGCATCTCCGATCTGGATCGATATTACTGACGCTCCAGTTCCTGCACCCCAACCCAAGAAGACCAAAAAGACTGGGAAGGGTTAAGCACGGATTTAAGGATTTATACCGAACGTAAAGACTCAATGAAAATGATTGATTTTCATTGCGTCTTTGTTTTTTTATCGAAACTGTTGAAGACAAAAAAAAGCTACATGGTTTTCGCCATGTAGCTTTTTTGAGCTCCGAGAAAGCGCTTAAAGATATTTTAAACTGCAGGAGCTGCAGGAGCAGCTGGTGCTGCAGCAGCTGCTGCTGCCGCTTTCTTTCTGTCATCAAGAATCGCTACAACTGCATCTTTCAGTGCTTTTGAATTTGGATTCTGCTCAACTTTTTTCTTCCAAACTTTTGTATCTTTAGCAACAGTCTTTGGCTTGTCACTTGCGTCTTTTGCGTTTTGGTACATTCGTTTGTACACAACTTTTTGCTCAGCGCTAGGCAAGTTTTTGAAAGCTTTACCCAAGTTTGCTTTTTTATCAGCGTACAAAGCGAGGAAGTCTACTAAAGGATCTTTAACAGCAGGAGCTGGAGCTGGCGTTGGAGCTGCAGGAGCCGCTGGAGCTTTCCCGAAGAAACCGAGAAACTTATTCCAAGTTCCGCTTAAGCATCCTGTGATCGCATTGTAAATTCTAGAGATAAATCCAGTGATTCCACAGCATCCTGATGCGCTGTCAGCTGCTGCTAGAGCTGCTGGAGCTGGATCATTTGCTTGGATAGTAGAGAGGTTGTGGTTAAAATTAACGCCCTTTTTGACTTCGAATGCATAAGTCTGTGGGAGTTGTTGAAAGTTTGTAGGTTCAAATGAATTGCGTATTCCTGTTGCCATGTTAAAACCTCCTAATTGGGTTTGTTAAAAAGCTAATCAAATCCACCTTCCGGTCTCGCAGTTGAGGAACCTTGAGTTTCTCAATAAAAAATCTGAAGATGCATATTTTTTCTCGAGAAGTCTATATCATAAATATTAAGAGCATATTAAGAAAAGATAAAAAGTAAACGAAGAGTCATCCCACTCACTTTCAAAGAATTACATACAACGAATCCCTCGTTGTAACCCTCATTTTTTGTGTTAAGATTTCATATTTTCTTCCACATACTCTCAAGAAATTGAAATCCACGTCGATCGTATGCCAAAAATGATGCAATGGAGTATCTTAAGAGCAACACATTCCCACTGAAAGGAACACACATGGATATCATCCTCGGCTCTCAATCCCCTCGACGCAAAGAGATCCTAGAGTACTTTGCTCTTCCTTTTAGACAAATCGCATCGGATTACGATGAAGCCAATGTCATCTTTCGCAACGATCCCAAAGCGTATGCGATCGAACTGTCCCAAAAAAAGGGAGCAGTTCTTGCGGAGAAACACCCCAGCAGCATCATCATTACCGCTGATACCATCGTCTATTTCCAAGGAAGAATCTTCAATAAGCCCCGTTCCGCTGAAGAAGCATTTCAAATGCTTTCCGATCTCTCCAATCACTGGCATCACGTCTATACGGCGGTCACTGTACAACAAAATGGAACACAATTTTCAGGAATTGAAGAGACAAAGATCCTCTTCCAACCCCTTACTCCTGAGCAAATCCGTCTCTATCACAAAAGCTGTTCTTTTTTAGATAAGGCAGGCGCCTATGCGGTTCAGCAATCGGGGAATATCGTTGTCAAACACATCGATGGATGCTATTACAATGTGATGGGCCTCCCAATTAACGTTCTCAAAGAGTTATTATCCAAAATTGGGATCGACCTGTGGAACTTTCTTAAACCCTGTTAAGTTGGGATTGACATGCACCTATCCGTTCTTTGTGGGACAGCATTTCTCACCTTCAGTTTCCATTGCTTGAGTGAAGAAAAGATCAGTTTTTTTGATCAGACAGCCTCCCCCTTGATTCCCCAGACGATTTCCTATCAACCCGAACAAGGGATCAACAAACTGCACATCCTCTATTTGATGCAGGGAAAAGAAATTGACCGATCGATCGCTCTTTACAAACAGTACCAAGAGTTTTTAGGCAGACACGATTTTGAGATCTTGCAGCAAATGGCGTTGATCCTCTTGGACCAGGGCACAAAAAGCGTCGATCCGGAACAGCAATTGATTAGCATTTATGGCTCGCAAATTGCAGGAATTAGCGCATCGATCGATATCCTAGAATCGGCGATTTTAAGCCCCCATCCACAAACTCAAATGGCGGCGATCCAATGTCTTGCTCATTTGCAAGATGACAGAAGTGAGGAACTGCTTACCAAAGCAATGGCCTCCGATTTTCTTTTCACGCGTATGGAAGCCGCTCAACAACTCGCCATGCGCAAAAGTAGAAGCGCAGTCGGACAAATCGAAGCATTGATGTATCGGATCCCCCCTCAAATGCGTTTCTTTTTTCCTCAATTTTTTGCATTGATTGGCACCTCGGATGCGATCAGCGTACTCAAACAAATGATGGATGAATCTTTCCACTTGACCCGGATCGAAGCAATTTTAAGCGCTGCAAGGTTTGGAAGAGATGATCTTCTACCAGCCATCCGCGCTCGAATCACCCACCCGTTTGTAGCCGAACAGGAAGCCTGCGCTGCAGCACTCGGCATACTCAAAGATTCCGCTTCATTGGAAGCCTTAAAACGTTTGTCTACATCTCCTTCCACTAATGTGCAGCTCGCAGCGTTAAGCTCCCTCTATCAACTCGGCGATGCGTCCGCTAAACAACAGATCCTAACTCTTGCGCTCGCTGAAAACCCTTTCGCAATTTGCGCCTGTGGGCATTTAGACGGCACCGAAGATGAACTTGCCCGACTTACTCGCCATTCGAACATTCAAGTCAGATTTAATGCCACCGTAGCCCTTCTGCAAAGACGCGATCCCCGCTGCTTATTTCCGCTTAAAGAATTTTTACTGCGCGATGTGCGCGATCTTGGCTATCAGCCCCAATTTTCCGTTGGAAACGCTTTGATGGCATGGAAAGTGGTCCCTTCAGCTATTCAACATCAAAAAGCCGATGGCTACGACCTCTTGACACTCACACTAAATGTCCGCGAACACCTGCTCCGTCTGTGCATCGATCTTCCCGAACCGATCTTCCTCAATCTCGCACGAGAGATTTTTGACTCGAGACAAACAGAGCTCATTCCTCTTTTGGTCTCCCTTTTAGAAAACGTCCAGACACAAGAGGCACTTCAACTCCTCCAAGACCGCGCCCAAACAGCGGGAGCCCCCCTGATGCGTGCCTATTGCACTCTTAGTCTCTTTCGCCTCAAGCAATCTGGTCCCTACGCCCAGGCGATCCTGAGTTGGATCGACTCGAAAAAACAAACTGAAATGATCCGCTTCCGCCCGATGCTCCCATGGAATGTCCGCATCTCAGAAAAAGCAAGCGCTTTCGAGCTTACTCCCGATGAAAACTCCCGTCTTTTAATCGAGTGCTACCAAACCTTTGCGCAAAAGCACGATGAGAAAAGCATCGACATCATTCTCGAGGGATTAAGCAACGGACATATCAAAAACCGCTCTGTACTCGCAGGTCTTCTGATCCAAGCTTTGCAATAACTGCGATTTTTCCAGCTTTCAAAGCTTTGGAGACTGGCTCTAAAATTCCCAGATCTTTATCGTAGTATGCAATAAACATACAACGTGGCCTTTTTTATTGTGCGCTTTCCCCTAATTTCGCTTAGTCTCTTGCTGTCAGCCTCAAGCCTATGGGGAGACACCTTTGATTCAGAAGAATTTGAAGAGCCTGAGTTTCAGGAAGAAATCGCCTATGAGTCCAACGAACAAGACATCGAATATTCTGAAAACCTGGAAGTCGATCCCCCTTTAGACCACTATGTTCCCGAAGCCCTCCCTGCCCCTGTCGAACTGTCCTCTCAACCTGAAAATTTGACGATTGATTTAAAAAATCCCACCTTTGTCCAAGGAGTCATTGTCACTGAAGAGGGCGGAGTCATCACAGCCCCTGGAATGAGAATCCAAGCCCAAAAGATCGCCTATACGAACAAGATCGAAAATGGACTGCGCGTACAAAAAATTGTAGCCGAAGGCGACCTCATGATGGAGTATGCCGACAGAGTGTTTGTCGGCTCCAAGCTCGAGTATGATTTCATCTCTAAAACAGGGATCTTGTGGGATGGAAAAACCTTTGTCGATGTTTGGTTCTTAGGCGGTGAGCGGATCGAGCTCAAAGCGGATGGAACCTTTTATATCTACAGCGCTTTTGTCACCACTTCAGAAAATCAAGAAAACGCCTGGGAGATCAACGCGAGCAAAGTCAAAATTACCGATGATCACTTGCTCTCTGCGCGCAATATCCGGTTCCAATTCTTTAAAGTGCCTCTCTTTTGGTTCCCCTCTTTCAAGAGCAACTTGAAAGTCTTTTCCGACCCCCCGATCCGCTACAAGGTCGTTTGGGATAAAGGAATTGGACCGCGACTCACCATGCGTTATCGACTCTTTTCCTGGAGAGATTTAAATTTGTTCTTCCGACTCGACTACCGGCTGCAAAAAGGTTTTGGAGGCGCGTTCGAATCGGAATACTTCTCTCCAGACAAACTCACCACCTTTGTAACCAGAAGTTATGGAGCTCGAGACAAAAGCTTTCCCTATGAGAGAGGCCCCCATCGCTATCGTCTACAAGGACTTTATCACACACAAAGCCGCGATGGAAAAACACAAGCTCATTTGACGTACGACAAACTCAGCGATACGCGCATGGTTGGAGACTTTCGCAGCGATGACTTTGAGATTAACACACAAAAAAGAACGCGTTTGACTGTCTCCCATGAAACACCTCAAACCTTTGCCCACTTTAGCTTACAGCCTCGCATCAACCGCTTTCAGAGCATCGATCAGGAACTTCCCCTTCTTTCTCTAGGCATCCGTCCTTTTTCGATCGGCTCGACAGGGATCATCTCCGCCAATTACGCCAGTGCAGGATTTCTTGACTATGTCTTTGCTAATGAATTGCGCCATGAGTTTGAGAAACTTCATCTTTCTAGCTCGACCCAATCGATTCGCCTAGAGACAAAAAATGATCTCTACCGCCCTTTTCAATGGGGACCTGTCCGTTTCACGCCACAAGTCGGCATTCTCGGCATTTTCTACTCGAAAAGCCCGGAACACCATCCGATCGGCCAAGGGATTTTCACCTATGGAGGACAGGCGCATACACATCTTTGGCATACTTATTCTAAATTCCGCCATTTAATCGAACCCTATTTCTCCTATCAGGGACTCACTAAACCCTCCGAGGGTTTAAACGACCATTTCATTTTTGACATCAATGACGGCTACTTTCAGCTCAACCAATTGCGCATCGGCGTCCGCAATGCTCTGTACCTAACGCGCAAAAGCAGATTTCTCCCCACCTTCTCTGCCGATCTTTACACTTACGGCTACTTTGGCAAACGCCATTTCGCCCAAACCTTTCCCAAATCTTATCTAACCTTCGACTGGAACCGCCCCTCTTTTACTCTCAAAAGCGGAATCTGCTGGAATAACGAAGAACAAGTTTGGGATTTTACCAACATCGGCATCGACTGGACCCTCAGCGAAGATTTTGCCTTTGGCGTCGAATTCCGCCACCGCAGTAAATTTGATTGGCGCAAAGGCAACCACGAAAACTTCATCTTAGATGTCGCTCGCCCAATCCCCGAACTCTTAGACTCGCCCCTTTCCGATGGAAGGGACACTCTCTTAACCCGTTTTCAAATTCGTTTAGCTCCAAGGTGGACCTGCCATATCCAAACACGCCACGGCTGGGGAAGATCTTTTGAGCCGCGTTACAACGCCGGAAAAATTGATCTCTACACGATGCTTACCTGCAGCTGGCGCTTGCGTCTCTCCTACGAGCGCATTCCCGGCGATAACCGCTTCAGCGGCGCTGTCAACCTGATCAAATAAGGTCTACTCACCTTCATTTTCTTGAAAAAACAATGTTTTTTTAGGTTTTTTTTCGTCTTATTTTTCAACTTAAGTTATTGACTGCCAACGGTTAAAATTAAATTTTAATATTCTATAAAAAATTTAGATAATTGTGATGAAATCTTAATTTTTACATAATCGCCCCGCGATTTCTTTGACAACGATACGCAAAGAAAAAAAAATTAACTCAGGAGTCTTATCATGTCATTTCCATCACCAGTAGGGACAAATCC
The DNA here is from genome assembly GCA_020053915.1 of Parachlamydiales bacterium. GTDB lineage: Bacteria > Chlamydiota > Chlamydiia > Chlamydiales > Rhabdochlamydiaceae > JAGVMG01. The sequence goes on along the minus strand of JAGVMG010000049.1, from coordinate 21,151 downwards.
TTTTGCAAGTCTACAACCCGGAGCACCAGCACCTACTCCAAAAAAATCACGCCACAGCAAGCATAATGCACCAACTCCACCCCCAGCAGCACCATCACTTGTTGCAGCAGGGAAAAAAGCGAGTGCAGTATTCCCAGCAGCTCTTCCTCCAACATCATTAAATGATCCTACTAAACTAGCAGCCCTACAAGCAGCTAGTCAAAGTAGCAAAAGACGCTCAAAGAGCCAGACTTCTACACCTCCAGCTGTAGCACCTACGCCAGCTTCATCAACATCTAAAAAAGCAAAAGCACTACCAACACCACCAACACCAGCACCTACAACACCTCCTGCACCACAACAATACACAAGAGAAGATCTTGTGGAACTGTTGAAAACTCAACCTGACCTTGCTCAAAACCCAAAGTTTATAGCTGCATTATCAGCTGCGCCATCAGCAACCCCAGCTTCTTCTATTCCGAGTTCTGCTCCAGCTTCATCTAGCCCTGTTTCAACTAAAGCGAAACAGAGCAAAACGCAAGCTTCTAGCAGTTCTGACGATACTAGCAGCTCAGAAAGCTCCAGCAGCAGCTCAAGCTCAACTGGAAAATCAGGAAGCTCTTCCTCTACAAGTGGAAGCAGCGAGAGCTCATCCAGCTCTTCTAGCGATAGTTCCTCATCTGTGAAATCTAAGAAATCTAAGAAGGGTAAGAAATCGAAAAGCAAAGAAACAAAAGAAGAGAAAAAAACTCGACTCAAAGAAGAGAAAGCAGCACAAACTCTTGCAGATTTACGCAACGGCATTAAATATGCAACTGATCAGCTAAGACCAGTAGTTGAGTCTAGCTATAATGCTTGGGCTGCACATGCTGAGTCACGTAAAGAAAAAGTAACAAAGCACTTACCTGCGTCCTTTATGCCACACATGGAGTTTGCACTCAGAGCTTTGGATCCAAAAGTTAGCACAGAGCTCACTAAATTGGTTGGTTATGTGTTTATCTGTAATGCGACGTTTAAGTCAACTCCGCCTTCAGATCTTGAAGTGAAATTTGATGAAGAAACATACCCAGTTACAATCATCACTGATGATGCAAAAGCAACGAAAAACGTTTCTTCACTGCTCATGTTCCAAGTCAAAGCTGGAATTGAAGCTGGTAAAGTTGATTTTCAATTTCAAATCCCTGCGAGCACAGACGACAGAACAGTTGAAGACAACGCTACAGAACATCCTAAAAAACAGAAACAAGATGAGATTAAGGTTGATCTTAGAAAAACAGGTTATGCAGTTTCTATGACACTCCCCAAATCATTGTCATTCAAAAAATAAACCCTTTTCCCTTAAGGCTCTTTCTCGAAAGAGAAAGAGCCTTATTTTTTTTGCCCCATCCCAAAAATAACAGCTCAAGTAAGATGACAGAATAAAACTCATCTCATTGTGCTGTACTTCACTTCGCTAGGTTTTGTGATGTTTTGTCTTGAGAGAAAAATTTCAACGTTTCATTTTCTTGAGAGCGCGCAGCTGCGGCTCGATCTGATTGCGGGAATGCGCATCGACGCGATCGATGAACAGCACCCCATTGAGATGATCATTTTCATGCATCCGAATACGCGCATTGTACCCTTCCACAACCTCTTTAAAAAGATTGCCCTCTAGATCCAATGCTTCGATGGTGATTTGAGTTGGGCGATCCACTTCGAGACGAATCTTCGGAAGAGAAAGACACCCTTCTGTATCAGTAATCATCTCATCTGTGGGGTCTGTGATTTTAGGATTGATGTAGACTTTAGGCTCGGCAAGTGTCCATTTCCCATCTTCATGTTCGATGTAATCGCGAAGGACAAAGATCCGTAAGCCATGACCCACCTGTGGAGCGGCAAGTCCGCAGCCATTGGCTTTATCCATGGTTTCAATCATGTTGCGGACAAGCGTGCGGATCTCTTCTGTAATCTCAGGGACGGGCTCGCATCGCTTGCGCAAGATCGGATTTCCATAAAGGACAATGTCTAAAAACATACAGCCTTAATGACCAATCCCTGACTCTTCAATTGTCGTGGGAAGCAGCTGTGTCTGATGACGGCTTAAGGAGCCTGTCCACAAAGAAAGAAGAACACAAGAGGCCATGAAAATCACGGCGAGCCATGCAGTAAATTTCTTTAACACATCAGCTGTCGAGGTTCCAAAAAGAGACTCTCCTGGATCCCCTCCGAAAGAAGCGCCTAATCCTAAGCTTTTGCTCTCCTGGATCAAGATTACCAAACACAAAAGGGCGCATAAGATCAGAAAGAGGGTCAAGGCAAAATAGAAAATAAATGACATGCGTATCGTTCCTTCAATAATGGATCAATTGAGCAAAGCTTTTAACGTCCAAAGAGGCGTTTCCAACAAGAACGCCATCGATATCCACTTCAGACATCAATGAGGCGATATTTTGCGTATTCACCGATCCTCCGTAAAGAAGATAGAGCTCTTGTGAACTCTGTTTTCCCCATTTGTCTTCGACAAAATCGCGGCAGTAGCGGTGGACTTGCTGAGCGTGCGCAGGCGTTGCTGCAGCGCCCGTCCCAATCGCCCAAACAGGCTCATAGGCAATCATCATTGAGGCTAGAGAAGGGGCTAAAATATCTTGTAAACATTCTTCGATCTGACGGCAAACCACTTCGCGCGTCTTACCTTGCTCGCGTTCTTGGAGCGTCTCGCCAATGCATAAGATTGGAACAAGGCCTCCAGCAAAGGCGCGCTTGATCTTCAGGTTAATCCGCGCATTTGTCTCCTGGCCATAAAGTCGTCTCTCGGAGTGGCCTAAAAGAACAAAGGTAGCGCCTGTGGCGAGCAGCATGTGCGCCGACACTTCGCCTGTATAGGGTCCTTCGGGAAGCTCATGCATGTTTTGAGCGCCAATATGGATTTTTGTTCCCTTCGCAGCGCTGGCGGCGGCGGCTAATGCAGTAAAGGAGGGGGCCAAATAAACGCGCCGCTCAACAGAGGCAATCAGAGGGGCAAGCTCTTGAATAAATTCAAACGCCTCGTGGGCTGTTTTATTCATTTTCCAGTTTCCGGCGATGAGAGGAACGCGCTTCATACTGAACTCTTTGAAGTTAATACTTGATTTGGGCTAAACTCAAGATTGTAATCAACCCGCTAGATCCATTGCAAGAGATTTAATTTTTTTATGACATCGATTTTGACCGTTTCCGAGCTTACCTCTGCCATCAAATCTCAACTTGAATCGAGATTTTCGGTCGTCTCTGTCCGCGGGGAGATCAGCAACCTAAAAGAGCAGAGTTCTGGACACCTCTATTTTACTCTCAAGGATAGCGAAGCACAGCTCTCTGCCGTGCTGTTCAAGGGGTCCGCTCGGCAGCTTACCCGTATTCCTAAAGGAGGAGATCAGGTCGTCGTCAAGGGGGAAATTTCCGTTTATGCTCCCCGCGGCAACTACCAGATGATTGTCCGCGAGTTAGAATATCAGGGAACTGGACAGCTCCTCCTGCGTCTGCATGAATTAAAGAAAGAATTAAGTGCTCGTGGATGGTTCGATCCCTCACGCAAAAAAAAACTGCCCAAATTCCCAAAAATAATCGGCGTCGTTACCTCTCCAACAGGAGCTGTGATCCAAGATATTTTAACGATTCTCAATAGGCGGCATTCCGGGATCCACCTCATTTTGAACCCTGTCAAAGTCCAAGGCGAGGGCGCCGCTCAGGAAATTGCACAAGCAATCGATCAATTTAATCGCCTTGGCCTCGTAGATCTTCTCATCGTCGGAAGGGGTGGCGGAAGTTTGGAGGATTTGTGGGCATTTAATGAGGAATGTGTCGCAAAAGCCATTTTTGAGTCCAAAATCCCGATCATTTCCGCCGTTGGCCATGAGACCGATGTCTCAATCGCCGATTTTGTCGCAGATATTCGGGCCCCCACTCCTTCAGCTGCAGCGGAACTTGCCATCGGGGAAAAAGCTCAGCAACTCCACTTTCTCAAACAAACACACCAGCGTCTGAGCCAAACGGTACGCTCTTTAGTGGCTCACCATCGAAAAATGCTGGAACGCACACAAAAGGCGCAGGCGTTTACCTCCCCTTATCCCCTTCTTGGAACCTACGCTCAAAAAATTGATGGGATCCGCGAAGATGTCGACCAAGCGGCAGTCCAAATGCTCCAACACCATAAACTCAAGCTTTTGGCTTTTAGCAAGCAGGCAACCGCTCTCAAACCCTCGGCGCAGATCCAAATGCTGCAAGATAAGCTCTTCGCAATTAAAAAAGCGTTAAACAACTCTGCGCATCAAAAAATCAGCACTCTTGCCCATACATTCAACTTCAACCAGCTCCAAACACAACTCAAAGAGCGCTGCCTGAAGATCGTGGCGGAAAAAAAACAGCGCTTAAATCAGCTTGTTTCTCACCTACAGGCCATCGACCCAAAAAATCTCTTAACAAAAGGCTACTGCATCCTCTTTCAGGAAAACAAAGAATCGGTTATTCTTTCCCTAAATGAGCTGTCTGCCAGCGATCGGGTCAAGATCCGATTGCATGACGGCACAGCGCTAGCAACCATTAACGAGACCCTCCCATGACCTCGCAAGATACACTTTCTTTTGAATCCGCTTATGCGCGCTTGGAAGAGATTTTAGAAAAAATGAATTCAGGAAAAGCCTCTTTAGAAGATTCTCTTAAACTCTATGAAGAAGCCGATCAGCTGATCGTCCGCTGCCATAAACAGCTCAATGCCGCGGAAAAGAAAATCGAGATCTTGATTAAAAATCGCGAAGGAGAAATCGTTACGGATCCTGCAGGAAAGCCTCAGACACAAGAATTTATTCCAGGACAACAAGCCCCTTTGACGCGGAATCTCGTATGATAGAATCGATTCTCGAGAAAATCCACTCCCCACAAGATTTGAAAGATCTGGAAATCGAAGATCTGGAAAAACTCAGCGTTGAAATCCGCCAAAGAATCATCGATGTGTTGAGCATCAATGGAGGGCATCTCGCGTCGAATCTCGGAATCGTGGAGCTAACGATCGCGCTACACAAAGTCTTTAATTCGCCTCAAGATAAATTCATCTTCGATGTAAGCCATCAGTCTTATCCGCATAAGTTATTAACGGGACGTCAGGAAAAATTTGCCCAAATCCGCCAGTTTAAAGGACTATGCGGCTTTAGTAATCCTCAAGAATCCCCTCACGACCACTTCTATGCCGGCCATGCGGGAACAGCTCTTTCTCTCGCGCTGGGCGTTGCAAAAAATCGAGATCTCACCAAACGAGACGAGCATATCCTCCCCATTTTAGGCGATGCTTCCCTTAGCTGCGGTCTTACGTTAGAAGCTCTTAATAATATCCCAAAAGACTTGAGCCGATTCATCGTGATCTTAAACGACAATAAAATGTCGATCTCTCAAAACGTAGGTGCAATCACACGAATCTTAAGCCGGTTTATTAATAACCCCAAGTCGAACAAAATTTATCAAGAAGTGGAGCATTTGCTCTCTAAAATTCCCAACTACGGGCAGACCATCGCAAAGCAAGGGCAAAAGCTCAAAGAATCGATTAAAAATCTTGTCAGCACAGCTCCTTTTTTTGAGCAGTTTCATCTCTCTTACGTGGGACCTGTTGATGGCCACGACTTACCGAAACTCATCGCCGTCCTCGAAGCTTTAAAAGATGCCCCGCATCCTGTTCTGCTGCACGTCGTAACGGTTAAAGGCAAAGGGATGGATACGGCAACTCTGAATCCAATCTCCTACCACGGCTGCAAACCATTTGATAAAGTAACGGGCCTCTTTCTCCCGTCTCCTTCCAAACCAACATTCCCTCAGATCTTTGGACGCCATCTCTTGAAAATGGCCGATAACGATCCAAGCCTTGTCGCAGTCACCCCTGCGATGCCTGCAGGTTCGTGCCTCGATGCGTTTATGGAAAAATTTCCGGAGCGTTGTATTGATGTCGGAATTGCAGAAGGGCATGCGGTCACTTTTTGCGGAGGGATCGCCTACGGCAAGCAAATGAAAGTGGTCTGTTCGATTTATGCGACCTTTTTTCAACGCGCTTTTGACAATCTCTTCCAAGATGTCTGCTTGCAAGGACTCCCTGTTGTCTTTGCTGTTGATCGAGGCGGCATTTCCGGACCCGACGGCTCCACACACCATGGGATTTACGATATCGCTTTTTTAAATGCGATGCCCAATATGGTGATTTGCCAGCCGCGCGATGGACATGTGTTAAAAGAGCTCATGGAAAGCGCTTTTCAATGGAAGCGTCCGACAGCTATTCGCTATCCCAATATGGCAACCGTGGAATCGAACCTTCCATTGCAAACAAGAGAAGTAGGCTCTGCTGAAATTCTTGTACAAGGTAAACAGATTGCCTTAATTGCGCTCGGCCATATGAGCGAGATCGCTCTCAAGGTGCGCGAGATTCTAAAAAATCACGGCATCGAGGCCACCGTTATTGATCCCGTATTTGTCAAACCGCTCGATTCCGATCTTTTCTGTAGCATTTTAGGTTCTCACCCTTACATTGTCACGATTGAAGAGCATGCGCTTAGCGGAGGCTTCGGGATGATTTTTAACAACTTTATGGTGAAAAATAAGTTTTCTCAAACGCAAGTGTTAAACTTCGGGATTCCCGATACCTTTTTAGAACAGGGAAGCCATAAAGAACTCCTCCAAGAAATCGGTTTAACGCCGGAATCGATCGCCCAGCAGATCTTGCTTGAATTCTCCTCTCTTAACCCCGATACCCTCGTGATAGCGCCATGATGATCGCTCTCTTTGCCAACACAAGTAAAAAGCAGTCGAAAAACCTCGCGATAGGAATTCGAGAGTTCCTCTCCAACCATGGGATCACCGTCATCGCAGAGGATGAAGAAGCCGCAGCGATCGGCGCCAAACCTCTTTCAGAAGTAGATCCCTCTGAGATCACCTTCCTTATTTCGATGGGAGGAGACGGCTCGATCTTGCGCTTAGTGCATCGCTATGAACACCTCGATGCACCGATCCTCGGAATTAACTTAGGACACCTCGGCTTTATGGCGGATGTGCCTATTTCCGACATTTATCCTAGCCTGCAAGATCTCATTCAAGGCTCCTATAAAATTCACAACCGCGTCATGATCCACGGGGAAACATTGAGCGGAGAGAAATGTTTTGCCGTGAACGACATCGTCGTCCACCGCGCAAAAAACCCCTCGCTTGTCGAAATTGCAATCCACGCCGATGGCCTTTATCTCAACACTTTTGAGGCCGATGGAATTATCCTAGCTACCCCGAACGGCTCGACCGCCTACTCCTTAGCTGCCGGTGGTCCGATTTTAAGCCCCGATCTTGAAGCGCTTGTCTTAACGCCGATCTCTCCCCATACCATCTCGAATCGCCCCATTGTTCTCTCTTGCAAGCAAGAGATCCAGATCCAATACTTAAGCGATTACGATCCCGTAGAAGTAAGAGCGGATGGGATCACGAGCATGAGCCTGCATACAGGCGATGTGTTCCGCATCACACGCTCGACCAAAAATTTTAAGTTGATTAGTTTATTGCGACGCGATTACTTCTCGACTCTCCGCACCAAGCTCGGTTGGGCGGGAAAGCTGCGTTAAAGAAACGGCAGCCCTCATGGCTGCCGTTTGTACGATGCCTTATAAAATGTCTTTAAGTGGAATCACAGTAGTTTCTGTCGGCCAGTATTCTTCGATTGAGCTCCCCTCCATCCAATATCTCGCAACAAGAGATCCGTTTCCATCGGGAGGAAGATACATCTTGAAGTCTTCAAGGTTCACAGATGACTTGGGGAAGTTTTCAAAATAGCTTTTCATGAAAAAGTCAGTGTTTTGTGTGTAATCTACAACAATTGTGCCAGGAGGTCCAAACTCAGTCCCTGTTGATAGGACGCTGACATGACCAGGAGGAGGCAAATTGTGTTGTTGTGTAAATTCCACTGCTTGAGCTCGCGCCCCTTCTAAGGAAAGGCTCTGTTTGCCAGAGGAACTCTGAACTTTCTTTGCACTCGTTTTCGAGGTATTCATTACAGAATCTGTGGGCTCTGGCTTTGTGAGCATTTTTTTAATGCCGCCAATAAGAAGCCCCATAAAAAATCCGGTGAGAAGCGATTCTGGGATCTGTTTGAATTGTCCACCAACGTTTTCTACGATAGCGTCAAATTTTTTACCCTCTTCTGCCTCGATGGCAGCCTTTAGAGCGCCGAAGCTCACTCCTGCAATAGCACAAGCCGCCCCGAGCCCCATTGCAATCACAGAAACTGGGTTACCAAAGATAAGCGCTTGTCCAAGGCCTGCCCCAATGACCCCAGCCCCTATTTTGCTCCAAGTCTCTGGCTGCGTTAAAGCGTGTGCAAGCAAAACCATTTGCTTGGCAACAGCGTTAAGACCTTTAAGCGGGTGGGTGGCTCCGTATAAAATTCCTTTGATCGTGTTATAGAGAAGATTGACGATGTTATGAGCCGCTTTTAAGGGAAGTTTGACGAGATATGTCGCAAGTTGTATGTACCAAGCGCCATCGCCATTATTTCTTAGCCAGCTATTAAAGGTGGGAAGAGAAGAGAACATATCTTCAATGTGTGTCCCTAGTTGATCAATTTTGTCCTGAAGAACCCAATTAGGCATCCAACCATCTAACGCCGTATCCCATTCATTGAGTTGGGAAACCGCTCGTTTTTCCCAAGATAGGTCCTTGACAGCTTCAGGCTTGACTGCTTCAGGTAAGGGTAATTTTACAATTTTCTCGGCTGACTTTGTATCTGATGGAATGATTACTGGTGAATCCATAGAAACTGAATTTACTGACGACAAACTACTCGACATAACAACGCCTCGATTGTTTTTTTTAATTAGCGAGATAATTATAACTAAAACAAACAAAAAGTCAACACACACTTAATAAAAACGAAGACAAAATAAATTAAATACATTTTAAAACAGAAAATATTTATTTTTATGCTATGCCAAGCTCGGTTGGGCGGGAAAGCTGCGTTAATTGAATCATCGTAGGATAGCGGGAAAGGGCATCTGCGGGAGATGAGGTTTGCATCTCTAGATTGACGTTCATCTCAGAATTATATAAGAGTTGTGATCCTAGAGCCTCGTACATCGATGACTCAAACCATTCGGAAAGGGTGCCCGCGCCTCGAAAACAAGGCATGGCATGACTAAAGGCAATGTTCCACAAACATACACGCTCTTTCAGCATTTTTTTATCTTTCGGATCCACAGAGACAGCTTCTTTAAATAACTTAGCAGACTCTTTAAGCATCTGAGGTAGTAAAAAAGGGTCTTGGTGCAATAGGCAAACGGGAGCACTTTCAAGCATGTCTTCAAAGGGATCCGTTGCAGTGTTGCGATTGAACGCTGTTATGTAGTAGGTCAACGCGACGTTGGGAACTCCTGCTACATCTAAACAGTACTTTGCAAAAACATAATCTGTGACTTTGATGTTGGGAAGATCGGAAATAAACGCGCTCAATCCATAGGAAAACTTGATTTTTTTATATAACTCTATGGATTTGCCTTTCAACTCCTGCATTGCGCCTCGATTTTCAACGAGTTCATCGAGCCACTCATTTCTAAATGCACCTGCTCTTGGTAAAACACCTACGGTCTTGCAAATGGCTTGATATATCTCTAAGCGGTCTAAAATGCGCCATTTTTCCTGGTTCTCCGCATTCAAGATTTCAACTTCAAAAGAGGCTTGTCTCCCCATACAAGACTTCTCTTTCCAACGCGCTTCTCTTAAATTTACAGTAGAATCAAACATCTGGCGCAATCTTGGAACGATGTTCTTTAAAATTTTTTTTCGATAAGCATCATATGGCCCTTTTAAAGGGGTGTATTCGACAAGAATCGAGCGATCTTTTGCAAGACGACTCATTCCAAATAACCCTGCATTCGGGGTGTGATGCGCATAGGCAAGCGCTTGTCTACGGCTTCCAAAAAGGTGTAATAGCTTAAAAAACAACTCTTCTAAATTTTCTTGATTTTTGAGTGCCGCTTTTATTTCACCTGTTGCTTCATGGATGACTTGAGATGAGTAGTAGAGAAACTCCTTTTGACGCCCTCCATATTTTGAGGGATCCTGTTGATAAATATAATGAGAGGTCACTGGAAAATATCCAGAAGAAGCAACTGTTTTAGAAGCAGCCATAAACCTCAACACACATTGAATTAAATAAATCAGGAATTATGATAACAAGAATTAAAATTAAAATCAACAGACACTAATGATCAATGATTTAGACTTAGTTGATAGAAGAGCTCTTCAAGGACAACGCGGAGTTTGAGATGACGCTGGAGAGCCAGACGGGCACGCGCAATCGCTTCCAAGACGCGCTCCAAAGAAGGAGCTCGTGCAGCTTTTTGGAATTGCGGATTCGATAGCCAGGAACGATCAACGCCCTGCGAAACAAGATAAAGATCTCGGTACCAGGTAGAGATTTCTTCAAAGAGCGCATCCATCTGGCTTAGCATCGAATCAGACTCTTCATTCTCTTCTGTTTTACTGAGGCCGCACGCAGCTTCAAGCTCTGTGCAGAGTTTTAAAAACAAGGGATAGTCTGCAGTCCCTGCGGCGAGAATCTTGTGGAGGATCTTCTGTTTCTCATCTTGAGATTGGGAGATCATCTGATGTACCCGTGCAAAAGAGCCGTGGGCTAAAAAGGCGGTCTTGCGAGCTTGCTCGGGCGTTTGGCTGAGTTCTTTTTCGAGATAGGTCAACATCTCTTTCTCAGGAATTGGAAAGAACGGGATCTTTCGGCAACGGGAAAGAATTGTAGGGAGCACACTTTCTGGTTCTGAGGTAAGTAAAATGATGTAGCTATCGAGATGGGGCTCTTCTAATGTTTTCAAAAGGGCATTGCTGCTTGCAGGAAGCATGAGATGGGCATCATGAAGAATAAAGACTTTGACGGGTGCTTCAAACGGGGGCATTCCCACCTCTTCGATCAAAGACCGGATCGAATCAATCGAATGCAGATGTGCCTTTCCTTCTGGCGAGTAGATATGTAAGTCGGGATGATTTCCAGAATTTAACTTCTGATGATGCGAAGCTCCCATGAGAAGATGGGCTAGGGCGAGAGCAAATCTCGCTTTTCCTATCCCGTGGGGGCCTGAGAAAAGCAGCGTATTGGGCACACAAGAATGCTCTACCATCCGCTTTAAAGCGGATTGTGCAGACTCATTACCGATCAGTGTCGAGAAAGGCATCGATGTGTTCCATGGCTTGGGTTAAGACGTCATCCGGAGATTTGCTGGCGTCGATCATTTTAAGGCGCTTAGGGGCATTTTTTGCGATCTTGTGAAAGGCTTTGCGAATCTTCTGATGAAATTTTAGAGTTTCCGATTCGATCCGGTCTTTACCTGACCGAGTGGAATGGGTCCTCTCAAAGCCGATCTTAGGATCGAGATCGAGATAAAGGGTGAGATCGGGTTCAATCGCGTCGCAAGCAAAGGTACAGAGAAAACGGACAAGTTTTTCATCAAAGCCTCTGGCTCCGCCTTGATAGGCAATGGTCGAGTCATTAAAGCGATCACAGAGAACGATCTGTTTTTCCTTTAAAGCTGGCTTAATCACTTCATCGACGTGCTGGGCGCGATCGGCCAAAAACAACAAAAGCTCACACCGCTTTTCTAAAGAGATCCCATGCTTATGCAAGACAAGCTCGCGGATCTTCTTTCCGATCGGTGTCCCGCCAGGAGCGCGTGTCTGAAGAACGGGAATCTTTCGGCGCTTTAAATGAGTATAGAGGGATTCGATAAGGGTCGTCTTTCCAGCGCCCTCGCCCCCTTCAAACGTGATGAATAATCCTCGTTTGGACTTAGCAGACATAGAATCCTTTCAAAATCTGCATCGAGGGCTCTTTAAAGCCCTCGATGCGGACATCGTTATTCATTCGTTGGAGGTAATGACTCGTCTTCTGCAGGAGTATCTTCCGCAGCAGGTATGCTCTCTTCTGTTGAAGCGGTGCTTTCTGTAGGAGCTCCATTTTCTGTTTCAAAAGCTTCGATCTTTTGAACTGCAACAAGAGTGTCTCCTTCATGCAGGTTCACAAGACGCACTCCCTGAGTGGATCTTCCCATGACTCGAACATCTTTCATATTGATGCGAAGCGTTTGTCCCGTATTCGACATCATTACGACGCTGTCTTGATCCGTGACTGAAATCGCTCCCACAACAGGACCATTGCGGTCAGAGGTGATAATCGACCTCACCCCAACACCGCCACGGTTTGTCTGACGGAAGTCTTCGACAGAAGAGCGTTTGCCATAACCATAGACGCACACGACGAGTAGGCTGTCATCAGATTGAACGACTTCACAAGAGACAACGGCATCGTCTCCATTGCGTAATGTCGCGCCCTTTACCCCACGGGCAACTCTGCCCATCGGTCGCACCTGCGCTTGGTCAAAGCGAACGGCCATCCCATTTTTCGTAAAGAGCATGACTTGCTGCCCTTCTCTCGTGAGGCGTGCGGCAATCACTTCATCACCTTCATCGATATTAATCGCATACACCCCTTTGCGGCGTGGCGAGCTAAACGCGTTAAGCTCTGTTTTCTTCACAACGCCTTGGCGAGTAGCGAGTAAGATATAGGCAGGCTCATCAAATTTTTTCACAGGCAAGACGGTCGCAATCTTCTCTTCCGGACGAATGTCTTCGAGGAGATTGATCAGCGGTTTTCCTTTGGAACGGCGTCCTGCTTCTGGAATCTCCCAAGCTTTGAGCCAGTAGCATCTTCCTAATGTTGTGAAGATCAAGAGATAATCATGCGTGGAGACGACATAGATATCTTTTAAGTTGTCGGTTTCTTTTTTCATCTCAAGACCGATCACACCTTGGCCACCTCTTCTCTGTTCGCGGAAAGTGTCAATGGGCATCCGTTTGATATAATCATCTTCAGAGATCGTAACGATGACAGGAAGGTCTGGAATCAGATCTTCAATATTAAACTCCCCTTCTGCAGCGATGATCTTCGTTCTGCGGTCAGAAGCGTGGTGTCGTTTCAGATCGAGAAGTTCATCCTTAATGATGCCGCGAACAAGCGTTTCGCTCGCTAAAATGGCGCGTAAGTGGGCAATCTTTTCGAGAAGGTCTTTATACTCAGCCTCGAGCTTCTCTCGTTCTAGCCCTGTGAGTTGGTAGAGGCGCAGATCGAGCACGGCATTGGCTTGCCTTTCGCTTAACGTATAGGTCGCCATCAATTCTGCTTTAGCCGCATCGCGATTAGCGCTATTGCGGATTAGCTTGACGACAGCATCAAGGTGGTCGAGCGCTTTTAAATAGCCTTCTAAGATGTGAGCGCGCGCTTCAGCTTTAGCAAGCTCAAAACGGGTGCGCCGACGAATGACTTCAATCCGGTGATCGATCCAAGCAGAGATCATCTGTTTGATGTTCATCGTGCGAGGCAAGCCCTTATCGAGCGCCAGCATGTTGCAACCGAAGGTCACCTGCAAGTCAGTATATCGATAGAGTTGGTTGATGGTAACGTCGGGGATCTCTCCGCGTTTAAGCTCAATGACCACTCTCATTCCGTCTTTATCCGATTCATCTCGAATATCGGAAATGCCCGTCATCTGTTTATCATTGACGAGTCCGGCAATTTTTAGGATGAGGTCAGATTTGCTGATGTTGTAAGGGATCTCATCAACGACGAGGCGCTGCCTGTCTCCATTGCCATCCATGTCTTCGATCCGGATCACGCCGCGCAGGATGAGTTTGCCTCTTCCTGTGTGATAAGCTTCCTTAATACCGCGGTATCCGCAGATGACGCCTCCCGTCGGGAAGTCAGGTGCTGGCATCACTTCCATGATTTGATCGACCGTCGTTGCGGGATCATCAATCACGAGCATCGTGGCTTGGATCAGCTCGCCTAAATTATGAGGAGGAATGTTCGTTGCCATTCCGACCGCAATTCCAGAAGAGCCGTTAGCAATCAAGTTCGGAAATTTTGCTGGGAAAACAGTAGGTTCTGTCTTTGTCTCATCATAGTTAGGAATAAGATCGACAGTGTCTTTGTCTAGATCTTCCATCAACGCCATTGAGGAATGGGTGAGGCGCGCTTCCGTGTAACGCATCGCGGCAGGAGAATCGCCGTCGACAGATCCGAAGTTTCCCTGCCCATCAACAAGGCGATAGCGCATCGCCCAAGGCTGTGCCATGCGGACAAGGGTCGGGTAGATCACCGTTTCACCGTGCGGGTGGTAATCGCCTGAGGTATCGCCTGAAATTTTAGCGCATTTACGGTGTTTGCCGCCGGGGCTCAAATTCAGCTGGCGCATCGCGTACAGAATACGGCGCTGGGAAGGCTTAAGACCATCGCGCACATCGGGAAGCGCGCGCGAAATGATCACCGACATCGAATAACGGAGGTAACTCTCTTTGACCTCTTCTTCGATATTACGTGGAACAACGATTTCATCTTTCGTATAAGACATGTTTCTCCTTAAGCTCCCCTTAGATATCCAAATTCTTAACAGATAGAGCATGCTGATCGATAAACGCTCTGCGAGGAGGCACCTCTTCGCCCATCAGCATGGTGAACATATGGTCAGCAGCCACAGCATCGGGCAATGTCACGCGCAGCAAGGTCCGTTTTGTCGGATCCATGGTCGTTTCCCACAGCTGGTCGGCGTTCATCTCACCAAGACCTTTGTACCGTTGGATTTCGATCCCTTTACGGCCGTTCACACGCAAGAAATCGATCCCTTCTTTCAAAGTATGAATCCCCGTTTCCCTTTCCTCTTCGTCAATGATATCAAATAACTTGCCATTGGCTGTTAAATATTGATCAAGGGCCAAATTATAGGAGGCTAAACGATTCTTTAAATCCTCAAGCGCAATCGGATCATAGAGCTCGATGAAAGGCATCGATTTGACACGGAAAGTTTTCATATCCTCTGTCTGCTCTTCCTCCGGAATCGAAGCGAGAGTTTCCTGATGCTTGAGACGCTGGAACTCCTCGTCTTGCCGCTTAATTTCACCAAAGTCCCCTTCCGAGTACACAAACTTCTGCACGTCAGCAAGTTTTACAAGGAATCTAGGCAAACGTCCTTCGTCGTCTTTTGCGACTAAAAATTCGCGGAATGGGATCCCTTTGCGCTCGACAGAAAAGATAAACGCCTCGACTTCGCGCACCGCATGGACAAGCTCATCGACTTGGGTCTTTTCGAGAGGATCGGTTTTTCCAACTAAACGCAAATGAACATCGCTTGTGCCGAGTTTAATGAGATACTCATCCATCTCTTTTTCAGAGTGGATGTAGCGGCTGATCTTTTTTCTCGTCACTCGATATAAGGGAGGTTGAGCGATGTAGATGAAGCTATTTTCAATCAATGCAGGCATATGTCGATAGAAGAACGTTAAGAGAAGCGTTCGGATATGGGATCCATCGACGTCAGCATCCGTCATGATGATGATTTTATGATAGCGGAGCTTTTCTAGGTTAAAGTTATCGTGGCCGATCCCACAACCAAAGGCCGCGATCATCGCTCCGACCTCTTGGTTTTGCAAAATCTTTTCAAGCCGCGCTTTTTCCACGTTTAAAATCTTACCGCGGATCGGCAAGATCGCTTGGAACCTACGATCCCGTCCTGTCTTTGCCGAACCACCCGCAGAATCTCCCTCAACAATGTAAATCTCGCAAAGAGCCGGGTCTTTTTCCTGACAGTCGGTGAGTTTACCGGGAAGGCGCGCGCTATCGAGTGCCGTTTTGCGCAACGTGAGCTCTCTTGCCTTGCGGGCAGCTTCGCGCGCTTGCGCGGCGAGGATTGCTTTTTCGACAATGAGACGCGAGATCACGGGATTTTCTTCTAAATATGTGGTGAGCTCTTCCCCAACAAGCACTTGAACAATTGAGGCGACATCGCTATTTCCCAAGCGCTGTTTCGTTTGTCCCTCAAACTGAGGGTTGGGAACCTTGACAGAGATGACCGCAGTAAGCCCCTCGCGCATGTCATCCCCTTGAACACCCATCTTATCGCTTTTCAAGAGATTGTGGGTTTTAATATATTGGTTAAGCACGCGGGTGAGTGCCGTGCTGAAACCGGTCACATGCGTTCCTCCCTGCCGCGTCGAGATATTGTTGACATAGGAGTGGAGATTTTCTGTATAGGTGTCATTCCACTGCATCGCTACTTCGAATTCAACAGGACCATCGACCCCTTCTTTGACTCCGAAAATATAGATCGGCTTTGGGAAAAGAGGTGTTTTATTCTCGTTAAGATAAGCAACAAACGACTTCACACCTCCTTCATAGCAAAAGGTCACTTCATTCGGGACTGCGTCTCTTTCATCGCGGAAATGGATAGTGAGCCCCTTATTTAAAAAGGCAAGCTCTCTCAAACGTTTAAGCAGAATGTCGTATTCGTACACTGTGACGGTGAAGATCGAATCATCGGCCCAGAAAGAAACCTTTGTTCCATGTTTATCTGAGGGTCCTGTCTCTTTTAAGGGAGTCATCGGTTTGCCCTTAGAGAAGGTCATTTCATAACTTTTGCCATTTTGGCACACTTCAACGAGCAATTTTTTGGATAAAGCATTCACGCACGAGACGCCCACACCGTGGAGTCCCCCGGAGACTTTATAGGTGCTCTTATCGAATTTGCCTCCGGCGTGAAGAATGGTCATAACAACTTCTAAAGCAGTGACCTCGCGCCCTTGTTTATGAGACTCTTTTTCATGGCGGCCAATAGGAATCCCACGTCCATCATCTTCCACAGAAACAGAGTGGTCTTTATGCAAAGTGACCGTGATCTCCTTACAAAAACCTGCCAAGGCCTCATCCACGCTATTGTCGACCACTTCGTAAACGAGCTGATGTAAGCCGTTTGTTTGCGTATCGCCAATATACATCCCCGGACGCTCGCGCACTGCCTGAAGACCTTCTAAGACAGTAATCGAACTGGCATCGTATTCTTTATCTTTAGTCATCGTCGTCATACCTTGAATCTCATGTGAGGCAAAATTGCAACTCATTTTGCCATTTCTAAACCCCGGCTCAGATTAAAGGCCAAATCCTTTAACCGAGACGGAAAGCGATATTTTTAATCCCCGCCGCAGGAAATTTTTCCCGCAAACTTTTCAACAACCGCCCTCTCTCATGCTGTGAAAGAAGACTGTATAAAGTTGAATTATTGACTTTCACTACTAAAATCCCATCGGCAAAAGAAACTGCCTTTGTCATCGGAGCGAGTTTCTCCCCAATCACTTCAGGCCATGCCAACAGAATTAAATCGGGCCTTTCTTTATGAGCGACACCGATTTTTCCGAGAAGACGGGGCAAGAGATCGCGCATGTCGCTTGTCGTTCTCTCTGTCCCATCATATCCCTCAGGCTTTCGCCCACCACGGTACTTCATCTGGACACCCCTACGAGCCAGTTGCAAAACTCCAACCCCCAGTAAGACCGCGCTTTTGAAGCGGATCGCATCCCTTTTTCTTCACCAACCCGCTGCGGGGTTGCCTTCGTCAAAAGGGACTTGGATGCTTCGCATCCCTTGCAACCCACTTCAAAATCATCGATTTTTCCGGAGGTTGAAGCTTTGCAACTGGCTCCTACAAGACACTTTTCAGGACTATATGGAATGCCCTGCAAAATAGCAACAAAAACCCCGTGAAAATTTAAAACAAAAACGCACTCAAACCGATCGCGATCAGGAAGTAGATCGCCATCGAAAGAAAATCATTAAAGGCTGTAATGATCGGGCCCGACGCGACGGCGGGATCGACCCCGATGCGCGCAAAAAACAGCGGGGAAAACACGCCAAGTACAGTTCCCGCTAAGCAGGCTCCCATTAAACCAACACCCACGATAACACCGACAGCAATCGGACTCACCTCAGCGCCGGAAACGCCGACAAAGTCGAGCGCATAGACAGCAAATCCGCACAAGATTCCGAACACCGTCCCTGTCGTAAATCCGATCATCAGCTCTTTGAACATCATCTCCCCTTTATTCCCCAAGGAAATGAGTCCTAGCGCCATGCTCCGCACCAAAATAGTACTGCATTGAATCCCGATATTCCCCGACATCCCTGTAATCAGCGGGACGAAGAATAAAACAAAGGTCAAAACACCACCTTCATAACTCTGAAATGACGACATCACTCCAACATTAATCAATCCCGCACAGAGAGTAACAACCAGCCAAGGAGCCCGCGCAATCAATCGCTTCATAAACGGTTCCTGTTCACTGACCTTTTCCGCCGTACCCGCCATATTCGCAATGGTCTCATCGGCAATATCTTCTGCAACGTCTAATACATCTTCATAAGTGATGACGCCGAGCATCCGATTATTTCCATCGACGACAGGCAAAGCGGGAATCTTATAGCGCTCTACAATCTCAACGACCTCTTCACGGACCGCATCTGGTGCGACCATATGAACGACAGGCCGCATCACCTGCTTAAGCGGAAGACTAGGAGGATTCACAATGAGGTTCCGCGCGGGAACATAGCCTTGCAGCTCTCCCGCATCATTTAAAACAAAAATTTTCACAGTGAGATCGATCCCAGGATGCTGACGTATATGGACAGCGACCTCTCCAATGGTGACATCCATAGTGAAAGCAAAAAATTCATTAGTCATTAAGCGGCCCGCCGTATTACGGGGGTGCTTCTTAATCTCGCGGATTTTGACCGCCTTTTTCGGTTCAAGCATCTCAACAACGCGTCGAAACCGTCGTTCAGAAATCGCTTCTAGGACCTCGACCGCTTCATCGGGAGGCATGCTTTGAACTAAAAGTTTTACTTCCTCATCACTAATATGCCGTAAAACAGCGACTCGGGTGCTATTATCTGTGTTCACCATGAACTCGATCTTACCCTCGATTCCAGACAAGTTCTCATAGAGAACGGGCCTAGCGTGGGGAGGCAGTCGCGAGGCCGCATAGGCTAAGTCGATAGGTGAATGCTCGGAGGCAATTTTGACAATATCGTGAAGAATGACAGTTGAGGTCTGTTTATGAAATGCCTCTTCCAATTTTTCTTGGAGGATGTCATGCAGTTGAGACGTTTTAGAATCGAGCAGATTCCCAATGGAGTAGGCTGATTCTATAGAGCTTGCACTCTCTTCGTCTAAAATTTCATCCATGGAATACCTCGCTTGCTGACCGGCCCGTAGAATACCTCTTTGATGAGTTATTTTTCAATCGGAAAATCATAGCTTTTAAATCCCAATTTATCGTAGCATTCAAAGATCTATCAATTTCCAGAATCAGAGAAAAAATGACACAATATACCCCTGACAAGCTCCGTAATATCGCCATTATCGCCCACATTGACCATGGCAAAACGACCATGCTCGACAGCCTTCTAAAACAATCTAACATCTTTCGGGATAACGAGAAGGTCCCTGAGAGAGTGATGGATAGTTATGACCAGGAAAAAGAGCGCGGTATTACCATCTTCGCTAAACACACCAGTATTTTCTTTGAAGACTACAAAATTAACATTATCGACACTCCTGGCCACGCCGACTTTTCCGGCGAGGTTGAGCGCGTGCTCGGTCTTGTGAATTGCGTTCTCCTCCTCGTCGACGCGCAAGAGGGCCCAATGCCTCAGACCCGCTTCGTCCTTTCTCAAGCTCTTAAAATTGGATTAAAACCGATTGTTGTTCTCAACAAAGTCGACCGCCCCCACGCCGATCCAGACCGCGCCCTCAACCTCACCTTTGATCTCTTCGTGGAACTCGGCGCCAACGACGAACAACTCGATTTCCCCGTCTGCTACGCTTCTGGACTAGGAGGCTTTGCAGCACTCGATATTAAAGATCCCCGTGTGGATATGCGTCCTCTTTTTGAACTCATTATTAAAGCTGTTCCCCCTCCTCCAGGGAACTTGGATCTCCCCTTCCTCATGCAATCCACAACCCTTAGTTATGATGAATTCGTCGGCAGGCAAGCCTGCGGACGCATTCTCGAGGGTCAGATCAAAAAAGGACAAGAGATCGTTAAAATCGACAAAAACGGGCACCCGACAAAACACAGAGTTCAGAAAATTGAAGGCTACCACGGCTTGAAAAAAGTCGAGATGGATGATGCAGGAGTGGGCGACATCGTTAGCATCTCTGGAATTCCTGAAGTTTCAATCGGAGATACTCTCTGCGACCCCAACCACATCGTTCAGCTTCCTCCAATTACTCTTGCTGAGCCTACCCTTTCTGTCGAGATGATGGTCAACAACGGCCCCTTCGTTGGTAAAGACGGCAAGCACGTCACGATGAACAAAATCCGCGACCGTCTTAACCAAGAGAGAAAAGCGAATATTTCCTTAAAGATTGAAGAAGTCTCTTCTCGCGATGATGCGATCCGGATTTGCGGACGTGGCGAGCTGCATCTTGCTGTCTTGATTGAAGCGATGCGCCGAGAAGATTACGAGTGCACCATCTCGAAACCGCAGGTTATTTTAAAAAAGGTCGATGGCGCTGACCATGAACCTTTTGAGACTGCACATATCGAAGTGCCACAAGATTTTTCAGGTCAAGTGATCGAAGAGCTTTCCCGCCGCAAAGGAGAGATGCGCTCTTTGAGCACCAACGAGCATAACATTACTTCCATCGAGTTCTATATTCCTACACGTGGACTCATGGGATACCGCAATGAATTCATGACCATCACTCGCGGTCTTGGAATCCTCACTTCCATCTTTGACAGCTACGCTCCTTTTAAAGGGCCCATGCCTGGACGTCAACGAGGCGTGATGATCTCTAACTGCGCCGGCAAAGTTACAGGTTATGCCCTCTTCTCCCTCCAAGATCGGGGCACCCTCTTTGTCGGACCCGGCGACGAGGTTTACGAAGGAATGGTAGTCGGCGAGCACAACCGCGACAACGATCTTATGGTCAATGTCACCCGTGGCAAACAGCTCACCAACGTCCGCGCGTCCGGCAGCGATGAAAACATCATCCTAACTCCGCCTCGCACCTTCACTTTGGAACAAGCGATCGACTTCGTCCAAGACGACGAGCTCGTCGAGGTCACACCTCACCTCGTTCGTCTACGCAAGCGCTATCTTCTCGAGAACGAGCGCAAACGCAAAGGCGGATAACAGTTTGTTGAGTAGAGAGATAGACTAGTACATAGTTAAGAAAGTTTTTACATATAATATGCTTCTGCTTTTGTCCCATGGCAATCTCCTTTGAAATGGAACCATGTTAAGCGAAAGCATGTT
>JAGVMG010000069.1 GCA_020053915.1 Parachlamydiales bacterium | reverse complement strand
GTGTGTACTTTTTTTTGTCTCAGTTTTTGAGCGAAGAAAAAAACCTCATCAAATAAAGCCCGAGGGATGGAATAGAAGAGGATGTCGCATCGGGAGACGAGTTCGTCGGCAACTGCAATGTAATTTGCATGAACCACATCGAGTTGCGGATAATACTTGCTTGCCTTTGCCGCGATCTCCTCTTCCGTGCAGATGAGAGGAACTCCCATGATTTGACACAAAGGTGCGATGTGATCGATGTGGTGGGCATCTGGTCCGTAAATGAGCCCCGCTGCGGGTCTTTCCGTGTTGTTGTCCATAACTGCTAATTCTATTTTTTAATGTTGTATGTGGCAACAATTGCTTTTCTCTTCGCACGTGGAGGCTGAGGAAGGGCTGTCGGAGAGGGCGGCATAAAATGCAGGGGCTCGGGATGATCTGAGAGGTGCTCGTTACGGTGCTGTTGCCGATTGATCCGTTCCGTTAAAGCCAAGAGTTGGTCGCGCAAATTGAAAATTTCATAGGTGATCTCCTCGGAAAGAGGCAGGATCTCTTCTAGCGTGGGAGTGGGGCCTTTTTTCTCGGCCAACGAGACGATTTGCTCGGTCGTAGACTGTCGGTGCAATCGGAGTGCGCTCAAGCGCTCGATCATATGCGCTCTTTGCTGCATGATTTGAGTCCATGAGCCTTGATCTTGAAGCATGAGGGAAAGTTCTTCTTGGTGGAAATTAGCGAGCAGCTCTCTTGTTAACGAGAGTTCTTGTTGCATAATGTTTTTGAGAGAACCGTGCAATTGGTTCCACTCTGCTTGTTGTTCATCTTTTCTGTGAGTCATAGTCACCCGATAGTTGTAGAGGGTGATAGGGTAAAGAATGCAAAGGGTGTGCCAAGCGTGTAAGATGCTCAGTTGAAGACTCTTGAACTAATCTCATCTCCCGGCTATGTTTACCTGTCGGCAGGATTTGCCGCCTATTTACTATGAAAAAATTACCTCTCGATCGACCTTCTCTTGTCGCTTGGTTTCAAAAACACAAGCGATCTCTCCCCTGGAGGGAGAACCCTACTCCTTATGCGGTCTGGATCTCTGAGGTCATGCTGCAGCAGACCCAAGTTGCCGTCGTGATCTCCTATTTTCAGCGATGGATGGCTCGTTTTCCGACGATCGAAAGCTTGGCAAGAGCAGAACTTGTTGAAGTGATCAAACTCTGGGAAGGGCTGGGGTATTACGCGCGTGCGCGCAATTTGCATAGGGCTGCTCTCTATTTGCTCGAGTATCATCAAGGAGAGCTGCCTTCATCGCGCGAGGAATTGGAGAAGGTGGTTGGCTTAGGCCCTTATACGATTGGCGCAATTCTCAGTTTTGCTTTTCACAAACGAGCCGCTGCAGTCGATGGGAATGTAGTTCGGGTGCTCTCGCGCTATACCGCTTTAGAAGAGGTGGTCTGTCAGTCTCAGACACAAAAAAAAATCTGGGCCTACGCAGAAGAGATCTTACCAGAAGAAGAGCCATGGGTTGTCGTGGAAGCGCTCATCGAGCTGGGAGCTACGATTTGCATGCGCCAGCCGAAGTGTTTTCTATGTCCATTAAACGCCTCGTGCAAAGGGCTAGAACTGGGGATTGCAGATCTTCTCCCTATAAAAAAAGAAAAAGTGTCTGTGACGCATCTTAAGAGAGAAGTGGCTGTCATTTGTTTTAACGAATATGTGCTTCTTCGCAAGGGATCTCAAGGAAAACTCATGGAAGATCTCTATGAGTTTCCCTATTTCGAGTCCAATGCGTCCCTCTCAGTGCAAGAAGAGGTGCAGCGCACATGGAATTTAACGATCCAGTTCGAAAAAAAATTGCCTGAGGCTACACATACATTTACTCGTTACCGCGCGCGGTTATTTCCGAGCATCTGGAAAGCACAGAAACGAATTGAGATTCCCGATTATCAGTGGATCTCTTATCCTAAATTAAAGAGCCTGCCTTTTTCTGCCGGACACCGGCGTATCCTAATATCATTAAAGGGGGTCGAAAATGAAGATTTTGCATACTGAAAGTTCCAATGGGTGGGGAGGTCAAGAGATCCGCATTCTGCGCGAGGCAGAAGGGATGCGTAACAATGGGCACGAAGTGATTTTGGCAGTCACCATCGGCGGAGGACTTGTTAAGCAAGCGCGCGCCAAAGGGTTTACTGTTTATGAAATCCCATTTAAGAAAAAAGCGGCTTTTAAAGCCCTGTCTCAATTGCTCCGCATCATCAAAGAGCACAAGATCGATCTTATCAACACTCACTCTTCTCTCGATGCGTGGATTGGTGGGATTGCGGCGCGTATCGCGCGCAAGAAAGTGATCCGCACTCGCCACTTATCGACTGCAATTCGCAAAGGACTAAATAGCTTTTTACTCTATCAGATGTTAGCAGATGTCGTTGTCACGACCTCTTCTGGCATTTTACCGATGATTCAAAAGCAGGCGCGTCTTCCCAGCCATCGATTGCGTTGCGTCCCTACGGGTGTCGACCCCGCTTTGCTGCAAGTGGATCCGCAAGAGATACTCCACTTTCGCGAGATGTTGCATTTGAAAGAGAGCGATATCTTAATTGGCACTACCTGTTTTGTCCGCTCCTGGAAAGGAATTTTAGACTTTCTTAAAGCAGCTCAACTGCTCAAAAAACATAAACACCTGAAATGGGTGATCGTCGGCGGAGGGTATCTCAAGGATTACCTCCCGAAAGTTAGCGAGATGGGGTTGAATGGGATTGTGACATTTACAGGACATCTCGAAGTGCCCTTTCCTGCGATGGCAGCCATGGATATTTTCACCTTGCTGAGCACTGCGCATGAAGGGATCTCTCAAGCGAGTCTGCAAGCAGCTTATCTCGAGCGTCCGCTCATTACAACAACGACAGGAGGGCTTCCTGAAGTGTGTCTTTCTGGAAAAACGGGCATTGTCGTGCCCACATTCTCTCCAGAAAAAGTCGCTGAAGCCGTTCTTCTCTTAAGTCAAGATCCGACTTTACGCGAGACATATGGAGCTAATGCGAAAGAGTTAGTCTTGCAAAAGTTTACGCTTGCCCATACTCTGCAATACATGGAAGAGGTATACACTCAACTCAGGTAACCGATGTCACAACAGGCTCCTTCTCTTTCCATACAAGAATGTGCGCTTGCGATTGATAAGATCAATTGCGCCTCCTGTGTGAAAAAGATCGAAGACAAGCTCATTTCGTTAGACGGAGTCAGCCAAGCTTCTGTCAATTTTGCCTCAGGCCACGCGAGTGTCACTTATGACCCCTCCCGCATCCATCCCGATCGGATCATGCGCGAAGTGACTGCAATTGGTTATCCTGCACACCTTTTTCACCCGCAAGAGGAGGCGCCTTCCTCAGATTGGCAGTTGATTCAACTGATTTTCGCCTTCCTCTGCAGCTTTCCCCTTCTTCTTCATATGCTAGGCGTTCCGCTGCCAGTCCTCTGGCAGGTGATCTTAGCCACCCTTGTCCAAGTTGGCGGCGGCTATTCTTTCTATGTCGGTACTTGGCAAGGGCTGCGCTCTTTTTCTTCCAACATGGACACCCTCGTTGCTCTTGGAACAAGTGCTGCTTATGGCTTTAGCCTTTACACCGTTCTTGCCCAGGCCCCTTATCCCCTCTATTTTGAAACAAGTGCACTGTTAATCTCTTTTATCCTATTGGGCAGGTGGTTTGAGAGCCGTGCAAAAAAACGGGCCAATCGCGGGATGCACGCCCTGTTGCAACTGCAGCCTAAAATGGCTCGCATCAAAATCAACAATACCTACACAGATGTTCCGATTGATCAGGTCCCAAGCGGCGCGCTTTTTGCCGTGCGGCCAGGGGAAAGGATTCCCGTCGATGGAACGGTTGTCGAAGGAACATCCCTTGTTGACGAGTCGATGCTTACAGGGGAGAGTCTTCCTGTCGTCAAACACAGCGGGTCATCCCTCTTTGCCGGAACAGTGAATCGGGATGGTCTTTTAGAAGCAACAGCGGTGCGGGTGGGCAAAGAGACGACGCTCGGTGCGATGATCCGCCTCGTCGAAAAAGCGCAAGTCTCTAAAGCCCCCATCCAACGCGTCGCCGACCGCGTTACCGCAGTGTTTGTCCCTTGCGTCCTAGTTGCTTCCCTGATCACCTTTGTGCTCTGGGCATTTTTCGCTTCCGACATCACAGAAGGGTTGATCAATGCGATCGCCGTCCTTGTGATCGCCTGTCCCTGCGCTCTTGGACTTGCCACTCCTACTGTAATCATGGTCGCCTGTGGACGAGCTGCTAAAGAGGGAATTCTTATCAAAGAGGCTGCTGTACTAGAAATCGCACAAAAAATCCAAGTGGTACTCCTCGATAAAACAGGAACTGTCACCGAAGGCAAGCTCACCGTCACTCAAGCCCTCCTCCCCCAAGAACTTCAGCCTATCATAGCAGCCCTTACTGCGCATTCCGATCATCCGGCTTCTCTAGCCATTAGCGCCTCTCTCCACATCTCCCAATTTCCCGAGATCAAACGCTATACCGCCACTCCTGGAAAAGGGGTTAGCGGAACCGTGAACTCCACCACCTATTTTCTCGGCTCTCCTACATGGATGCAGGAACAAAAGATCGATACCTCTCTCTTCAATACATCCTGGGCAAAAGAAGAAGGAATGATCGTCGCTCTAGCTACCCAAGAAAAAGTACTCGGCTATTTTCTCCTTTCAGATCGCCTCCGCTCTAATGCTCAAGAAACTGTACAAGCCCTGCAGGCTCTTAACATTGCTGTCTACCTAATCACAGGAGATCGCACACAAGTCGCCTCCCGCATCGCCTTAGAACTTGGCGTCGATGGCTTTGAAGCAGAGATTC
Source organism: Parachlamydiales bacterium (assembly GCA_020053915.1). GTDB lineage: Bacteria > Chlamydiota > Chlamydiia > Chlamydiales > Rhabdochlamydiaceae > JAGVMG01. The sequence goes on along the minus strand of JAGVMG010000069.1, from coordinate 26,900 downwards.
TCCCTACCCATAAAACAGAGACAGTTGAGAGGTACAAAGCCCAAGGAAAAATTACCGCGATGGTAGGCGATGGGATCAACGATGCCCCAGCGCTCGCCTCCGCCGACATCGGCTTCGGAATTGGTTCCGGAACCGACGTCGCCCTTGAGTCCTCGTCTGTCATCCTAGTGCGCCCGGAACTCGACGGCGTGATCCACACCATCCTCCTCGCAAAACAAACCTTCCGCAAGATCCGTCAAAACCTCGTCTTCGCCTTCGGTTACAACATCCTCGGTATTCCCTTAGCTGCGCTCGGCCTGCTTAGCCCACTCATCGCGGGCATCGCCATGGCGCTCAGCTCCATCTCTGTGGTTCTTAATGCTCTTCTTCTCCAGAAGAAGAGGTGAGGTGAGGAAGTTATGCGTCCTATTATTTTTTAATATTTTAAGTTTTATCGAAAATTCTTACCTGTGCTATAAAATTGACTTTGCTCACAAAAACGTGTACAATGAATGAAAAAGCGAGACTTGGAAAAAGAGCTTAGTCGTTTGGGTTGGTGGCTGAAACGTGAAGGTGGTAACCACGAAATTTGGACTAATGGTGAGGATACGGAACCTGTTCCTCGGCACAAAGAGATTAAAGAGAATTTAGCCAAGAAGATCATACAAGTGGCGAGGAGTAATCCTCCAAAGAAGAAATAGCAAGGAGTGTTAAGAGATGGAGCTTGAAGGCAGAGTTTGGAAAGATCCTGATAGTTCGTGGTGGCTTGTCGAAATTTCTTTTCTGGATGTCATGACCCAGGGGAAGACAAGAAAAGAAGCCTTAGAAATGATTAAGGATGCTGTTCTAGAGCTATTAAAAGATTCGTACGAGGATTTTTTAGGGAAAAACTTCCAACTCACCGTCAATCTTTATCAAGATGGTATTATTGGGATGGGCGCTTCAGAAGAGAAGCTTCTTTTTGCACTCGGCTTAAAAAGACAACGACTGAGAAGTGGCTCAACAATCCGAGATGTTGCCAAAAGATTGAAGTCGAGATCACCTAATGCCTATGCTCGCTATGAAAGAGCGCAGGCAAGACCGAGCATTGAAAAATATGCCGAGCTTTTACATGCAGCTAACCCTGCTAGACGACCATTATTGCTGAGTTAGAAATAGTGCCTTTTTCCCTCCATTCCCCCTTCCTCTCCCCTTACAAAAGAAATCCCTTTTTGATTATTGGGGGGGATCCTATACTTGTATTGAAAATGTGGGGGGGGGGATATGTCAGGACAGGGGAGATTGCCCATCGGCAGAATTGCACTTGCTAAGACGCTTGCTGTGGACTGGGTTTCGGAACATAGCAAAATCGTTTTGGCTTCACTTGCCACCGTGTTAATCCTTCTTTTCTGCCTCTTCCAGCTCACCGGTCGCTTCGAGGCGCAAAAGAAATCGGATTATTTGGCAGCTCAGACGGCCTACTCTGCCTGGATTTCTGCTGCAGCCTCTGATGGGGTGTTATTCAAAGATCTTGAAAAACCCTTAAACCGTCACCCTGAGCTTCAGGCAAAGTTCGGCGCTCTTATCGCCCAACACTGCTTGGCATTGGAAGATTCCAAGAAAGGCATGAGCTATGCTGCGCGCAGCTTAAAGCGCACCGAGCATCTCTTGTCCCCTTACTACACGCAGTTTTCTCAAAATTCTCTTCGGATTGTAAATGGGAAGTATATAGAGGCGCTAAACTCTGCGAAAGAATTGAAAAGTGCAATGGAAAAAGATCTCGCTTTTTGGGAAAGCCGCGATAAGATGATCCGTTCTGGCCATCTGCTTTACGCGTATAATCTGTTGCGGATTGCCTCCCTGGAAAGAGAGGCCGGAACAAATGAGGGGGAACTCCTCGCGTGGAATGAGCTTTTCAAAAATGCCGGATGGTCTGGAGTCCCTTCTTCATCATCAAAGACTTACGATCCTGAAGCCTATCTCGCACTGGCGCGTACATTCCAAGACGGAGAGGTCTCTCTCATGGAATTCGTTCAGCAGCGCAAGCGAGAACTGGAAGCGGGGTAGAGTCGTTCTTACTTAGGCCCGCACTCTCTTGCTGCCATGTACATGTCTTTGCCGCCGTGCAATCCGATCATCAGGAAAATAAGCGGGCTCAAGAAAATCGAAATCACCAAAAGAACAATCCCTAATACGAGCTGTGTTGTCGTCTCTTGTTTAAAGATGAACTGGAGTGCGCTTTTGCAGAGTCCTGCTACTTTTTGAGCGAGAAGGACGCCGATGATTGCCCCGATCACAACTGCGCTAATTAGCCACATCATGCTGTAGATCGCCGATCCGAAAATACCGGCTAAAATAAAGGCTAAGCAAAAAAAGACTTCGAACCGGTGTTTTTTTGCGAAATTTTCGAGTTCTTTCACTGATACGCCCTCTTTATTTTTGTTGTTTTCCATATATCCGCCTTTTACTTTGGAATTCTGTGTGGTACACAGCGATATAAATAATTCTCTTCCTTATATCTTAATGTAATTAATTAAATAATTTTTAGCAACTCTGTTTATTTCTGAAGATTTTGGATTGAGCTTCAGATTTTTTCCTTAATCTTATAGACTAATCTTCTTTGAAACGACTTATCATGTCGTTAAGGAAGTACTTTTCGTGAAGATTTTGGCCTACTCCCGATTGAATGTCGACCGCCTCTTAAAGGGCGCTTGTATTGGGATTGCCGCCGCGATAGGCTTATTTTTCTTGGGCTGGTTTCTCTTCATTCAGCTGTATCCTTGGGATAGGGACGAGGGATTGGAGATCAGCAGCGCGCGTGCGCACTCTCAATCTGCCCCTCCATTTTCTTATGAAGCGATCGGAACGGGGGCTTTGACGTTAAATCCCCATGCGACCTATGGGTGGGTCTCCGAGATTGCCCGCGATCTTGTGATTATCGCCTATAACAGCCGTCCCGATATTCCACAGAAAGAAGCCTCTCTCTTAGTCAGCTTAAAAAATACCAAAGAACAAAAGCATCTTGTTAATGGCAAAACCCTGTTCTTGGATCCAGTCAAAGAGGGCGAGGGTTTTGTGTTTTCAGAAGCTCCGCAGGCCATTTGGGTCAAACCGATCTTGCTCGATCAAGGCGGGGTACTTGTCGAAGTGGGCCGCAAGCTAGGATCTCTCGATGCCCCACATAGTGAAGAGAAGGGACAATTTTTTGTGCAGCCCAACCCGCTAGGACTGAAATCCGCCTTTAGTTCGAGTCTGAATTTTGCCCATACCTTAAAAGGTGCTCGAGCGTGGGGGCAAGATCAACTGGTCCAAAAATACGGGGGCCGGGAATATCAAATGGCGAAGGAAAAATACAAACTCGAGTTTTCACAAGAAGGCAGCTCCTATGCTTGCTTTGTCTCCTCCGGAGATCATTTGGTCTGGAACGGTGAAGAATGGAAGGTAGCAGAAGCCGACGAGTCCACGTTTGGCCATCCTGTGGCCCTTGTCAAATCCGCTTCTATTAAGGGAATCGACGTGTCTGCATGGGATGAGACGGGCTATTATCCCCTTCAGCTCAACCTCGTTTTAGAACATCCCCAAAAATTCAGCGGCAAAATCGATGGGATGCCGACGGCACTGCGCTTAAGAACTGCCACTCAAGTGAGTTGTTTGCTTGGTAAAAAGCGACTGATTTTGCGCCAAGGTGACTGGGCATTAAAGACTCCCTCGGGGTGGCGCATCCTCCGTAAAAAAGAAGATATCGAACGCTGTTTATCCCACAGAATGCGCGGCGAGCTATTGATTTTTGATAAACTAGAGAAAGAGCAAGGAAGGTGGGTCTTTAAAGGGAACCTGTTCGATGAGATGCGCACACAATGCCAGGCGCTTTCAATTCCAATCGATCCCGAAAAAAAAACGAGCAAAACGCATCGAAAACGCAAACTCCCATTTGCCACAAAGTCGGTTCTTCCTCTATGGTTTTTCTTTTCTGATGCGGGGGTCTCATGAAAACTAGATTGATGGTGTTAGCAGCGCTTTCTCTGATCCTGCCCGCTGGCTTTTCCCAGACGATCGCCGATAAAATGGCCTCGGGAAGCGCGAAGGCCGGCGAGAGCGAAATGAACATGGACACCCTCTTGCGCGAGGTGAACAAAAACTTAGTTTCCCTTCGCCAGGACCTCGACACGTGTTATTCTCAAGTCGACCATCTCAAACAGACGGATGCGAAAGAGGAAGAGTATTTTGAGCTGCTCAAACGGGTCAATGCCATCAAAGAAGAGATGCTCGGGTTGGAAAACCGCTGGCGCTCGGCATCTGTCGAAGACTCTAAACGGGATGAAGAGGGGTATGCGCTTTGGGACCAAGAAGAGACGACCCTCAATCAGCTCGTCATGGAATTCGGTTCTCTGGACTACCTTTATGTGATCCCTCCTGAGCTCCTGACGACAAAGCTCAATATGCATTCGAACATTCCCATTCCGCGCGAGTCGTGGAGCGATGTCCTGGAAATCATTTTGGCCCATAACGGAATCGGCGTTAAGAATGTCAATACCTACGCAAGGCAGCTCTTCCTTCTCAAGCAAGACCCCTCCGCTGTGCGCCATATTGCCTCCTCACCGGAAGATCTCCATTGGATTGCTGACCACGCCCGCCTGTTTTACGTTTTTTCTCCCCCTGTGGAGCAGGTGAAGAGCACTTTCCAATTTTTTGAGCGTTTTGCTGATACTAAACAGACCTTTATCTATCAAGTTGGACCCAAAATTGCGATTGTCTCCTCCAAAGACGAGGTTCAAAAGCTCCTCGATCTCTACCGCTCTGTTTGGAGCGATGGGAAAGGGAAGGTGTCTCGGGTCGTCTCGATTAATAAAATGGCCGTCAAAGAAATGGAAAAAATTCTTCAAGCCTTCTTTGGCGAAGCCTTAGAAAAAAGCCGTCCTCCCTTTGGAAAGGCAGACCAAGAAGGCCTCAATATTTTTTCCCTCGGCCATGGAAATTCCCTGATTCTCATCGGGCAAGAAGACGTGGTCGCGCGTGCGGAAAAGATTGTTCACGACACGGAAGAGCAGATGCAAGACCCTGCGGAAATGACGGTGCATCTCTATCAGTGCCGACATAGCAATCCAGATGACCTCGCTAAGGTCCTGGAAAAAGTGTACAACTCCCTCGTCTTTGCAGCCACCGATACAGGAAGAGAGAATATTGACCTCAACTTCCAATCGCAGGGAGCTCAATTTAAAACTCCCGATGGGTATGCCCCCACACCTCCCTTGGTCGTTGCGCCGACCCCCCTCAAATCTGCCAATACAGCCGCACTCGAAGCCAATGAAAGCCGTAATAACGATCACTTTATCCCCGATCCGAAAACAGGTAATATCCTGATGGTCATCCGACGGGATGTATTAGCAAAAGTCAAAGAACTGCTCCGTAAGCTGGACGTCCCCAAAAAAATGGTCCAAATCGAGGTTCTCCTCTTTGAGAAAAGGTACAACAATCAAAACAGCTACGGCCTCAACTTACTGAAGCTCGGCTCCAAAAAAAATGGCGTTCGATACGAAGATGCTCATGCACCGCATGGCAATGGCGGCGTGCTTCAGTTCTTGCTGCACGGACATAGCTCCAAGCATTTTCCTGCCTATGATCTCGCCTATAGCTTCTTGATGACGCAAGAGGATATCCAGCTCAATGCGGCCCCTTCCGTAATCACTGTTAATCAGACGCCTTGTATGATCTCGATTGTGGAGGAAATTTCGATTAATAATGGAGCTGCGCCCATTGATACCAATAAAGGGATCGCTTTTGAAAAATCCTTCACCCGATCCCAATACGGAATTACTCTAAAAATCACACCTACGGTCAATCTCACCGATTCCCCCGACGAGATGACAGGTGAGGTAAAAGGATTTGTGACCCTACAAACCGATCTTGCTTTCGATACTCCACGCAAAGAACATCAAAACGACCAGCCCCTTGTCCATCGGAGGCAGATCCAGAACGAAGTGCGCGTTGTTGACGGGCAGACAATTATTCTCGGGGGCCTGCGCCGCAAACAGTCGACGGATAAGGAACAAAAAGTTCCCTTCTTAGGCGAAATTCCCGGTGTCGGTAAATTATTTGGCGCCACACAGCTCACGAATGACAGTACCGAGATGTTTATTTTTATTACGCCGACCATCATTCTCGATCCAGAAGAGGAGCTGATCCAAGTCCGCACGGAAGAGCTCAAGAAAAGACCTGGCGACATCCCAGAATTTTTGAATCAGCTTGTCGAAGCGCGCAAAAAAGAGCGCAATAAGTTTTTTGTTCAAAGCATGGAGATGTTCTTTGGTGGAAAATCTTAATATTGAAGAACTTGCGAGCAAGTTCGGCGTTCCTTATCACTCCGATCTGTCCTCTTTTGCCTATGTTCAGGAAAAAATCCACCTGATCCCCTACGCCTTTGCTAAAGCCCATCTGATCCTCCCTCTTGAGACCCAAGACGAGAAAGTGGTGATCGCCCACGCGCGCCCTTTCGATTTGGAACTGATCGAAGAGGTTCGCTGCCGCATCGGTAGGCAAGTGCAAGAAGTATTAAGCTCTAAAAGCGCCCTCGAAGAGGCGATCGAAAAATGCTACCATCAAAAAGAAAATGTCGCCTCAGATCTGATTGCAAGCCTGCAGAGCGGAGGCACAGAGACAATTACTGAAGAAGAGGGGTATGATCTCCTCGCACAAGAGGCCGCTTCTCCTGTCGTCAGGATGCTCAATGTGATGCTCACCGAAGCGATCCAGCAAGGCGCATCTGATATCCACTTTGAACCGATGGAGCAGGGAATTGGGATCCGCTATCGGATCGACGGGGTGCTGCAAATGCGGCATGCCCCTCCTAAAGAATTTCAATCTCAGCTGATCACCCGGATTAAGGTAATGGCCCGTCTCGACATTGCCGAGCATCGACTTCCCCAAGATGGACGAATCAAGCTCCAAATGGGAGGCCGGCAGATCGACTTCCGCGTCAGCACAGTGCCTGTTGTCTTTGGCGAGAGGATTGTTCTGCGTATCTTGGATAAGAGCAACGTCTTACTCGGCCTTCCCAAAATCGGCATGCGTTCCTGTATCTTAGAGCAATTCCAAAAGCTGATCCGCTTGAGTGAAGGGATCGTGCTCGTGACAGGACCCACAGGAAGTGGTAAAACGACCACTCTCTACAGCGCGATTGCAGAAATTAACTCGTCTGAAACCAACATCATGACGATTGAAGATCCCGTGGAGTACAAGTTGCAAGGGATGGCGCAGATCGGCGTCAATCCCAAGATCCACCTCACTTTTGCGACCGGCCTTCGCCATATCCTGCGCCAAGATCCCGACATCATCATGATCGGGGAGATCCGCGATAAAGAGACTGCAGAGATTGCCATCCAATCCTCTTTGACAGGTCACCTTGTCTTGAGCACTCTGCACACCAATGATGCCCCCTCCGCGCTCACGCGCCTTGTTGACATGGGAATCGAACCGTACCTTCTCTCTTCCTCTGTCGTCGGAGTCCTCGCTCAGCGCCTTGTGCGTACCCTCTGTCCTCATTGCACCGTCAGCTACTGCCCATCCGATCAAGAACTGCATGAGCTCACCTTAACGCGCGAAGATCTGCCCGAAGATCTCCTCTACAAAGGCGAAGGATGCTCTCATTGCTTTGGATCGGGGTATAAAGGAAGACACGGTATTTATGAACTAATGACGGTTACAAGCAGCTTGAAAAGGCAGCTGCTTATTAGCGCTGATTCTCAAGAACTCCATCGCGTCGCTCTTGCCTCGGGCATGAGTACCCTGCGCAAAGAAGGAGCGTACCTTGCCGCCGCCGGCAAAACCTCGACCCGCGAGGTGCTCCGTGTCACCCGAAGCTGTGAGGAGGGCTAAAACAAGATGCCCCTTTTTCGTTACCGCGCGTTCAGCGCCGAAGGGAAAAATTACAGCGGCGTCATCGACGCCGACTCATTTAATGTTGCCAAAGAAAGGCTGCGCAAGCAGCAAATTCTAGTTACCGATCTCATCCTGTTAAAAAGTGAAACCCACGAGATCACCCTTCCTCCGCCGCTCCTTCTTCTTTTCACCCGAGAATTGGCTCAATTGCTCCGTGCAGGGCTTCCCCTCTATGAAAGCCTTGTGACGATCGAAGAGAAATACCGCAAACACAAATCTCATCCTTTGCTTATCGATCTCTGCGATCATCTTAAAGGGGGCTCTAGTCTGTCCACTGCACTGAAACGCTATCCCAAAACCTTTGATCGGATCTACCTGTCGATGGTCCAAGTCTCAGAGCAAAGCGGAAACATGGCCCATGTGTTTTCCGAGCTCGCTCAGCTCATCAACCGTCAGCAAAAACTCAAAAAACAGCTCTTTTCCGCGCTTGCCTATCCCGCCTTTCTAGGGTGCTTTTGTGTCTGTATTGTCTGCGGCCTTCTTTTTTTCATTATCCCTTCGATGGCAGACCTCTTCGAAGGAAGACCCCTGCACCCGCTTACGCTTGCCGTTCTCAGCATTAGCAAATGGGCCAATACGCACATCCCCTTTCTCCTTAGCTCTGCTGTGGGATTGCCTTTGTCCGCCATTTTCTTTTGGCGCCGGGAAAGCACCCGCCTTTTCGTGCAGCAGTTCAGCACCAAAATCCCTTTTTTAAACAGCGTCATCCTGCATGCTAGCCTCGTCCGTTTTTGCAGAGCCACATCGATGCTGCTCACAGGAGGGATCCCTTTGCATGAAGCCTTGACCCTCTCTCAAAACGTGATGAAAAATCTCCTTCTCGAAACTGCTATTAAAAAAGTCGAGGTCAGGATCATCGAAGGACAGCGCTTAAGCGCCGCGTTTCAAGCAGACCCGGTGATTCCCCCGCTTGTGACTCGCATGCTCGCCACCGCTGAAGAAACCGGCAACATGCCAGAAGCTTTCCTCAGCCTCGCAGAGATCTATGAAGAAGAGGTGGAAAAACATTTAGCCCAGCTCAATACCTTTTTACAGCCCGCCTTGCTCATCCTTTTAGGCGCCATTGTCGGTATGGTCATTTTATCGATTTTATTGCCACTGACAGATGTCAGTTCATTTACTCAAATTTAAAACCGGGAGAAAACGATGCTCTGCCGCAGAAAAAAACAAGCCCTGACCTTAATCGAGATCATGATCGTCATCTTCTTGATCGGATTGATCGGCAGCGTGATCGGTTATAACATGAAAGGAAGTCTCGAAGAGGGCAAAGCCTTTAAAACAGAAAAAGCGATCGATCAGATCCACGATATCCTGATGCTCGAGATCGCAAAAGGGGAAGCGACAATGGACGATGTGATCGGCAACCCCGAAGGGTACCTCGCTAAATCCAATTTGGTCAAAGACCCAAGTAAAATGTTAAAAGATGGATGGGGAAAGCCCCTTGAAATTACTTCAATTAAAAACGGCCAAGACATTTCGGTGATCTCGGAGCCCTATCAGCAATATAAAGCGCGACAAAAAAATAAGGTCAAAAAAGGATAACGGTGCGCAAAAAGTGCTTCACTCTGATCGAAATCATGATTGCGATGGCGATCATCAGCCTTGTTGGGACGGTTGTCGGCTGGCAGATCCATCGGATGATTGCCTCCCACCGATTAGAGAGCGATGCAGAACAGCTCTGCATTGCTCTTCAAGAAGCGCAGCTGCTTGCGATCACTCATGAGACCGATTTTCAGATCCGCCTCTATTCTGATCGTGGCAAGATTTTTTATCAGATTAAAACTCATGAGCCACTCGCCGTTGTCGATCAACGCCCCAAAGCCTTTTCCGCTGTTCATTCCCTCTCTTGGAAAGGAAGCACAGTCTCCAGTATTGATCTCGACCTCTATTCCTCAGGCAGGATTGAGCCGCCAGAGTCGATCGGCTTGATTTCGAAAGACCCGAAAAAAAATCGCTCTCTTTGGGTCGATCTGCAAACCCCTCTGCACATCAAGCTCACTTCAAAACGCCCTCCTAAAAATTCCCTCAAGTTGCCTGTTCTTCCCAAAGAAAGAGGGACTTGATATTTTGATTCAAAAGGAGGCCCGACATGCACATCACCAGCACAGCTTTTGAACCCGGCGGAAAAATTCCCTCAGAATACACCTGCGAGGGGAAGAACATTAACCCTGAACTGATCTTCACAGACATACCCAAAAATGCTCAAGCGCTTGTCTTAATTATGGACGATCCCGATGTTCCCGACTTTGTTCGCAAAGACAAGATGTGGGTTCACTGGGTGGTATATAATATTCCTCCGACTCACGTGACAATTGAAAAAGATTCTCAACCGCCCGGTATTCCTGGCATGAACACGGAAGGCGAGCTTAAATACCAAGGCCCTTGCCCTCCCGATCGGGAACACCGCTATTTTTTCAAGCTCTACGCCCTGAGCGCTCCTCTCAATCTTCCGCGTGGTGCCACAAAAACAGAAGTAGAACAGGCGATGCATTCCCATATCCTCGCTGAAACCCAGTTAATGGGTCGTTATGAGAAAAAATCACATTAAATTAGAGGAGATGCTTGACAAATAAATAATTTAGTAACTACGTTGAGTTTTAGATGCATTTACTAACTTTTAGGAGGAGAGGATGCAAAACGCAATGTGGTTGGCTGCAATTTTTGGGCCGTATCTCGTGATTCATGGCCTTTGGATGATTTTTTATCATGATAACATGTCAAAAATCTGGACGTCGATTAAAAACACCCCATCGATTTTTCACTTAAGCGCTGCGCTCCTATTATGGATCGGGCTTGCTGCTGTGAATACCTATAACGTATGGGCAATGAACAGCACACTTTTCATCACATTATTGGGATGGATCATGATTTTAAGAGGGGTAGCAGCTCTGTTTGTGCCTCAGCTTTACATTAAAATCGCGATGAATCCTAGCATGATGAAATTGTGGGGAATCATTGGCCTACTGTGGGGCTTGGTCGTCAGCTGGCTTGCTTTCGGTCACTAGAATCTAAGAGCCGCTAGGCGCTTAATTCTTTTTTTGATTTTTGTAACGGGGGCGATCGCTCCCGTTTTTTTTGCCTCTTGTGTCAATAAGCCCTCTCCGATATGCTTTGAATAAAAAAACTTTGAAGCGAGAGGACTCATGAAGCTCAAATTCTTGACAATTGCCCTATGTCTTGGACTATCTGCGTTAAATGCAGCCCCTGAAGCAGTAGCTCCTGTTGTAGAAAATCTCAAGCCTAGACAGCCTCACTGGCGTCCGAAAATTGTCGAAAATTATCCGAACGGAAATCCGCAGCGGGTGTTGTTCTACGAGCAAATTTTAGAGGAGAATGAAACACCGGTCAAGCAGGTTATCTTTTTCGAAAATGGACAGATCCACAACGAAACAGACCTCATCGTCATCAATGAAACGGATCCCGGTTACGAAGAGTGGAAATCGACCATTGTTCCCCACGGTGTCAACATCACCTTCTTTTCCTCTGGCCAAGCGGAAAAAATCGCATTTTACGACCGCGGTTTGCTGCACGGAGAGATGAAAGTTTTTTACGAAACAGGAAAACTTCATGGACAGTGCGGCTTCAAACAAGGCAAACGGCATGGAACGATGCTTTCCTATTATGAAGATGGCACCGTTTCTGAAGAGACCAGTTTTGATGACGGAAAAATTACAGGCGAGCTCAAGCGCTACTTCGCGAAGGGCAATAGAGCTGTTCTCGTTCCTTACGAAGACGGAGTTCCCCATGGCAATGCCTTAGAATGGTATGAAGAAGGAGCTCTCAAAGCCAGCTTGCGTTACCAAAAAGGGCAATTGCATTCCGATGGAAAAAATCCCGCACTAGTCATCTACGCTGAAGATCGCTCGATCCAAGAGGTGCAAGACTACAATCAAGGACAGCCCATCGGTACCCATCTGCGCTACTACCCGAATGGTAAAGAGCAGTATAAAGTTCAATATAAGAATGGCAAGAAACATGGCAAAGAGCAACTCTTTGCCCAAGATGGAAGAGTGATTGGCGAAGGAGAATTTAAAGAAGGCCTTCCTCTGGGAAAACACTGGCGCCAATCGGAACAAGGGCAGCAAGTCTATCTCGCCAACTTTGATACACAAGGCAATCTTCTAGGACCTATCGTCGAATGGTCTGATTCTGGACAAAAGATCGCCGAATTCTTCTTGGCCGGTGACAAACGCCATGGCCCATTCCTCATGTGGTATCCCGATGGACTGCCTAAAACGGTGTATAATTATGAAAATGGTCAGTACGAAGGAGAGCAGAAAGAGTTCTTCTCGAACGGACAGATCAAAATCAAAACCCACTACGTTCAAAATATCAAAGAAGGCCCCTATGATGAGTGGTATGAAAATGGCAAACCCGCCATCCATGCAATTCTGAAAGCAGGCATGCGCGATGGCCATTACCAAGAGTGGTATGATAATGGCAAGCCGCGTATCGAAGAATTTTACGTCGAAGGAGTTCTCGATCAGTCTCGTAAAGAATGGCATGAAAACGGCGTTCTGAAATTTTCTGGGGAGTTCAACCTCGGCAAAAAAAATGGGATCCATCGAGAGTGGAACACTGATAACGAACTGATCGTCGAAGCTCGTTATGAAAACGACCTTCCCCATGGCGTTGTCAAAGCTTGGTTTCCAAAGAAGAAACTCAAAGAGATGATCACTTTCAACCAAGGCAAACGACAGGGCAAGAATGAAGAGTTCTATGACAATGGTAAGCCCAAAGCGGTCGCCTTCTATGACGAAGATCAACTCGATGGCGAGGTAAAGACGTGGCATCAAGACGGCTCTCTCTGGTCGGTTAAAGCCTTTAAGAAAGGTGTCCCTGTCGGAGAACAAAAAGAGTATTTCTCTAAGGAATCTCTTGCGCAAGATGCGTCTGTGCACAAGAAATCCACATCTGCAGTCGCTCGTCATTTCTTCTACAACGATCAAGGCAATCTCCACGGCGAGCAAAAGACCTATCACATCAATGGTGCGATGCAGACCTCTATTTGCTATGAAAATGGAGAACTGAGCGGTATGAAAGCAATGTGGGATGCCGAAGGCAATCTCATGGAAGAAGCGAACTATGTTAACGGACGGCTCAACGGAAGGTTCTTTGAAAGAGCCCCGAACGGAAGAGAGTTTGTTTTCCACTACAAAGACAACCGTCGAGAAGGGCTTCACGAGATTTACTACCCGCCGCATGAATATTTCGGTAAAGTCAAAGCCCTTGAAGTGAACTTCGTCAATGACCTCCCTGAGGGAGAAGCTAGCGAATACAACGAATCGGGTAACAAAGTCGGTTCTACTTTCTATAAAAACGGTCTCAAAGAAGGGATCGCGCAAATCTTCAGCCCCAAAGGGCAAGTCATGATGAAGATCGAATTCCGTCAAGATAAGCGCAATGGCCCCTCTTTTGAGTACTTCCCTAATGGCAACGTCTTTAAAGAAGCGACCTACGTCAATGATCTATTACAGGGGGAAGAAAAGACCTATTTTGAATCGGGTAAACTTGCAAAAGTGCTCCCTTACAAAAATGGTCAAATCCACGGTCTCTATAAAGAATGGACTGAAAATGGAGCCATCGCTTTTGAAGGAGAGTACAAAGAAGGAAAACGGCACGGCAAGTTTAACAAGTACTACGATAATGGCAAGCCAGCTCTGTTGCAAACCTTTGTTGACGACCAACTCCACGGCGTGAAAAAGAGCTACGATAAGGACGGAAAGATCTCAGAGGCCCAGTACAAACACGGCAAGAAGATCGCCTAAAAAAAAGGCCATCCCCTTACAGGGATGGCCTTTTTTTAAAGTGTTTAACCGAAGGTTTCCATGAAAAAAAGCGCTTCAGCTGCTTGACTCGGCGTCCACCGTTCGGTTGGATCGATCTGCAGTAGCTTGTAAATCACGTATTCGATCGAGTTCTCGTTCTCAGGTTTATTCATCCATTGCTCTTGCGTTAACGTCTTGTTATTCCATCTTGCCTGAAAGGCGAGCATTTGAATGAGCTCAGCGCCGTGATGAAGGCTATCATTGCATTTTCTTGTAATTTCGGTCACAATTCTTAAGTATTCTCTAAACTCTTCCGTAGCCCCATATTGGTGACTTAAATAGCTTTCAAAAAGAATGGCAAGTGTCATTCCGAATTGGAAACTGTCTGACTTGTAAGAGCCATTCCTCGAGTCTGTAGGACAGTCTTCCGGAGCGCGGTACATCGGCGTTCCCAGACCTTCTACAGGAGTTCCGTTCAGGGCCGTACTTAATCCAAAATCAGAGAGTTTGACGATGACGCGGCCGTCTACAATCGTATACAGGAGATTGTCAGGTTTGAGGTCGCGGTGCAGCCTGTGTTGTTGATGGTATTGGTTGAGAAGAGTTGCTATCTGTTGTGCAATGTCAATGCGCACTGCTCTTTTAGAAAGATCGATATGTCCTTTTCGAATCCCATGCCATAAATCCCCCTTCATTCTCTGCACAAGGTAACAAGAGCTCTGTTTAGAACTGAATTTAACATGTTTGACAAAGTAGCTGTTTGCAACAGAGTGGCACGCAATATAGTGGTTCTCTTGATAAGCTTCGTACTCTTTTTTGAAAGCATCTTTTGTTTGGCAATCATAACTGGCGTCAATTTCAGCAGAGATATATGCCGCTTTTTCCCCTGTTTCCAAATTGATCGCTCTGTAAACATTTTTAAATGCTCCTTTTCCAAGGAGGCGGTCTCCTGCCATTTTTCTATTGAATAACAGGTAAACATCGCCCGTAGGAAGGACTAAAAGACTTCGTGGAGAATTAACGGAACGGCACTTGACTAATTGAGGCTCATCTAAGGCTTTGGCCCCGGCTTTGTGAGCAGAAAGGTAGTGCAAAGCATTTTCGAGTCTGAGCATGTCGTCATGAGAGAAATATTTGCGCAGGTTTTTTTCCGCATCTGGATGGATGGAAGTAGGCGATATCTTCGGTGGAGAGGGGGTTGGTAGGGAAGAAAGGTAGCGATCGAGAGAACAGTCATCTTCGCTTTCGCTCGATTCGTCAGTGCCGAGCAAGGAGTCCTCATAAGGTTCATCGATCTCCAATTTCAATTCGATTGCATCATCCTTTCCAAAGTGGTGGTCTAGAAGTCCAGGAGAGTTACCTCGAGTCTTTCCTTGAAGCGCATTCTCGAACATCTTACTTAGGCTTGTGAAGTCAATCTCTGATTGGTCTGAAATGTCTTTAGGCGCTTGTTTCTCGGGAATTTTTTCAGGCGCGCGCCAGAATAATTTACGGAGGAAAGAAAAACACCCTTGAGTCGAAGAGGAATCTGCATTTCGTTTTTCTGGCGTTGCAGAAAGCGGCGATCCAGAGGATTGCGCAAGCTGCGCATACTCTGGAGAACTAGAAAATAAGGAGAGGCTTTTTAATGTCATAATATTAATTTATTTATGGTTAACGGAACTTGGAACAATGTAATACGCCATCCGCTTCCATGGATGGCCGGAACGGAGCTTAAGCTTCAAGTACGGCGTTCAATCTGCGCGGCCTGTGCTGGGGTCCAGAAGCGTCTAAGACCGCAACGCTAAGGGTTCCTAAAAGTTGCTCCCTCTGCGTGTGTTTCATTTCCATTGTTTCAATGGGAGGAAGGGCTGAGTTATTTAAAATGTGCGCAGAAGAAGGCCTAATTGCCTAAATTTTTATAGTTATAATAATTCTACATTAATTATACGTTATATTATATTTAATTGTCAATTATGATTTTGATGTGTTTGTTGAGCTTTTAATGTTGTTATAATTAATATGTTATGTTTTAGATTGATAATGGTGTGAAAATGCATCGTTTTTACCACAGAGAGGCGCAATAGCTCCTAAGATATTCATATTTAATAGCTTATCTGCTGTCTCTGCAGGTTAACAGCGAAATTGGTGCAAGACTGACTGGCTGAAGGTGCGGGAGTTGAGATGGGAGAGCTTTTCAAGCTTGAGGGTGGCGGGCTTGAGGGTGGCAGGGGAGCCCTCTTCGACAAAGACGATGGCTCCGTTTTTAAGCATGTCGTGTGTTTCCAAAAACGTGAGAATGGTGGGAAGGATCGCTGTTTGGGTGGCTGTGGCATAAGGGGGGTCGATCGTGACGATGTCGAACTGTTTCTTGCGGGCGCTTAATTTTTTCAAAGCTGCAAGGACATCGGTGCCGATCACTTCAGCTTGGGGCTCGAGCTGAAATAGTTTGATGTTTTCGTAGATGCAGGACAGCGCGTAGCGATCTTTATCGACAAAGGTTGCATGCGCTGCACCTCTACTCAAAGCTTCTAAGCCCATAGCCCCAGAGCCTGCGAAGAGGTCGAGGACAATGGCCCCTTCGATCTCTTGCTGGCAGATGTCGAAGACCGCTTTGCGCAAGATCGCAAGAGTAGGACGGGTCTGCGGGCCTTTCGGCGTTTTAAGCGAGCGATTACGGAATGTTCCACCTAAAATTTTCAAACTCATTCGAAGGCAATCTCAGAGCGGGTGGATTTGAGGATCTTACGCGCTTCTTTGAGCAGTTCAGCATTACCTTTTTGGAGGAATTCGAGATAGCAGGTGTTGGCTTCGAGAGATTCCCATTGGCGGGCTTGCGTGCGGTTAGCTTTTTCCCCTTCGATGAACGAGAGGTTCTTCTTGATAGTGACCCACTCTTCTCCATGGCGCCCTTGAATCAAGAGATCGAAATTGCACGGCTCGTCAATCGTGCCGACGATCACGTAGGGTTGAGCGGAGTAGAGGGTAGGCAAGTGTTTCGAGGCGTTGGAGATCTCGACATGAGCGGCTGCGTTATCGGGAATCGCAGTGATCATGAGGTCGCTGAGCACAGGTCCGCGTAGATCGAGAACGAGTTTCCCAAGCTTACGCGGGAAAGAGGCATGTGTGTCTGAATAGAGGAGTTTGCCTCCGCTAATGGAGCTGAGCATATCGAGCATGACGAGGTTGTTTTTCTGACCGACAGCGGCAGTATAAAGCGCGAGCTGCCCGTTGTTTTTGTCGATCCATCGGGTCAAAAGCTTTTGTTGTTTGGAGGTGTTTTGCAGACCGTTGCCATCGGTTAAAAGGATCGCTGTGTGCACTTCATCCACTGGAAGACCGTCGGGGATCAGTTTTTCAAGCGTGGAGTAGATGTCTGCTGTATTGAAATGGCCGCCCGCGTGTTGTTTTTCTAAGAATTCTTCCGCACTGCGCAGGGCTTTTGCGCTGTATTTAATCGGCGTTGGACTCATTTTCACGATTTTTTTATCGACGACATAAATGTTAAACGCATCCCCTGGCTGCATATAGGATAAGGCTTTCACGATCGCGCGTTTAAAGACAGAAAAGCGGGGTCTTTCGATAGAATTGGATCTGTCGAGGATGAAATAGAGGTTTTGTTTCATGCTATATTGGCTAATGTCGAAGGTCGGTGTGATCGAGGCGGCAAAGGTATAGCCCTCTCCATCTTCTTTCGGAAAGAATTGCAGTTGAATATCAAAGTCATCACTCCATTGCGAGGCGGTTGCGAGAATCGGAAGCTCATATTCTTCCACATCGGGCAGCTCGCGCGCAACATCGATCTTGGCATCCATCGGTTTGCTGGCGGGAAGATTTGCGGTGAAAAGAGTGGAGGAGACCGCGTGAGGTTTGCTATCGAGCTCTTGTGCTTGGAGGGTGGCAAGCTGTGAGCGGAGATCCGTTTTAAATTCCCATGCCTCTTTTTCTTCTGCAGTAAGAGAGGGGATCGCATCGAGGACATTGACGCCAGATGAAGTGAGCTCTTCACTCGCTTCCAAGACAAGTGCGTTTAGCGAGAGAAGGTCAGGATCGAGAGTTTCGATGAGACTTTGCGCCTCGAAAGGAAGCGGCAAGGATGCGAGGGGTGCTAAACTGGGCTCTTCATCCACATTGAGTTGGGATTGGACTGCAATGGGATTCAGTTTTGGAGTGAAGAGAGGTTCGAAAGGGATGGCATCGATCACTTCAAACTCTTCTGCGGAAGAAGGGCCTGGGTACAGAAGATCATCTTCAAATTGCACCTGGGTCTGTTCTAAAGCTAAAGAAGCCGTTGTGAGTTCTTCTTCAGTTGGAGAGAGTGGGACGCCGGAGGGGAGTTCCACAGAATCGAGGGGCGAGCGTAGGTGGTGAGGAAGGACGAAGATCTTTTGGAAGGTCTCTTCGAGAAGAAGATTGGCATCGTCGAGTGTTTCTTCATTCTGCTCGAGCATATCGGGAAGCGTAGAGGAAAATCCAAACAGAGACTTCCAAGAGTTGTGGATCAGGATCGGATGGGTATAGAAATAGATCACGCCGATCAGGTGAAGGGCTAAAGAGGCCATTAGGCATTTAAAAAATACCGATTTGCGTTTTGCGGTGTGAATAAGAGTTGTCATAAGTCCTGGTTCAGAGCCTCCCTGCTTTGGCGTACACGCTCGTAGAGAAGATCATGTAAAGGTTCTTGAGATAACGCATCTAATTGGACGAGTGCTTTCATTTTCAGTTCTTTTGCGCGGAAAGTGTCGTGATTCTGCAAAGTAAGCATCCCTTCGCAGCGAAATTCCTCTGCGGAAAAAAACTGCATGTATTGATGGAAAAGGCGGAAGTTGTCTTTAAATTGTTCTTTTGCTGAAAAGTAATGCTGCACAAGAGGATCTTCGAGGTCGGTGAGGCTCGCTCGCGTTTGGCGGATCAGTTTGAGCGTGGTTTCCAGTTTTTCCTCCTCAGGGACAAGCGAGGATTTGATGTCGATATAACAGAGGGCAGCTTCGAGATGAGCAGGTTCTGTGACAAGCTTGCGCTGGATATGTAAATCTTTCAGCGTATCGAGAATTTTATGAACGGCCTCTAAGTGTTGCTCGGGCGCTGCAATTTGCGCATATTGCAATTGAGCGATATTTAAGCGTGCGGCGGTCGCAAAATAAGAAGTGGTGTGCGATGCGGATTGGATCAAAAATTCGTAGGCCTGCATGGCGCGCTGCACTTTGCCGAGTTTTTCGTAGGTCTTAGCGAGCTCAAAAAGAGACAGGCGTTGGTATTTCCAGGTCTTTTCCGGTGTTTGATCGTAGATGTGGTTTAACGCTTGCAACAGACGCGCTTTTTCTTGAAATTTGCGCGCTTGTCCATAGAGCTCGCTTAATTTGATCGCCTCTGCTTCCATTTCTAATGCGCCTGCAGTGATCTCGAGCTGGTAGTTGTCTTCGTGGATGCCGAGCAGTTTTTCTAAGACGGCAACAGCTCTAGTAAAATAGATGGGCTGTGCTTCTGAGACTGCATGGTGGAGCCCGCGTGTGTAGTAGTTGGCAAGCCAGCGCAGATTTTCTTTTTTCACAGGTTGATCCAGTGCTAAAAAGAGGTGCTCTGCGGCTTTGTCCACTAGGCTCTTCTTCCCGTCGGCAGCTTCGCCTTGAGCTAAATTCAAATAGACGTTGTAGAGCTGTAAGTGCAAAAGGCCTTGGGTGGGATGATTTGGTTGGAGAACGAGCGCTTTTTCCACATCGAGAGTAAAAAGAGCTTGATCGTCGCTTCTCAAATGCGCGTAGGCCATCATCAGATGCGCATTGGCTGAAGTTAAGTCATTCGGGTATTCTGCGACGTATTCGGCAAGCGTTTGCAGCGCGTCGTCATTTTTTTCGAGGAGATATTGTGTTTTTCCAAGAAGATAGTGCAATTGTTTGCGTTCTGCTTGGGAAAACACTTTTGGTTGTTCTAATGCTTGATTGAGCACGAGAACGAGGTTCTCTTGTTTGATTTTTTCCGTAAGCGGCGTTGTCAATTTAGAATCTTCGATTTGACAGAGCGTCAAATGGCGCCAGGCGGCCCCTTTTTTTAAACTATTCGGATACTGACGCAAAAATGTGTGGAACGACTGGATCCCATCCGACCAGTGTTTCTGCTGCGCATCTAATACAGCAATGTCATAGAGGAGCGCTTCTCTTTGGGGATGCTCTGAAAATAAGACGGTGATCTCTTTAAGATCTGCTTGCGCTTTGGCAAAATCCCCTTTTGTCTTGCAGTGTTGGGCATGGATAATGAGCGCACTTGCCGTTTCTTCGTCATGGGGGTAGGAGGTTTTCAAGTGAGCAAGCGTTTGATCGAACAGCCCAAAATCTTTCGCTTCTTTGGAACATGTCATCAGACTTAAGAGAGCGCTTTTGAGGAGCTCAGGATCTGCATGGGGCGTCGAAGCAAACAATTTAAGGGGGACAATCGCAGCGGAATAGCTCTGAAGGGCGCACAAGCTTTTGCCGATAAAATAATTCATTAAGGGCAGTTGGTCAGAAGGGATATGTTTTAATGCTTCTTCCTGAACGAGCAGCAATTCCTTATATTGCTTTGTCTGAAAGAGTAAATTCATCTGGTTACAAGCTGCTTGCGAGGCATAGGTCCCATTCAAGCGATAGATCTTTCCATAGGTACTAATCGCTTCTTTGACATTATAATGCACCTGCCAGGAGGCGGCTTGAAAGAGAAATTCCTCTTGTCTCTCGGGAAATTTTTCTGCCAATTTCAAAAAAGCAATAGCGGCTTGGTTCTCTTGCTTGAAGAAGGCGTAAATTTCTGCTAATGCTGGGAGGATCTGATCGGCATAGGATGTCTCCAACAAGACATGCGCGTGCACGAGCGCCTCCTTATATAGCGCTTCTTTCGCAAGGGGATTATCGTTCACCTTGGCCAAACGCATGTAGGAATCGGCAAGCTCAAAATGAAGTGTGTTCCCTTGGGTTTTCGAAAGCAGATCTGTTTTTAAATAGCTTTTCCCTAAAGAGATCGCGT
This sequence comes from Parachlamydiales bacterium, assembly GCA_020053915.1. Taxonomy (GTDB): domain Bacteria; phylum Chlamydiota; class Chlamydiia; order Chlamydiales; family Rhabdochlamydiaceae; genus JAGVMG01. The sequence continues at coordinate 6,264 of JAGVMG010000069.1, read as the reverse complement.
CGGCGAATTTACCTACGGTGTACAAGCAATGGATTCGGTTAAAAGCGGTTTTCTGCTGAAATTCTTTCCCCAGAATTTCCTCATAAGCCGTGAGCGCTTCTTTATAATTTTTTTCGTGAAAATACAGATCTCCCAACATCGCATTGAGCTGATCGCGATACGCGCTCTCAGAGTATGTCGAGAGGAAAGTGCGAATCTGTATTTTTACAGAAGCGATATCACCCTCTTTCCAGTATTCGGCGATCCGCCGCAAAACGACACTTTCTTGGATGGCAGATGGCTTTTCACTTCCATCGATACAAAACGGAGCTGAGACGAGAAAAACGAGAGGGAAAAACCAATGCTTTTTCATCTTACCATGACAGCGCGGTAACCCAGTTCTGTAGGGCTGGGAGGAAGCGCTGCTCCTCTTTTAAAAATTGAAAATAAAATAGACTTAATTAATAATTTTTGTCCATGAAACGCACAATTTGCATTCGATTGGACACGACTCAAAGCCAAGAAAATCTGCTTTGGCAATTGCAGGAAGCATACCATTCTGCCTGTAATCAAATCGTACCAGATGTTGTTGCAAATCGCTGTTGGAACCGAGTGGCTTTGCATCACCTTGTTTACACAAAAGTGCGTCAGACCTCCAAGCTTGGATCGCAAATGGTTTGTAATGCGATCTATTCTGTCTGCAAAGCGTATCAAGCAAAATCCATTCGCCCAACAGAAGAAGTCTCCATCCTTCGTTTTCACAAAGGGAAAAGCGTCCATTTTGATAAGCGCACCTATACGATCAAAGACGAAACCATTTCTCTGTATACTTTGGGAAAAAGAATTCAAGTCTCTATGAGGTTTGGCCCTTTCCAAAAAGCCTATTTTTCTCAAGGGGCTCCTAAAGAAGGCGAATTGATTTGCAAAAAGGGGAAATGGTATTTCAACCTTGTTTTGGATCTTCCCGATCCACCCCTTCAAGAAGGGAGAGCCCTTTTTGGGGTCGATTTGGGAGAAAACAACGTTTATGCAACAAGCTCGGGGAAAATTATCTGCGGAGGCAAGATCCGCTTTGAAAGAGATCAATTTCTTGCAAAACGACGGGCCCTTCAGTCCAACGGTTCTCAATCGGCAAAACAGTTGCTGAAGAAAATCTCTGGCAATGAAGGTCGTCGCATGAGACATGTTAACCATAAATTGAGCAAACAGATCGTCCAAGAGGCGATAGAACAAAAGGCCGGCGTGATAGTGTTGGAGGATCTTACAAATATTAGAAAGAGGATTAAGGAGGGAAAAAGGATGCGCACCCGCTTGCATCGTTGGGCTTTTCGCCAGCTCCAAATGTTTATTCAATATAAAGCGCAAGCAAAAGGTCTGTCTGTTCTGTATGTGAACCCGGCATATAGTAGTCAAACATGCTCCATTTGTGGTTCAATGGGTGTCCGTACCCGACACCAATTTAAATGTTCGTGTGGAAACCAGCAGCACGCCGACTGGAATGCCAGTCGAAATCTCTGCAGGTTTGCTTTGGATATTTCCAAAGCAACGCGCGCCGTAAACCGCACGCAGGTGGCAGTCAAGCACTGACCATAAAACTTTTACCTTAAGGAAGAAGTTGTTTACCGAACACCTATGCAATTTTTTTTGATTATACTGAGCCCCTATTAATATTCAAATGTGAGTTTACAGTTTACGTTGTGAAAGCACTCAAGATTGCACGGTTTGGGAGAGAGAAAAAGGCGCGACAATTTTTTGGTCGTTGAGAAATTTCTTCAAACATTTATACTGATGACAATCGATCCGGTAGCCTTATGGAGGGATATGGGTATTCAATTGATGATTTTCGCATCTCTATTTATCGCAGCATCCAACTACTGCATGCGCAGAAGTATCGATTCAGGCGGATCGAGTAAAGCGTTTTTGATGATCCAGCTCACACTTGTCTTTCTCGTTGCGGTCCTCTTAAATCCCGTGCGCACCGGCGATTATGCATGGAGCAACTGCATGGCAATCTTCGGTATTGCAGGGGGGCTCATCTTAGCCGTTATGATGATTTGCCTCGGAAAAGCGCTAGAAAATGGCCCTCCCGGACTGACCTTCGCAGCCCTCAACGCTTCTACTGTCATGCCTATGATCCTCATGGCGATCCTATTTGGTTCTCCCTTCGGCTACGTGTACACGTTAAGTCATGGCTTAGGATCTCTCATGGTCGTCTTAGGTCTTTTTTGGGCGGCCTGGGGCGCTCGCGGATCAGAAAAGAAGATGCAATGGGCCGCATTTGCAACTGCTGCATTTATCTTGCACGTCCTCTTTCTCGTCTTTATGCAATGGCGCGCACTCTTTATCAATTTTCCCGAGGAAAACGGCCTCTTTTTGTCCTTCAGCCTAGAAGACGCAAAAAGTCAGTGGTTCATGCCGATGATTTTCCTCGTCTGCGCACTCGTGCAAATCATCGTCTACGCCACCACTCAAAAACGCCTCCCTAACCGTTCCGAGACCTTTTACGGAATTCTCGGCGGAATTTCGAATGGCGTCGGGACGTTCTTCATGATCTGGTCGACCGAGGTATCGACACCTCTTGAGCACGGAATGATCTTTCCCATCTTTGCCGTTACCGTCATCCTCTGTTGCAACGCCTGGGGCCAGTGGCTCTACAAAGAAAAGGTGAATTGGCCAGCCAACGTATGCAGCCTGTTCGGTATCCTCGTCGGCACCCTGAATTGGAAGGTGTTGCTCAGCTAAAGTATCTATCTAGTTTATTTTCAATGAGTTAGATTGCGTTTTCGCAAGATAATTCTGTGAGGGTGTTTCATTAAGTGCTTATAAGCAAGATCTTAGAGGGATTTGCTCGTCTAAAAATCTGATTTTGATTGCTAAAATCCATCGTATTTTACAATAAATCAGTTTCATTTGTGAATGTGACGTAGTTTCTAGTAAATAATTAATGATTAGAGAATTAATTTTCTAGTTGATGTGGCATTAAAGTTGTCGAGCGTTTGTCTTAAGTGTTTTATTGTTAATATTTTGAGCTAGTTGTTGCTGAAGAGTATTTGGTTGTTTAAGTTAAGTTTTAATTGTTGATTACAAGAAGTTAATATGCTATAATTAATATATAACTAATTAAAATCAATTAATAAACTGGTGGGTAGATTATGGCTTCGTTCTTCAACATATTTGGCTTTGGTAACAAAGATGCGGTTAAGCCTCAACCTAACGCACCTGAAATAGATTCTTTTGACGATGGTATGTTAGAGCTTGATTTGGTGGTGGGGGGTGGATCTCAACCTAACATTGAAAAGGAAGCAAGTTTAGGCGCGAGGGTTTTAAGCTTTATTGGCCTGGGTAACAAAGATGCGGTTAATCCTCGTCCTGACGTCCTGCCTGAGCTAGTTCTTGAAGATTTTTCCGAAGACGAAGAACATAGTAGTCGACGCTCAGAAAGGGAAGACCGTTATGATCAGAATCTCGAGCAAGTTCTAGTTATCGGGGATTCGTCTAGTGATGATGAGCCGGAAGGTTTTTTCGAAGGCCGCGAGGTCGCAGTTAAGCCGTCTACGAGTCAAATAAGCCCTAATCTATCGTTCGCTGATGATTTCACTGATCTTGATCTTAATGATCCTCCAGGTACTCCCAATTTTTCCACTACGCCTGCGCGAGGCCAATCTAATCCGCCTGTTAAGCCACCAGCCACATCATCTCTTTTTGATGATATGTCATCTTTGCTGTTTCCTGATGAAGATATCTCCGAGGCTGCCCGTTTTCCTCTTCCCAAAACAACAAATTCACACTCTGATAATCGGGGTACTGCGTCTCTCTTTGATTTCGATGGGGCTACTGAGTCTGATGAAGACCCTCAACTACATCCCTTAAGAAGTGGTCCAAGCCAATATGATCTAGGCATCTTGGACGTTGATGATGAGGGAGTATCTTTTAAAGGTACTGAGGAAGACTCTTTCGCAGGCACGGGCTTAACCGACGAGGATTTTCAAATAGTGGATTCAGCCGCACTCGGGGGTGCTATTTCCGTTGATTCAAGCCTGATCTCTGGCGAGATCGATATCAGGGGTACATTATATAACATTTTGAAAAATATCACGCCTGAGAGCTTCAGAGAATGTGTTAAGCAAGCCAGTGTCGAAGACAAGAATGCTCTACGTGCAGTTTTGCAGCGCATCAATTCATCCTCATTTAGTGCTGACAGCAGGCGCCTTTCTTTGCGAGGAGAAGCAGAGGCGTTAATTGTTATCTATTTATTAAAACGTCATGTCGGCGGAGATGTCACGACTTCAACGACTGGTAGCTCTTCGAGTTATTCTGGTAATCGTTTATTTATGAGTAGTGAGGATAAATTAGTTTCTTCATTTGTTTCGGCTCAGATTGTTTTAGAAAATTCAAGTGGAATTCACGTTGTTATTAGTGATGCGGAAATTACGCAAAGATATGAACAACTGATAGCAGATGTGCAGAAAAATAAAGCACTGCTTCACCAGGAAATTGGTGAGCTTGAGCAATTAAAAAGCAAAATATCCCAAGTTTTAAAGGGAGTTGAATCGAAGGCTCGCTTGGCTGTTGTGGTAGGATATGTGAAGGCTGCAGTGAAATTTATTGCCTCTCTAACTGCTCCAAAAGAGGGTCTAGACTACGGTTATTTAAATGAAATGCAATTGTCTTCTCGTCTAGAAACGCTGTCGGAAAATTACAAAAATACAAATGCGAGCGGCTTGACTCAAGCAAAAAAAGACTTAGAGAATTCGATTAAAATGTTGGATGATCTGATTGCTTACAATCGCAACAGTTTGAAAGATGTCAATTTAGAAAAGAGTGTTCAGCGACTGAGTCAATTAAAAGTAAAAGATGATCATATTCCTGCGGAGCTAGAGCAACGAGAACAACAACAACGCATAAAAGCCTCTGAACAAGCAGAGCGAATCCGACTGCAAGCGCAAGAGCAAGCTTCGGATAGAGCATTTCAAGAAGAGATTGCTCGTAATCGCACAGAGCTACAAGGAAAAATCCAATCGTCAAGAGAGAAGATCTATCAGTGGGGTCAGTTTCGCCAGGGTATCGTCGACTTGATGTTGGATGTCACAGCTTTATCTCAAGTAGAAGATGACGCTTTTCTGGATGTTGCCGAAGCTGTAATTGAAGACTTTAAAACTAAAATGGCTCCATCTCTGTTGGGAGGCCTGTATGAAGATGTCGACACGGATGCTGCTTTTCAAGCATTTTTTGGCGAAGGAGATGTACCTGATTTTGGTTCCTTAAAAGCTTCTAAAGACGCGCCCCTTGTGGACATTCAGTTGGAAATTGCTAGGCATTTTGAGTCCTTAAAAACAAATCCAGTTAAAGCTAAGGAATTTATCTCTAATCACTTAGTTGATAAGAAGGATCCCAAGGGGTTGCTAGCTAGAATCAATTATGCTGATAAGCAGATTGGTAAGCGAAAACAAAAAATGAAGAGACTTGAAGGGGAAATTGCTGCGCTCGACCGAAGAGCTAAACCCGATCTCATCGATCGTCTTTTTTCAGTTTTTAGAAGTTCTCCCGCAAAACCAGCTTCTTCAACGCCCGTACCTCCTAGTACTCCCCCAAGGCCGTCTTTGGCGGAGTTGTTTGATTTTACTTCTTCTTCGTCTTCGTCCACACCTTCTATTTCCCCTGCGCATGAGACATCTCCGTCTTCAAGTTCAACGGCTAGTCTTCCTTCTCCTGATGAAGTGAGTCTGCCTTCGGAAGACGTGTCTAAATTTATTGCAGTGCGGGATGAAGAGCTTGATGCTGCTCGTGTAGTAAACATTACTAAATCTGCGAACGCATTGATCCACAAGCTAGAAGATGCGCAGGTTAATTACCCTAGCCAAAAGAGTCTAAAGAAAAAAGCCCTTAAACTGGAAGCAATGCTCACAAAGGGCATGGATCAGTTAGATGAAAAAACGAAACGCCTGATCTACCTCGAAACTGCAAGTGTTATGTACAGTAGCTTAACGAAAGCTCAGCAAAAAGCATATCGTGCTAGCGGCAAGACTCGAAACGAGAAGAACGTGGACAGAATCGAAATGGGCCGAATGTTATTCCACTCCATTGCTCCAAAGGCAATGTACTCTGAAGGGGAATCGGCAATGTCGCTTAAAAAAAGAGCGAAGATTCTAGCAAAGGCGCGTGATGGCGACATTAGAGATCGTCTTTCTAGTACATAGTTAAGAAAGTTTTTGCATATAACATGCTTCTGCTTTTGTCCCATGGCAATCTCCTTTGAAATGGAACCATGTTAAGCGAAAGCATGTT
>JAGVMG010000037.1 GCA_020053915.1 Parachlamydiales bacterium | reverse complement strand
GTTCCCTATGTCCCTGGTCCAGAATTTGTCGATTCCATCACGGAAAAATGGGGCACCTATTATCCTAACTCCAGCGGAATCCCCTTTACCATTTTCTATAAACAGTCAGCTACTCCGCCACCAACGCCAATCCCTGTTGTTAGCCCTGCGACAATCACAGCTGCCCTGCATTCCATGATCACAGCCGTAGCTGAGCCATTTCAAATCTGGAGAAATCCATGGTATAGCGATATGTTTTTTGCAGCAGACCCTTACCCTCCGTATCTGACACCGAAGGCGCTGCGATTGAAACTCCCCTCACTTGTGGAAAAACCCAAGCCGTAGAGCGAACCCGGCCCAGAAAGGCCGGGTTTTGGATGAAGAATCCTTACTTTGAGATCGAATCTAAATCACTGAATATCTTGTCAGCCTCAACGAACATGTTCTCAATCTGATGTCTCCGTTTAATGAGATCTGCTCTCACTACAGAATCGCTCATTAGTTTTGAGGACTTAGGAATCAGAGATAATTTGTCCTTGGCTCGTTGTTTCTTTTCTTTAAGGCTATCGACATTCCTGAAAGCAGTTGCATATTTGTGATAAAGGCAATGCAGCTTATTTTGCTTAACGATGACATCCTTATGGTAGGAACTATTACCAGGCATCGCAACCGCATATTTGTTCATATTTGTAAGCGCAAAGAACGATGAAGACAATGCAGGTTTGCCTTTGTTCATTAAACGAATACATGATCTCTGAAACTTTCTGTCTTTCTTATTAAGCTTCATTAAAAGTTTCCTTTCACCTTTAACACCACTTTTCAAATCAGCTCGAACATCCTGCAATTTTGATTGAAGGTGCGTTCTTCTTTCTTCAAGAAAGCTGCGATGCGATTCGATTTCTTCTGGCGTAATAACCATTGAGCTTTCAGTGATCTCCTCTTCCATAGAAGAAGATTCAGATGAAGAGTCGGTGGATTCATAAGATGAATCGCTCGAAGAGGATTGATTTATAGGCAATGGAGCCACAACTGTAGAATTCATGAGAGCCATTGACTCGACCAAGTCCTCAAACAGAGGGTCTACCATCTGTGCAGTAGATCCGAGATACTGATACGTAGATGACGAGCTCGAATCAGGCGATGCAGTCTCTTCTGTAGAGTTTTGTTGGATCTGGTGTGTTGCAACCGCATGAGTTAGCTCAATCGTCTCTTCAGAGAGAGAGTCCTCAGCGCTATCAAACGCATGGCCTAGAAGCTGTCCATCAGGTCCGAGATGCTGATATACTGTCAAACCCGACGCTGTAGTTTGGGAAGATATAGAACCTAGATGCGTTCCATCAAATCCCGTAAAAGACACAACTTCGTCGTGTACCGGCGTTTCTTGAATTTGCATTTGACTTGTGATTTCCATTTTTACACCTCAGTTTTGTTGTAATTATGATTAATATTTTAGAGCCCTACTGCTTCTTTTTGCTTTGATCGGATCAGATGCTGTCTAACAACATCCAAATCCTGTAGGCGTCTTTGTTCGGGGAGTTTAAAGATCACATTGCTAAGATCTGTGACATCTTTTAAAAGTTTCATCACATTCTGATTTGCAATTCGATAGTGCGCAAAAATGAGATGAATATCGTTTTGCCGTTGAATGCACGCTGGAGCAAAGCCAGAAAATGGACCAAAAGGCTGTTCATATTTTAACTGAAAGGAACGAGTGAAAAATGACGAGGGCGGCGAAATTAATCCTGTTTGACTCCACACCGTAGATTGCTCTGAAAATTTCTTGTCTTTCGATTTTAATTTTTTCGACAGTCGACTCTCTTGTTTTTTAGCTATTGTTAATTCATGCCTTAGCTCTTGGCGTTGAGATCTTAAGTCTGCATTGCGTTGAATAAGAGCTTGTTGATGCATTAGAACTTCTTCTTCGGTAACTTCCACAGGAATGTCTGCGCAAATCTCCTCGTCAGAGTCTTCAAAAGAAACAAGATCATCATCCGAATCAAGCCCCGAGGTAGAATACCCCTCGTCAGCAGAACTCGCTGTATAAGAGAACGTCTCTTCATCGGATGAGCTTAACTCTTTTTCGAATGCTTCCAGATTGAAATGATCGATGACCACTGAATGTGTTGTTTCTGCTGTTTCTTGCCCTGCACCAATATAAAAAACAGATAGGTCGTTTCCATAAAAATCTGTAACAAAGACAGCACTACCCTCTGGTGTGGACGGTTGACTGACTGACATTGAATTATGAATCTGCATTTTTTCACATTATTTAATAATATTAATATTTCTTATAGGTGATTGTTATACATTTTAACAATTTTATATTCAATAATTAAATCTAATAATCATAAAATCAATTATTTTGACAATATGCAAATCCTAACGACCTTGTAATTAACAACTTGGAACTCAAAATAAAATTTTAAAAGAGTAAAAGTCGACAGAAAAAGGATAGTAATTAATTGAAAAAAGCCTTTCTTACCTTAGGCGCTAATGACCTTCAGCAACCGCCTCTTCAACAGGCTTGTCAGCTCGATCTATTATCTCTTTTCTCAAGCGAAACATCCCCAACAAATTAATGCTGAGAAGGAGAGCTCCAGAAATCGACATGACCAAAAGAGCTTTGGTTTGGTCGAAAAAAGAGAAGAAAATGAAGGACGCAAGGGCGTAAACGATATAAATCTTCTCACCGTATTTCGGAGATAGAAATCGAGCGCATTTCATCCCGACACAAAAGAATGCGATAATTGTCGTATAGCCGACAATGAGCAGGAATAAAGGCATGAATAGGTTCATCGAAGGAAAGTATTTTCCGAGGGCCACTTGCATTAAAGCAGAGCCTTCGATCGAAGGGCTTGCCGCCCAGACACCCGAGACGAGAACGATTAAAATGCTAATCGAGCAGATCAAATTGTCAATAAAGACACCTAAAATCGCAAGGCGCGCCTGTTTCTCTGGATAGACGGTATTTGATTCGCTCTGGATGATCGAATCATAGCCAATCCCCAAATCTGCAGAATACGCAGCTCTCGCAATTCCGTGCTGAATCGTCAAGATCATACTGCTCCCGACAAAGCCACCGATAGCAGCATGTCCCATAAATGCCGAACGAAAGACATTCATGAAGATGTCGGGAAGAAGATGCGCTTCCCGTCCAATGAGCCATAATCCCATCAGGAGATAACCTGCGAGAAAAAAAGGCATGATAAGCGAACAGATTTTTCCAATCCGGCGCACGCCCCCAATTCCAGCATACAGGATCATAGCGAGAAAGACTGTCATCAACAAGTAACGATTAATCGGAAGGTTTGCAGAAAGGCTTTCTGTGACCACGGTAAACTGATAAATTTCGACCCCATAGACGCAAAGAAGAAGCGCGACAATCACGGGAATCCAGCGGTTTTTAAAAGCCGCTTTCAAAAAGTAGATCGGACCGCCGTCATACCCTCCCTGGTCATTACGCACTCGATATTTCAACCCGAGAAGGATCTCAGCATACTTTATGATTGCGCCGATGAGTCCTGCCATCCACACCCAAAATAAGGCGCCCGGACCTCCGATCTGAACCGCTGTAGCGATCCCCACCACATTGCCAATCCCGATCATTCCCCCAACAGACGCAAAAAAAACTTTAATCGGATGAACCCCTTGCGATTCTGTTCCTTTCATTCTCATGAATTCCACAAATGTTTTAACCGCGATCGGCAAAGAACGGATCTGGAATAAGCGCATCTTAGTGGTCAAATACAGACCAAAGACCATAATTAAGATGAAAGCGACATAGCTCCAAAAAAAGTGATCCGCTTCGCTTAAAAATTGAAAAAAAGACGAAAACATGAGGGTTCCTTAAAATTTTAGGCGGTCATTCTACTTCAAAGCCGCTTGAAAATCAATCATCTTCTACGCGTCGTCTGGCACCTCAATAATCGCTTGTTGCGGTTCTAAGACCCTTTGTCCCACTCCGATAGCCGCTTGCAATGTTTGAATTTTAGGCTGCAGATCCTCAACATAATGCTTAATCAACGGAAGGATCTTAGTATTGACTTGAGTACGTAGCTTCTCAGGCTTATTTGCCAGATAAAAGGCTATCCCAAATTCGCTTGCTAAGTCGGGAGGCACTGATCGCGCTTTGCTTCCAACAAAATAAGGTTTGAGGCGATTCAATAATTCAGACGGATTTGCAGCACCAGGTTCAATGACATGTTCGGCGAGGCTTCGGGCTTTCTTAAAAAAAACAACCTTGGATTCCATGGCTTTGAGCAAGTCTCGATTTGTTGTCCGTATCTGGGTCGTTTCAAATCTTTTCTTGCGCACATAAATGACCACAACTAGAGCAACAGTTAAGACCAAAAAACTACCGATAACGGCAACTTGAAAATAACACACTTCATCGACTGATTTTGAACAAGTGCCTTCAAGAGTTTTTAAAGCGGCACCCATCGTAGCAACCCAAGCTCCTGCAGCTGGAGTATATATGGCGGGATGATTGAAATTAGAACCTTGAACACTTTCGACCTGCTCCGATGCAGTCGTTGTTAACTCAGAGGACAGCCCTTTAAGAGCTCCCAACATATCCCCTAATTCTTGCTTTTGATCCTGAGATAGATTTAGCAAAACGTCTGGAACCGATTGTTTGATGAATGCCCTTACTTTTCCAACAGCAGCCATACTCACCTCTTAGGGTTAAAAATGGCATAGATTATATGAGAATTGAGGTAAAAAATATCAAACTTTAAGATAATTTTTTCTCGCGATTGCATAAAATCCAAGCCATAAGCTAGAATTTGTGCCTATGAAAACAGACTCTGGAAAAATTTCTTTCTTTTCTGCAGTCCTCATGAGTGTCAACATCATGGTGGGCGCGGGTATTTTTTATGCAGTAGGTCCGATGACCGGAGCTGCAGGCTCATCAAGCTTTTTAGGCTGGCCTCTCATCGGCCTTCTTCTCTTTCCCGTTATCTGGGGAGTTTCAAAAGCCGCACAACTCTATCCCGGCGAGGGAGGGTTTTACCACTACTGCTCATCTGGAATGAACCCAACAGCAGGCTTTATTGCACATTGGGGATATCTCCTCGGATTCATCGCCTCCGCGGCAAGCCTTGCAGCTGTATTGCGCTCAGGACTCGTTCAGCACACGGGACTTACAATTTTGGTTGAGCATCCTATCTTATTTAATGCGGCAGCAGCCATTTTTTATACCCTGATCCAGCTGCTCTCGGTGACTAAGATCAGTAAAATTCAAAGTATCGCAACTTTGTTAAAAGTCACTCCAATCCTCTTAGTAATTGGCCTCATTGTCGCTTACTTTCAGCCTAATCTCTCTTTCTCAGTAAGCGCTCTTTCTCAATTAGGATCTGCTGTCCCCACTGTGATCTTCGCATTCTGGGGATTTGAAGTGTGCTGCAGTATCGGCGGCCTTCTCAAAGACGGTCCGCAAAAAGTTTCTTCCGTTATCCTCACCGGCTTTTTTGTCACCGTTGGGCTCTATTTCCTCTTCCACGTCGGCCTTTTCTACATCATGGGAGCCGAACAGCTAGCAGCTTATGGAGCCGTGAGCTTTCCCCGTTTCCTCGGACTATCGCCAAGTCTAGAGGTGGCCCTACAAACAGCCGTCCTCGGAGCCATCCTTTTCTGCTGGGCAAATTCGATTCTTGGAATGTCTTTAAGCAACATATCCAACCTCTACTTCTTGGCTAAAAAGAAGATGATCGTCGGCGATCAGCTGCTTTCAAAGCTGAACCGCAATGAGAGGCCGACCTATTCTGTGATCGCTCATGGAGTTATCCTCTTTTTACTCCTGACATTCATTACAGATATCGACATCCTCTTTTCTCTGACAAACCTCGGCGTTCTCACTGCATTTGCTCTGACATTAGCCTCTGTTTTTCTCACCTATGTGCGACAGAAAAAGATCTTCCACGTCAGCGCGACACTTCTAGCCTTTATCTCCTGCTCAATTCTCGGCTATTACAGTTGGATCAAAATCCCCAACCTGTATTACACCCTCCCCTTGATCATCGGGATGTTGGTGGGTGTGATTCAATTCACCTTGAAAAAGTCTCAGTGGTCTGTTGCTAAAGCTTAAAGGTTTAAATGAACGGAATGATCTCTGAAATCAAAGATTTTTACATTTACTACCATACTTCTGCTGAGATAAAACCTGAGAATACAAAAGAGGTTGTGATCAAAACTTCATTGTGCGGAAGAATGGATTTTGTGAATGCGACTTTTGACGCACTTGCATATCTTGTCTACAATGTGGCTCTCACTGTCTTTTCTGCTATCGCTTTTGTTTTTACACTGGGTTTTGTTCCTAGTCTCAAAGCTAGCCTTTATGAAAACGCCTATGAGGCCATGGTGCATGCGGGCTCTATTCCTGTATCGCTAGTGGGAATCCTATCCCCGCAAATAATCAATCGAGATTTTCTCAATCTTACCGTTCATGAGTCAAAACAAGCCATGGAGCCAGGTACTTTAACTAAAATCCTCGACTTACTAGGAAACGGCCTAGTTCTGCGTAAGCGGCGGCCACTGTAGAAAATCGGGCCAATCGATTAACAAAAAGTAATTTTCGCATCAAAAACATCCAACGTTTCCGCTTCCTCAAGATAGATCTTTGAAATGTTCGTATGTCCAGTTTTCCTAGACATACGAGCAACGCGAATTTATGCAATCTATTAATTACAAATAGCTTAAGAAATAAATAATCAATTTTGGCATGGATAAAAGTTCAGCGAAAAGTAAAGCTGCTTTACATATTGCTTGAGACGCACTGACTCAGCTTCGAAAGAAGATAGAACGGAACGGAAAGAATCTGATCCTGCAACTGCACAGGCTCTTCCGCAATGCGCACTCCTAGTTGAGATTGCTTGAGATGCATAAAGCTCTTTAAAGCGCGCAAGGTCCCAGTCTTTCCTCGTTTAACCTCAATTGCGATAATCCGCTCTCCAATCACCTGAACAAGATCCACCTCCGCCATCTTGCCAGATCCCCGCTCCCAATAAAACAAAGGGCGGTTTTGCTTGATGGACTCGTAACTCAATAGCTCTTGAGCTGTAAATTGCTCCGCGAGCATCCCTTCTTGGATCCTAAAAATCGATTGGTTCAGTAAATGCTGAGAGTTGACCTGAGAAACCGTCTGTAGCAATCCAACATCGAGAAAAAAAAGCTTAAAACGTTGATCGGACATCTCGAGATGAAGAGGAAGAGCATTTGCAGAAGTTGCAAATGCCTGATGGATTAAACCTGCATTAGTAAGTAGGCTCAGGGCCGATTTCAAGCTTCGTGAGCGTATTTCAGGCGCGATCTGAACATATTTCAGAACCTTCCCTGTGAGCCTTGGAATATTCTGCAAAAGCGTATCCAGATGTTTTTTCTGAAGACGGGAAGCGGATTTATGCAGTGTATTCTCATACGTTTGCAAAATTCTCCGGTGCTCCTTCTGCACGTCGATCAGAGATCGCGTAGAAAGATACACAGACACAGCAGAGGGCATCCCGCCGACAAATGAGTACGTGCGCACCCAAGTGAGAAGCTCTTCATGCTCCTCATTCGACATACTGGGTTTACAATCATTGAGCGCCAGCCTCTCAGCTGCCAAAGGATTTGCATGCCTCAAGAACTCTTCAAAAGATAAGGGTCTCAAATAGAGGAATTCAAGCCCGCTTAAAGGGAACTTAAGCTGCGTGCTCTCACGCACAAGATCGCGATAAGAAGATGCTGCAATCAGATGAAGTTCGGGCAAGGACTCTTTAAATTGACGCAAACAGGTCAGCGCGTCAGGACAGTCTTGGATCTCATCTAGTAAAAGCAAAGTACAGCCAGGAATAATCTTCGTCTGCAGAACTAATTCAAGTAGCTTTACAATCTCAAGAGGGTTTAATGACTGAAAGCATCTTTTAAGTTCAGGATGCTCTTCGAAATTCACAGTCACCACATGCTCAAAGTGATCTCTTCCGAAGTTTTCTATAAGAGTGCTTTTTCCCACGCATCTCGCTCCGCGCAGTAAAATAGGAAGGCGACTGGACCTCTGTTTCCACGCAATCAACTCGTTTTCCAACACACGTCGCATCGATCACCCCCAGCTAGTCGATTAATGTCCACACTAACAAGAATGAGATATTTTACGCATCTATTTAAACCATCAAGTGGATAAATTTAGCACTTATTCAGATCTAAATTTTTCTTCAAGAAATCTAATTTTCTGCAATTTCTTGAGCACAGCACATCTTTAAAATCGGCTATTATTGGGATCAATTATCGCCATATTTTGGATAAAAAAGATGCCAAAAGATAACCCAACTCTTGGCAAAAGAAAGAAGTCAAATGAGCACAGCGCGCTCTCGAGCAGCTTTTAATGTTAAACATAACCTCTCTTTGAGCTCAGGAGTCAATAAGTCATGAAGTTGCTCAAACTCTTTAAACGATTGAAAGGGCTCAACCCCTTCAACAACTCTTTTCCAGCGAGCAACTCCAGCCTTTGACATCACCATTGGAACTTCTTCAAAAATTGCTCTCCCTGGTCTTTCGGAAGAAGACGTGTCTTGAATAACCCGAATCAGCCTACAGATGTGAATATGCAACGAAGAGACTTTTTTGGTTAACAGCTCCTCTTTTCTTTGAAGCAACTCTTCGTTTGTCATTTCCTCAGCAGCCTGCGCATCCAATAAACTCCCAGGAAGCGTCAGCTTGATTTTGTAGTCTTTAAGTTGCTTGAGATCGGTTTCCGATAACACCTCACCGGCGCTTAGTTTATCTCCTGATAATCCCCTACATGCTCCTCCTTTTTCGAAAGCAAAAAAGAGGAAAAAGCAGATAACCATATACCACTAGCCATACATCACCACAAATTAATTTAATTTAACGAAAAACAAAACTAATATTAACAAATTAGTTACAATTTAAGCGATAGAAACGCTAGATCCCCAGACTCTTTCAAACAGATCGTGAGCCTGTCTTTTCTCATCTTCAAGTATTTGATCTTTCATACAGCTTAGTTTAGATGCTACAGCCATAGCCCCTTCAGCATTGAGCAATCCCATTCCAAATATTTCGCGGGACCGAGCAATCTGTTCACCAGAATAAGTAGCTAAATGGCTTGGCTCAACTAGATGAGGGACACCATAACGATCAATAATAATGGGTGTCGCACCCTGTAGAAGCGCATAACGGATTTCATCCATACCTAAACGGGGAAAAGCTCCTTGCACCATCATGGCAACTCCTGTGACAAAAGGAGCTGCCATAGAAGTTCCACTCATCGTTTCATAATCATTCTTGGGAACTGTGGAGTAAATATCTGTGCCAATGGCACAAATCGCCATCTCGGCACAACTTTTCCCTGGTAAATTGGAGAATGGGTTTGGATACAATCCATTTTGTTGTAAATTCACGACAAAAATCCAACTGGCTCTTCTAGACACATCACTTAGAACCGGATTTACAAAAGTATTCAGCTGAAAAGTATTTCGATCAACCACAACCCCATCATTTCCACAAGATTGAATCACTAATTTGTCATCTTCACGGGAAAAATATTTGGAGTACCAAACTGATGCATCCTCTTTTTCATCGAAAAACACGTTGCCTGACCAATTAATTATCCCTCTCAAAGAGCGTTGCCATTTCGGGTCAACTTCACAACCCAAACTAAATATTTTTCCCAAGGGCGCAGTGGCAGCGATAATCCCACAAACGTGCGTCCCATGATGTTTGGGAACAGCCTCAATTGAAGCATCTAAAAGCTCTCGGGACAAATAGATGTCTTTAATCGCAGTATGCGTGTGATCTACCATTGTTTCATAAAAAATGGTAGCATCCGCTCGCGCACCTTGATGCCCACTTGTGTGCATCCTCTGAATCTTCATCAATTCTTGAGGAGAGGTCGTTGCAATCGGAAGAAGTGCTGATGGGCTGACGCGAACTGCCGACCACTTACGATAAGCTCGCTTGTGATAGCGAATCATTTCTTTAATTTCCACAGAAAGAGCGGGGCTTAATCTCAAGAATCTCTGCACATTTTTTAATACATTGTAACATCCCTTATGTTGAGACATCTTTCCGAGAATATAATCCTCTAGGCTTTCGGCTGTTTGAAAGCGTTTTCTAAAACTGGGTCGATGAAAAGGAGTTCTTCCAGGCTGCCCTCTTCGATTGTAATTCCTAATCCTTGCCCTGCCTGGATCAATTTCTTCTACCTGATAACGTGTTTTTTTGTTGGAATAATCGGTTTTAAGCCCATTCAACTGCTTTTTTAACGCCGGGAATCTAATTGTACGTTCATTCAACTCTAAGAGCTGTTGCACGGTTCTTTCTGCCCATTCCCATCCTGCGCTTTTTCTCGCACAGTAGGACTCAGCAGCGGCAGCCCCTTTAGTCCAATACACCTTCTCCCAACTGCCCATGCTCGGGTGACGACTTCTCGTTAAAGCTGACATATTACACCTACATAATAAAACATATAATTATGAGCAAAATTATACTAAAAGATTTATTTATTTTCAACAGAATTAACATTATGTGTTAGCGTTTTTTTAGAAATGTCTGCTTTTCGTAGATTAGAAATGTCCTCTCTATGGTAATAAAACATTTATTACCAAGGGGGTAATAACGATGGAAAGGCTTATCATTATGAGTACCAAGGAAATAGATCGAGCTGAGGTTTTTTCTCAAGTTCGAAAAAGAGCCATAAATCAGCAGCAAGCCGCTGATATTCTGGCTGTTAGCACGAGACAGGTGCGGAGATTGTTCAAGATGTTTAAGGAAAAGGGCGTAAGAGGGATAATTTCCAAAAAACGGGGCAAACCGAGTAACCATCAATTGCCCCCGGGAATAAACAACAAATTCATATATTTTAATTTACACAATGTTTATTTTTCAGTATAATAATTCACAAATTAAAATGAGGTTTACCTATGTCATCAAAAGCAATTTCTAGTTTTACTTATATTCCCTTGGTTTCTCAGAAAACCGAAGATTTTTTGGATCATCAACTGGTCAAAGAAATGACAGATGAGGGTATTTTTCACTATGATTTATATAAGAAGATGGATGGAAGCTTACAAGTAACCATTGGAACTGTAATCAGTCGCAGTCCTGGTTTTGGAACACAAGCTTGTCGCCGTATGTGTGCTGCTATTATTGCGCAAGGCTTTGGTAATCATAAGAATGACGTGATCCATGCTACAGCTGCAATGAGTTCTTTAGTGTTTCATTTGAAAATGGGTATGCAACCACTAGATTCTCAAGAAGATCTCCTCACGGTCCACACTTCAAAAGATCCTGAAAAGCAGCCGCGCTTTTTCAATCCTGAAACGTGTACCCTCCTCACAGAACAGGAAGCCAAGCCCATCATTGCTGCACAGAAACAGAGGATCTTTTTAGAGACAATAGCAAGACTTACAGCAGGCTCCGATTTATCAGAAGAAGATGAAAAACGCGTTAAGGATTACAAAGTCAAATTGACTCTTCCTGAGAGTTTGTTAGATGAGAAAGTTGCCGATCAAATGACAAATGAAGAGCTGGTCCTAAGACAGGATGAGCTATTAAGAAAAAAAGTCTCCATGCTGCATGTGCATATCTGCCGTTTAATCAAGGCAATTCAAGAGACCCCAGGATCTCAAAGACCTAATACATCCCACTTTAAGAACATTCAGATGTCTATGCCAGAGGCAGGAATTGCTCGCTGGAAAAGTGATATCGAGAAAGTGGAGCCATTTCAGTCGTTTCACAAGTTTGAGCAGCTCCATGACTCCTTGACACCAGAGTTAAAAGAGTTGTTGTGTTCAACGCTGAGCGAGGCTCGAGCACGGGGCGTATTGATTTAAATTGGCAACAACAAATAACGAAACAGAATGACTTATGAAAAATAGCGGCAGTCGGACTTGAAGCAACGACCCACAGACGAGAGGTTCTTGCTGAGGCGGCCTTTCTTTTTTTTGGAAGGTCAATGAGAGCATATCCTATATACTTTACGTTTGGCTTAGCCTACTTTACTTTTCTCGGAAAATAGGGTTTGCTAAGACTCTCTCTTTCCACATATCAATTCCTTCTTGCGGCATATGCATCCGCTGAGCTCGGTGCTCTTTTGGGACTTCTCGACCTTTTAACGTTTGAGCTAGTTCTTTAATTTGTTCATCAATCTCTTCCCACCCCGTACGCATTCCCAGCTTGTAGTAAAAACTGTGGAAATTTCGGACGGCCTCGAGCTGGACACGACCTTCGCTCCCCAATGAATATCCATACTTTATTACTGCCTGAACTAAGGCAGTTCCAACACCCCGATAGACGTTTCTCTCATACGAGTCAATGGTTTGGATAACGAGATGATTTGCTTGTTCCAGTTCTGTACCGTATTTGAAGTAAGGATCATATCTGACTACACGCCGACAATTAAAGCTTCCATAGACCCCATTTTCTTTTATCTGCGGACGCGAGAAAACGCGGTCCTTCAGGGCCGCGATGAATCGCGCCATTTAGATTTGAGGGGATTGTTGTTGTTCGATATATTGCCGGATC